>NZ_JBWJVM010000052.1:0-63019 GCF_056428985.1 Streptomyces sp. CA189 | reverse complement strand
CCCGGCACGGCACCTCGCCGTGTTGTCGGACCACGACGGTACGTCCAGTACGAGTCGGGGTCCTCCGCCTTGCGATGCACCGCACCGGACACCGCGACCCGGCAAACCTTTCCGGCCACAGCACTAGAGGCGGTGCGCGGCGCCCGCCGGGCTGGCGCCGCGGGTGTCCAGCAGCAACTGGGCCTTCACCGCCAGGCCTTGCAGATCGTAGGTGCGGTGGTGCTGGAGCAGGATCGTCAGATCGGCATTGGCGGCGGCCTCGTACAGGGATTCGGCGCGGGGGACGGGCTGGTCCCTGACGCGCCATCCGGCGATGTACGGGTCGTGGTAGCTGATCAGCGCACCGAGGTCGAGGAGGCGGCTGGCGATCTCGCGTGCCGGGGAGCCCTCCTGGTCCGCGAGGTCCGGCTTGTAGGTGACGCCCAGGAGGAGGACGCGGGCGCCGCGCGCGGACTTGCCGTGCTCGTTGAGCAGGGTGGCGCTGCGCTGGATGACGTACTGCGGCATCCGGTCGTTGATCTCCTGCGCCAGACCGACCATGCGCAGCGGGTGGCCCGGGGTGCGGGTGGTGTGGGGGAGGTAGTTGGGGTCGAGGGGGACTCCGTGGCCGCCGACTCCGGGGCCGGGGCGGAAGGCCTGGAACCCGTACGGCTTGGTCTCGGCGCACCGGATGACGTCCCACAGGTCCACGCCGAGGTCGTGGCAGAGCACGGCCATCTCGTTCATGAGGGCGATGTTGACGTGCCGGTAGTTGGTTTCGAGGAGCTGGACCGTTTCGGCCTCGCGCAGGCCGCGGGCGCGGACCACCTTCTCGGTGAGTCGGGCGTAGAAGGCGTGCGCCGACTCGGTGCAGGCGGGGGTGAGGCCGCCGATGACCTTGGGGGTGTTGGAGATGCCGTGCGTGCGGTTGCCGGGGTCGAGGCGGCTGGGGGAGTAGGCCAGGTGGAAGTCCCGGCCGGCGCGCAGGCGGGAGCCCGATTCGAGGATCGGGCGCAGGTACTCCTCGGTGACGCCCGGGTGGGCCGCCGATTCGAGGATGACGGTGGTGTGCGGCCGCAGGCGTGCGGCGAGCGTGCGGCCCGCCTCGCCGACCGCGGACAGGTCGAGTGCGCGGTCGGCGCCGAGCTGGGTGGGGGCGCAGATGACGGCCGTGCGGACCCGGCCGAGTTCGGCGGGGTTGGTGGTCACCCGGAAGCCGGCCGCCGACATGCGGCGGATCTCGGCGGCGGTGAGGGTGGAGTCCGTCGCCGGACCGCTGTCGTAGCCGACCGTCTCGATCCCGGCGGCCACGGCTGCCTGGGCGAGCGGGAGGCCGAGATGGCCGAGTCCGATGACGGCGAGATCTGCGGGCATGGGGGTGCCGTCCCTTCCCTTCCCTGACATGCATGAGGGGGCGGAGCGCGCAAGTCCTGTGGAGGAGGAGAGCTGGCGCAATGTCAGACTAGGCGTATATATGACAGATATGTCGTATTCAGGGGTCTTGGTCGCCTCCGTGTTATCCACAGGCGGTGGCTGATGTGGGTGCGGCCGGTCAGAATCATGAACGGGCGATGTGAGCGGGATCACCCACGACGGGTGGGATGACCGCATAGGGCGGACGGGGCGACCCGCGTCAACGGGAGGCAGGCAGCCGTGAGGACTGGGACAGGGGCAGGGACGGGCGCAGCGGCAGGGTCGGGGATCGGGATGGGAGCGGGGATGGGCGGTGGTGGTGGGCGGGCCTCGCTGGGGCCCGTGCAGCGGGCCGAGGCGCTCGCCGGGATGGCCGAGCGGGAGCTGGACGTGCTGGTGGTCGGGGCCGGCGTGGTGGGTGCCGGTACCGCCCTCGACGCGGTGACCAGAGGCCTGGCGACCGGGCTGGTGGAGGCGAGGGACTGGGCTTCGGGCACCTCCAGCCGTTCCAGCAAGCTGATCCACGGCGGGCTCAGATACCTGGAGATGCTCGACTTCGCCCTCGTGCGGGAGGCGCTCAAGGAGCGCGGCCTGCTGCTGGGGCGGCTCGCCCCGCACCTGGTGAAGCCGGTGCCCTTCCTCTACCCCTTGCAGCACAAGGGGTGGGAGCGGTTCTATGCCGGCTCGGGCGTCGCGCTGTACGACGCCATGTCGCTCTCCAGCGGCCACGGGCGCGGTCTGCCGACGCACCGGCACCTCTCCCGCAAGCGCGCCCTGCGGATCGCGCCGGCGCTGCGCAAGGACGCGCTGGTGGGCGCCCTGCAGTACTACGACGCCCAGATGGACGACGCCCGTTACGTGGCGACCCTGGTCCGGACGGCCGCGGCGTACGGGGCGCAGTGCGCCAATCGGGCGAGGGTCGTCGGCTTCCTGCGGGAGGGCGAGCGGGTCGTCGGCGCGCGGGTGCGGGATGTGGAGGGCGGCGGGGAGTACGAGATCCGGGCGAAGCAGATCGTGAACGCCACGGGGGTGTGGACGGACGACACCCAGGCGCTGATCGGGGAGCGCGGGCAGTTCCACGTACGGGCCTCGAAGGGCATCCACCTCGTCGTTCCCAAGGACCGGATCCACTCCTCGACCGGGCTGATCCTGCGGACCGAGAAGTCGGTGCTCTTCGTCATCCCGTGGGGCCGGCACTGGATCGTGGGCACCACGGACACCGACTGGGACCTGGACAAGGCGCACCCGGCGGCGTCGAGCGCGGACATCGACTACCTGTTGGAGCACGTGAACTCGGTGCTGGCGGTCCCGCTCACCCGGGACGACGTCCAGGGGGTCTACGCCGGCCTGCGGCCGCTGCTGGCCGGGGAGTCGGACGCGACGAGCAAGCTCTCGCGCGAGCACACGGTGGCGCACCCGGTGCCGGGGCTGGTGGTGGTCGCCGGCGGCAAGTACACGACCTACCGGGTGATGGCCAAGGACGCGGTGGACGAGGCGGTGCACGGGCTGGACCAGCGGGTCGCGCCGTGCGTGACGGAGGACGTGCCGCTGGTCGGGGCCGAGGGGTACCGGGCCCTGTGGAACGGCCGGGCGCGGATCGCCGCGCGGACGGGGCTCCATGTGGTGCGGGTGGAGCACCTCTTGAACCGGTACGGCTCGCTGACGGAGGAACTGCTGGCCCTGATCGCGGAAGACCCCTCGCTCGGGGAGCCGCTGACTGGCGCCGACGACTACCTCCGCGCCGAGGTGGTCTACGCGGCCTCGCACGAGGGGGCGCGGCACCTGGACGACGTGCTGACCAGGCGGACGCGGATCTCGATCGAGACCTTCGACCGGGGGACCCGATCGGCTCGGGAGTGCGCGGAGTTGATGGCTCCGGTCCTGGGATGGGACGAGCAGCAGATCGAGAAGGAAGTGGAACACTACGAGAAGAGGGTGCAGGCGGAGCGGGAATCGCAGCGCCAGCCGGACGATCAGACGGCGGACGCGGCGAGGCTGGGTGCGCCGGATATCGTCCCGTTGTAACTCCGCGACGTCGAGGGCGGAACCGCGGACCCGGGGCTCCCGTCCGTTGCGGAGTAAGGGACAATGAGGGTTCTGCCGGGGCGGGTTACCGGGCACCCCGGCCGCTGCCAGGGCAACCGGAGCAGGCGGCACGAACGCAGAGGGGACGCATGTCGAAGCCGGAGCACACCGAGTCGCCGGAGCCGTCTGTCGGGACGGGATCGCCGGTGCCTCCGGCGGCACCCCCGACGGATCCGAAGCCTCCCGCCAAGACGCCTGCGGCGGGAGCCGCGAAGCGTGCTGCCGGCGCGAAGCCCACCGCGGCGGGGGCCGCGAAGGCCGCGCCCGCCGGTGCGAAGCGTGCTGCGGCCGGGACCGCGAAGCCCGCTGCGGCCGTGCCCCCGGCCGCGACCGAAGCCGCCGGGCCGGCGGCGCCGGAGGACGCGAAGCCCGGCGCTTCCGCGACGGAGCCGGAGCCGCGGAAGCCGGAGCTGCGGAAGCCTGCTGCGACGACGGCTGCGGCGACGGCTGCCGGTGGGGCTGAGCCCGAGGACGCGAAGCCCGCGGGAGCGGGTGCCGAGTCGGAGAGTGCGAAGGCCGCTGGTGGGGAGGCCGAGCCCGAGGACGCGAAGCCCGTCGAGGCCGCGGGCGTGAAGCCCGTGGGCGCGAAGGCGGATGTGCGGAAGGCCGCCGTCGTGCGGGAGTACGACGGGGTCGAGGACGCGAAACCCCTGCGAGGGGCCGAGGGCGGCCGGGCCGCGGGGGTGAAGCCCGTCGCGGTGAGCAAGGCCGACGAGGTGGCCGCCGCCGTCAAGGCCGCCGCGGCCAGGGCGGGAGAGGGCGCTCACGACGAGGGCCGGCTGCTCGCGGGCCGGTACCGGCTCGGGGACGTCCTCGGCAAGGGCGGCATGGGCACCGTCTGGCGCGCCGAGGACGAGACCCTCGGCCGCACCGTCGCCGTCAAGGAACTCCGCTTCGGCAGCGGCGTCGACGACGACGAGAAGCGCCGCCTCATCACCCGCACCCTCCGCGAGGCGAAGGCCATCGCCCGGATCCGCAGCGGCGGCGCGGTGACCGTCTACGACGTCGTCGACGAAGACGGCCGGCCGTGGATCGTCATGGAGCTCATCGAGGGCCCCTCGCTCGCGGAGTTCATCCGCGAGAGCGGCCCGCTGACCCCCCGCCGCGCCGCGGAAGTCGGCCTCGCCGTGCTCGACGTACTCCGGGCCGCCCACCGCCAGGGCATCCTGCACCGGGACGTGAAGCCCTCCAACGTGCTCCTCGCCGACCACGGCAACGGCCGCGTGATCCTCACCGACTTCGGCATCGCCCAGGTCGAGGGCGACCCCTCCGTCACCTCCACCGGCATGCTCGTCGGCGCCCCCTCGTACATCTCGCCCGAGCGGGCCCGCGGGCAGCGCCCCGGCCCGCCGGCCGACATGTGGTCGCTCGGCGGCCTGCTGTACGCCGCGGTCGAGGGGGTTCCCCCGTACGACAAGGGGTCGGCCCTCGCGACGCTCACCGCCGTGATGACCGAGCCGGTCGAGCCGCCCAAGAACGCCGGCCCGCTGACCGAGGTCATCTACGGCCTCCTCGTCAAGGACCCCGCCCACCGGCTCGACGACGACCGCGCGCGGGCGCTGCTCACCGCCGTGATCGAAGCGCCCGAGCCGCCGGCTCCCGTAGCCGCTCCGAGCGCCGAGGAGACCCGGCAGATATCGCTCGCCGAGGCCCAGGAAGCCGCCGACAAGGCGGCCGCCGACAAAGCGGCCAAGGCTGCCGAGAAGGCGGAGAAGAAGGACCGCGAGCGCCGTGAGCGCGAGCAGCGCGAGCGCGCCCGCGCGGCGTTGAAGTCGGCCCGCAAGGCGGCGGCCGCCAGTGCGGCCGCCTCGGCCGCCGCCACGGCCACGGCCGCGAGCGCCGCCGAGTCCCCGTCGCCCCGCCCGTCGCCCGTCGCCGCCCCGCTCACCGACGTCGTGCCGCGCCGCACCATCGCGCTCGCGATAGCCGGCGTGGTCGTCGCGCTCGCCGTCATCGGCTCGCTCGTCGCATACGCCATCAGCGGCGATGACGACAACGGAGGTTCCCCGAAGGACGGCAAGGGCGGCAGCTCCGCCGCCGCGTCGAGCCCCGCGGCCGGTTCCGCGACGCCGCCCCCGGCTTCGTCCGCCCCCTCGCCCCCGCCGAAGTCCGGTGCGCCGTCCGGCGGAGGCTCCGGTTCGCCGGCCCCGGGCCAGTCGCCGGGCTCCGGTACCAACCCCGGCCAGGGAGCCACGCCCGGGGGATCCCTACCCGGGATCCCGCCGGGGTTCGCCCAGGTCGACGACCCCGGGTTCCACTTCGCGATGGTCATGCCCGAGGGCTTCAAGCAGACCGGCGTGATAGGGAACAACGACGGCGTCATCTACAGCCGCGACGGCGGTTTCCCGCGCATCCAGATCGACTTCAACAGCTCGCCGAAGGAAGACGCCCGCGCCGCCTGGCTGGCGCTGGCCCCGAGTGTGGCGAGCAGCAGCACCAACTACAAACTGCTGCGCCTCGAACCGGTCGAGTACCGCGGGTACCCGACCGTCGCGGACTGGGAGTTCGAGCGGGACCAGAAGGGCGTGCGGGTCCGGGTGCTCGACCGTGGATTCCGGATCGACGCGACGCACGGCTACGCCATCATGATCACCTGCCTCGCCGACCAGTGGGGCGCGGACGAGTGCACGAAGCTGCGCACCACGGCGTTCGACACCTTCCAGCCACGCGGCTGATACCCGCCCCGAGCGGGCTCGGGTCAGCCTCGCCAGGGCCGGGACGCGGGCGCCTCGGGCGTCGTATCGTGTCAGCGGGGTTTGGGGGACGGGCCCGCAGCTCTCGGGGGAGGCGATGTGGAGGACTACGCGGGCCGGATCCTGGCCGAGCGCTACCGTCTGCCGCTGCCGCCGTCCGACGCTTACGAACTGATCGAGACCCGGGCCTTCGACACGCGCAGCGGCCAGGAAGTCCTCGTACGGCAGGTGCCGTTGCCGGAGGTCGTCGACGCGGAGCTGCTGGACGGCCCGCGGGGCGGGCCGCCCGCGGCCGGGGGCCGGCGCGTCCCGCACGGTGAACTGCCCGCCGTGCGCAGGGCGATCGAGGCGGCGCAGGCGGCGGCGTCCGTGCCGGACCATCCGCGGCTGGACCAGGTCTTCGACGTGTTCGCGGAGGGTGGGTCGCTGTGGATCGTGAGCGAACTCGTCCCGGCCAGACCGCTGGCGGCGCTGATAGCCGACGAACCGCTGAGCCCGTACCGGGCGGCGGAGGTGGCGGCGGACGTGCTGACCGCTCTGCGGGTGCTGCACGCGCACGGGTGGACGCACCGGAACATCACCATGCGGACGGTGCTGATCTGCGAGGACGGACGGGTCGTCCTGACGGGGCTGGCGGCGGGGGCGGCGGAGGACGCCCTGTGCGGGTACGACCCGGTTCCCCCGCGGGACGGTACGGACCACTCCGGTGCGGGGTCGGCCGGGTGGGCGGTTCCGGGAGGTGCGGCTAGTGGTGGTGCGGGTGCCGTGGGGCCCGGGTTCGGCGCTGGTTCCGGTACGGGCGCCGGGTACGGCGGTGCGGATGCCGGGTACGGGTACGGGGATGGGCAGGGGTCTGGCTCCGGGGCCGGTGCGGACGGCGGGCAGGGCGGCGGGCGGTACGGCGCCGAGTACGGGGGCGGATCCGCGGATGCGGCCGGTTGGGATGCCGGGGTCGCCGGGGCCGGTGCGGGAACGGCCCCGCAGGGGGCCGGGAGTGCGGCGGAGTACGCGCCGCTGGTGGCTCCGGGGTACGACACCGGGCCGCGTTACCGGGACCACATAAGCCCCGGCACGCCCGGAACGGCGACTGCTTCTGACCCTCTCGGAGCCTCCGGCGCTCCCGGAACTCCCGGCGCTCCTGGAACCCACGGAAGCTCCGGTGCCCCGGGTGCCCCGGGTGCCCCGGGTGCCCCGGGTGCCCCAGGGGCACCCGGAGCCCCCGGCAGCTCCGGTTCCACCGCAGACCGGCCCGACCTGAAGGCCGCCGCGCGGGCCGGGGCCATCGCCGCGTACCGGGCCGGGGCCCAGGCCGCCGCGCGGATCACCGAGCAGCGGAAGACCGGGTCGGAGCCCGCGCCGGAGCAGGAGCCGGGGCCGGCGGCGGAGCCCAGGCCCGAGGGGTCGAAGCTGCCGCAGGGGTACTCGTACCCGTACGGCGGCCCGGACAGCGGCGCGGCCTGGCACGGCGCCACTCCGCGCCGCAAGGCCCTGCCCCCGGCCGAAGCGGAGCCGCAGGCCCGCGCCGCGCTGCCGGCGCAACTCGCCCTCCCCCAGGGCTACCACCAGGCGGACACCCCGGGCGGCGGCACGCCCCGGACCTCCGACGACGGCCAAGGCGCCGCCACCGCCCCGCAGCGGCCCGGGGCGCCGGGAGCTGCCGGTGCACCCAGTGGGACACAGGCACCCTCAGGCGACGGCGGCTACGGCTACGACCAGGGCGCCGGGCAGCCGACGCCGCCGGGCGGCCGGGTGCATCCGCAGGACGGCGCGGAGCGCCGGGCGGTCGCAGGACCGGGGTACGGGCCCGGCCACGGTCAGCCCTCGCCGGGACCGGGCCGCCCGGATCCGGCGGGCTCCGAGCAGGCCGGCCCGAGCAGCGGCGCCGGGTACGAGGCGGCTCCCGAGGCCGGCGGGCACGGGCAGGGCGGCGGGTACGGGCAGGGCGGCCGGCAGAGCGATCCGCAGGGCGGCGCCCGGTACCCGGCGGATACCGGGGCCCGGGAGTACGGCCAGGCCGGCCCGCAGGCCGGCCCGCAGGGCGGCGCCGGATACGAGGCGGCTCCTGAAGCCGTCGGATACGGGCAGGGTGACCCGCAGGGCGGCGCCGGGTACCCGGTGGTTCCAGGAGCCCGCGGACCCGGCCGGGCCGGCCCGCAGAGCGGCCCGGGGGCCGGTGCCGGATACGCGGCGGCTCCCGGGGCCGATGGTTACGGCCTGGCCGGTCCGCAGGGCGGCGGGTACGGCCAGGCCGGTCCGCGGGGCGGCGCCGGGTGGGGGAGCGGTCCGCGGAGCGGGCTGGACGCCGAGCGGGCTCGGCAGACGCGGATGGCCGTGGTCGGGGCCGTTACCGAGCGGTGGGCTCCCGAGCAGGCGCAGGCCGTGCACGGGCCGTGGCAGTTGGCCGCGCCGGTCGGGCCGGCCACCGACCTGTGGGGGCTCGGAGCGCTGCTGTACCGGGCCGTACAGGGCCATGCCCCGTACCCCGAGGACAGCGTCGCCGAGCTCGTGGAGATGGTCTGCGCCGAGCCGCCCGCCTTCGCCGAGGAGTGCGGCCCGCTGCGCCCGGTCGTGGAGTCCCTGCTGCGCCAGGACCCGACCGAGCGGCCCGACTTCGAGGAGCTCCGCGGCTGGCTGCGCTCCCTCGTGCGGTCCGCCCCGGAGCCCGACGGCGGCTTCGCCATGCTGCCGCCGGTGGCGGAGGATCCGGCCAGGCTGCCCGTCGTACGGCGGCGGGCCGATCTGCACGGCCGGCACCGCAGCGCCGAACACCCCCGAAAGCCGCGCTCGCTGGGGCGTTCCCTGGTGCTCGGGATCCTCGTCCTGCTCTCGGGAGCCGTGGCCTACGCCCTGTTCTTCATGCCCCGAGCCGCCGATCCGCAGGGCGGCGGGCAGAAGGCCGCCGGAATGAGGCCGCCCGCCGCGACCCAGTCGCAGAGCCCGGGCCGCAGCCCCGGCCAGAGCCCGAGCCCGAAGCCGAGCGGGTCCGGCCAGGCCCCGAGCCCTTCCGCGAACCCGCCCGAGTCCCGGCCGGCGCCGCAGACCAACGCCCCCGCTCCGCCCGGGTACACCGCCCAGCAGGACGCGGAGCACTTCTCGATCAACGTCCCGAACGGCTGGGAGCGTCGCGGAATGAACGAGTCCGGGCAGGTCCGCTACACGGAGGGGGACTTCGTCCTGACCGTCGTCCCCGGCCGGGACAAGGTCGAGGGCAACCCCGACCCGGCCACCTACCAGAAGGACAAGGAGCCCGAACTGGCTCCGTACCGCTCCTCCACCTGGTCCAGCGTCAGCGACATCAAGTCCACCAAGGTCGGCAACCAGCTCCGCGTCACCGGGCGGTACACCTGGATCGACGGCAACGGCCGTTCCGTCGTGGCCCGCAACTTCGTGGTCGCGCTCGGAGGTTCCTACCACGTGGTCATGGTGACCGGCCCGCAGGACCAGGAGGGCAAGGTCACCGAGACCTTCGAGCAGGCGACGGCCAGCTACAAGAGCGGCGGCTGACGAGGTATCAGTACGGCGATTGCGTCACAGTGCGGCCCAACCGCCTCCGAGTGGTTCCGCCGCCGCCCGCGATCTCCGTAGTCTGACCGGAAGTGCACAGAGCGGCGGCGGGGATTCGTGGAACAGCAGACAGGTGCGGGTGCGGTGCTCGCGGGCCGGTACCGGCTCGTGGAGCCCATCGGCAGGGGCGGCATGGGCAAGGTGTGGCGCGCACACGATGAGCTGCTGCACAGGACGGTCGCCGTCAAGGAACTGACGGCTGGGCTGTACGTGGCCCAGGCCGACCGGGACGTCCTGCACGCCCGGACGCAGAAGGAGGCCCGGGCCGCGGCCCGGATCCAGCATCCGGCGGTCGTCACCGTCCACGACGTACTGGAACACGACGACCGGCCCTGGATCGTCATGGAGTACATCGACGGCCCCTCACTCGCGGACGCGGCGAAGACGGCCGGCCGGATCGAGCCCCGCGAGGCGGCCCGGATCGGGCTGCACGTGCTCGGTGCGCTGCGCGCCGCGCACGCGGTCGGCGTATTGCACCGGGACGTGAAACCGGGCAACGTGATGCTCGCCAAGGACGGCCGGGTGATGCTCGCCGACTTCGGCATCGCCGCGATCGAGGGCGACTCCTCCATCACGCGCACCGGCGAACTCGTCGGCTCCATCGACTACCTGGCCCCCGAACGGGTCACCGGCGGGGCCCCGGACCCGGCCTCCGACCTGTGGTCGCTCGGCGCGACGCTGTACACGGCCGTCGAGGCCCGCTCACCGTTCCGCCGCACCTCGCCCATCTCCAGCCTCCAGGCCGTGGTGAACGAAGAGCCGTCCGCCCCGACCCACGCGGGCGCGCTGGCCCCGGTCATCACGGCGCTGCTGCGCAAGGACCCGGCGCAGCGGCCGTCGGCCGACGAGGCCGAGCAGATGCTGCTGCAGGCGATGGAGGGCCGGGAGCCGAAGGCGGCGCAGGCGTACGTACCCACGCGCGCGATGGGCTCCGAGGAGCTGGGCGCAGCCCGGAACGAGCCGGCGGACACGGCCGCGCTGCCCGCGGAAGAGGGGCGGGGCGCCGGGGTGGAGCCGGGTTCGGGCCCGGAGCCGGCGCTCGTCGCGCGGTCCGAGGCCGGACCGGCCGGACCGGGTCGCCGGGACACCGGAGCCGTCGGCCGGATCAGGCGCGCGGCGGTCGTCGCCGTGGTGGCGGCGCTGGTCGGCGGCGGCGGGGTGTTCTGGATCCTGAAGTACACCAGCGACACGAACGCGCACGGCGGGGTTCAGGGCCGGACGTCCGCTGCGCCGGAGTCGCCCGGCGCCTCGCCCGGCGCCGGGGATGCCAAGGGGCAGGCGGAGGAGGCTCCGCCGGCGGGCTGGGCGAAGGTGGTCGACAAGGCGGGCTTCTCGCTCTTCGTCCCGGACGGCTGGAAGCGCCGGGAGGACGGGTCGCAGATCGACTACACCGGGGACGGCGGCAAGCACTTCATCCGGATCGCGATGGACCGCAAGCCGACGTTCAAGGACCCGTACGCGCATCTGCTGGACCTGGAGAAGCAGGTCGCGATGCGCTCCGACTACGTGCAGCAGACCCTGCACCCGAACACCTTCCGGGGGCAGGTCAAGGCCGCCCTGTGGGAGTTCACCTGGACGGAGAAGTCCGGGGCGTTCACCGGGCCCCGGCGGGCCATCGAGCAGATGTACTACGCGCCGGACGGCACCGAGTACGCGGTGTACATGTCGGGTCCGGTCGCGGACTGGGACACGACCCGGGCGCAGTTCGACATCGTGCTCAGCGGCTGGCAGCCGGCCCCGGCCCGCTGAAACCCCGGCCCGCCGGACCGCGGCCTGCCGTGGCCCCGGCTCGCTGAAACCCGGCCCCCGGTGCCCGGATTCCGCCATCCTGCCAGCGATCACTGGCGGAAATGGCAAAATCCGGTTACCGGCGGGTACCCAAAGCACCCCCGGGCGCAATACGCTCACGGCCATGACGGACACGCAGGCCCCGGCCCCCCTCCACAGCGCCCCGCAGCCCACCAATCCCGTCGCCCCCGCCCCGGCCGGCGCCCGGCGCGCCGCCGACGTGGTGACCCCCGAACTGGTCGCCCGGCTGACCCGCGGAGTGGCCGGCTCCGGCCGCACGGCCAACCACACCCCCTTCACCGGGGACCGGCTCGCGGAGCTCCCCGAGGCCACCCCCGAGGACGTGGCGAACGCCTTCGCCGCGGCCCGCGCCGCGCAGCCCGCCTGGGCCGCCGTGCCCGTCCGCGCGCGGGCCGCCGTACTGCTGCGCTTCCACGACCTGGTCCTGGACCGGCAGGCCGAGGTGCTCGACCTGATCCAGCTGGAGACCGGCAAGGCCCGCCTGCACGCCCACGAGGAGGTCCAGGCCGTCTCGATCGCCGCCCGGCACTACGGGCGCAAGGCGCCCTCGTACCTGCGCCCCAAGGGCCACACGGGCGCCATGCCCACCCTCACCAAGGTCACCGAGCTGCGCCAGCCGCGCGGGGTCATCGGCCAGATCGCCCCCTGGAACTACCCCCTCGAACTGTCCATCGGCGACGCCCTGCCCGCCTTCGTCGCGGGCAACGCCGTCGTGATGAAGCCCGACACCGAGACCGCGCTCACCGCGCTGTGGGCCCGCGACCTGATGATCGAGGCGGGCCTGCCGGCCGAGGTGTTCCAGATCGTCCTCGGCGAGGGCCCGGTCGTCGGCCCCGAGGTGGTCCGGCACGCCGACTACGTCTCGTTCACCGGCTCCACGCGCACCGGCCGCGAGGTGGCCCAGGGCGCGGCCGCCCGCCTGGTCGGGGCCTCACTCGAACTCGGCGGCAAGAACGCCATGCTCGTCCTGCGCGACGCCGACGTGGAGAAGGCCGCCGCCGGCGCCGTCCGCGCCTGCTTCTCCTCCGCGGGCCAGCTCTGCATCTCCATCGAGCGGCTGTACGTCCACGCCTCGATCGCCGACGAGTTCGTCGACCGGTTCGCCGCCCGGACGAAGGCCATGCGCCTCGGCTCCTCCCTCGCCTACGGCGCAGACATGGGCTCGCTGGCCGGCGAACGCCAGCTCGAGGCCGTGCAGCGGCACGTGGACGACGCCGTGGCCAAGGGCGCCACGCTCGTCACCGGCGGCGTCGCCCGCCCCGACATCGGCCCGCTCTTCTACGAGCCGACCATCCTCGACGGCGTCGAGGCCGCGATGGCGGTGTGCGGGGAGGAGACCTTCGGCCCGGTCGTCTCCATCTACCGCTTCACCGACGAGGACGAGGTCATCAAAGAGGCCAACGGCACCTCGTACGGCCTGAACTCCAGCGTGTGGACGAAGGACGCCCGCCGCGGCCACGCCGTCTCGGCCCGCCTGCGCACCGGCACCGTCAACATCAACGAGGGGTACGCCCCGGCCTACGGCAGCGCCCAGGCGCCCATGGGCGGCATGAAGGAATCCGGCCTCGGCCGCCGCCACGGCTCCGAGGGCATCCTCAAGTACACCGAGGCCCAGACCGTCGCCCACCAGCGGCTGCTGCCGATGGCGCCCTCGTTCGGGATGGACGACGAGAAGTACGCGGCGTTCATGACCCGCAGCCTCAAGGTCATGAAGGCGTTCCGGCTCCGCTAGTCCGTTCAGTTCCGTTCGGGGAGGCACCGCAGTGTCGTACGACTACGACGTCATCGTCATCGGATCGGGTTTCGGGGGGGCGGTCTCGGCACTGCGGCTCACCGAGAAGGGGTACCGGGTCGGCGTCCTGGAGGCAGGACGCCGGTTCACCCGGGAGACCCTGCCGAAGAACAGCTGGGACCTGCGCGGCTACCTGTGGGCCCCGGCCCTGGGGCTGTACGGGATCCAGCGCATCCACCTCCTCGGCAACGTGATGGTCCTCGCGGGCGCCGGGGTCGGCGGCGGCTCGCTCAACTACGCCAACACCCTCTACGTGCCGCCCACCGCGTTCTTCGAGGACCGGCAGTGGGCGTCCATCACGGACTGGCAGGACGAGCTCGCCCCCTACTACGACCAGGCCAAGCGGATGCTGGGGGTCCGGCTCAACCCGACCACGACCCCCTCCGACGTCCACCTCAAGGCGGCCGCCGCCAAGATGGGCGTCGCCGACTCCTTCCACATGGCCCCGGTCGGCGTCTTCTTCGGGGACGGCGACGATGCCCCGGGCCAGGGCAAGGTGCGCCCCGGTGACGAGGTCGCGGACCCGTACTTCGGCGGCGCCGGCCCCTCCCGCAAGGCCTGCACCGAGTGCGGCGAGTGCATGACCGGCTGCCGGCACGGCGCGAAGAACACCCTCAACGAGAACTACCTGCACCTCGCGGAGCGGGCCGGCGCCGTCATCCACGCCATGACCACGGTCACCGCCCTCGCCGAGCACCCCGACGGCGGCTACCGCGTCCGCACCGTCCCCACCGAGGGCCGCCGCCGCGCCGAGCCCACGGTGCTGCGCGCCCGCCACGTGGTCGTCGCGGCGGGCACGTACGGCACCCAGACCCTCCTGCACACGATGAAGGACCTCGGCGAGCTGCCCCGCCTCTCGGACCGGCTCGGGGAGCTGACCCGGACCAACTCCGAAGGCCTCGTAGGAGCGCAGACCGATGACCGCCGCTACCGCAAGCGGCACGGCAAGGACAAGCGGGCCGACTTCACGCGGGGCGTGGCCATCACCTCTTCGGTGCACCCCAACGCCGACACGCACATCGAGCCGGTGCGCTACGGCAAGGGCTCCAACGCGATGGGGTTCATGACGATCCTCCAGGTGCCGTACTCCGGCCACCGGGTCCGCGCCTGGTTCGGGCGCACCGCCCGGCACCCCGTGCAGCTGCTGCGCTCGCTGTCCAACCGGCGCTGGTCGGAGCGGACCATCATCGGCCTGGTCATGCAGTCCCTCGACAACTCCCTGACCACCTACCGCAAGCCCGGCGGCGTGGGGAAGGGCCTGCTCACCGCCCGCCAGGGCCACGGGGCGCCCAACCCCGTACAGATCGCCGAGGCCACGCGGGCGGCGACCCTGCTGGCCGAGGAGATCAACGGGTTCCCGGGCAGCAACATCGGCGAGCTGATGGGCACCCCGCTGACGGCGCACTTCCTCGGCGGCTGCCCCATCGGAGCCTCGCCCGAGGAGGGCGTGGTCGACCCGTACCACCGGCTCTACGGGTACCCGGGCATCTCGGTGGTGGACGGCTCGGCGGTCTCCGCGAACCTCGGGGTCAACCCGTCGCTGACGATCACCGCGCAAGCGGAACGGGCGATGTCCTACTGGCCGAACAACGGCGAGCACGACCCGCGCCCGGAGCAGGGAGCGGCGTACACCCGCCTGGCGGCCGTGGAACCGGCCCGCCCGGCGGTGCCGAAGGAGGCCTTCGGGGCGCTGCGCCTGCCGTTCCTGGCGGTACCGGAGGTCCCGCCGCGCTCGGCGTCCCCCGCCGAACCGCCGAGCAGCCGAGCAGCCGGATAGTCGCGCAGCCGGATAGCCGGGCAGCCGGATGGTCTAACAGCCGCCGAAATGACTTCGGCGGGCACCGCACTCCCCCTCCGAGCGCGGTACCCGCCGAACTACATGGAAGACAGCTGCTCGGCCCCGATGGTTGTAGCCGAATCCGGCGACGGAGGTGTGGTGTCCGTCACAAGGCGGGGAGGGCAACCGGGGAGGTCCTTCGCGGGTCAGGACCGGCATGAGAAAGCGCATCTCCCTGCTGGCGGCAGCCGGCCTGGTGGCCGTGGGTCTGGCCGCCACCCCCGCGAACGCCGCTGATCCGGTGTTCACGCTGACCAGCCCGTCGGAGATCGGTCTGCACCCGCACCCCGGGCGGGACGGCCGGCCGCAGACGGCCACGCTCGACTTCCGCGTCGAGAACGGGACCGGGAAGCCCTTCGACCGGCCGACCACCTACACGATCGACCTGAGCCCCCTCAAGGGCGTCGCCGACGTGGCGCTCACCGAGGAGCGGTCCTCCGGCTGCACCCTCGCCGCGACGACGGTCACCTGCAAGGACTGGGCGGTCTGGACGCACGGAAGCGGCGTGGTGTCCCTGGACCTCGCCGCCGCCGAGGGCAGCAAGACCGGCGCGGCCGCCGACCTGACGGTGACCGGCACGGCGGAGGGCGCCACCTTCGAGCCCGCCACCACGAAGGTCAGGATCGGCGGCCCGGACCTGGTGATGGAGAAGGCCGCCCTCAAGGCGAAGCTGTCCCCGGGGCAGGAGCAGCCGCTCCCGATCGTCTTCGGCAACACGGGCACCGAGTCCGTCGACGGCGTGGCGCTGGAACTGAACACCACGCACGGCATGGGCCTGGTCGAGCAGTACGACAACTGCTCCTACAGCGAGGACGACAGCGCCGGCCAGCCCTGGAACGTGGGCTGGGCCACGACGGTCTGCACCTTCGACAACGTGGTCAAGCCGGGCGAGGTCTACGAGATCGCGGGCGCGCTGACGCTCAAGGCCGCTCCGCACGCCTTCATCGAGGGCCTGCTCTACGGGGTGCACCAGGCGGGCTCCGAGCCGAAGTCCACGCAGAAGTTCAACACGCCCCGCACGGGCAAGAAGCTGGGCATCAAGGTCCGCTCGGCCAAGGCCGCACCGCGCGCGGCGGACCTGGACCCGTGGAACAACCGGCACGAGTTCGACTTCTCGGTGAAGAACACCGCAGACCTGGTGGCCGCCGCCACCTCCCTGACGGGCAAGGCGGGCGAGACGGTCAAGGCCGAGCTCGGCTTCCGCAACGACGGCCCGGCGTGGATCGCCCACCTCCGCTCGGGCGAGGACGTGGCCATGGCGGACATCGTGATCCCGGCCGGTGCGAAGGTCACCAAGGTGCCCGAGCCCTGCCAGGCCGTCACGGCCTCGGGGGACTACCGCGAGGAGCAGTTGGGCGCCCCGCGCTACCTCTGCCCGACCTCGCACGTCATCGGGGAGAAGGAGGCGTTCGGCTTCCCGTTCGAGCTGAAGATCGAGAAGGCGGTCGCTGACGCCACGGGCTCCGTGACGGTCGGCGGCTGGTCCCCCGTGGGCGCGGTGCCGCCGAGCTGGGACCCGAACCAGGCCAACAACAAGGCCGCCTTCGTGATCAACGGCAAGGGCACCGGCCCCGCGCCGACCACGGCCCCGACCACCGCCGGCCCGACGCCGACGGCTCCCACGACCCCGGGGGCCACACCGGGTACGAGCACCACTCCGAGCCCGGGGACCAGTACCGGTACGGGCAAGACGCCGAACGGCGGCCTCGCCGACACGGGCTCCGCCGCCGGGCCGGTCCTGATGGCCGGTGCGGCACTCGTGGCCGCCGGTGGCGCGGTGTTCCTGGCGCTCCGCCGACGGGACACCGGCCGCGCGTGACGGCGTAAACGGGGGGACAGCAGGGGAACCGACGGGGGAAGCAGAAGAACGGCCGGTCCGGGGCGTCCCCCGGGCCGGCCGTCCTTGTGTGGTGACCGGGCTGCTGTCCCCTGCCGTCCGGTCACATGAAGGAGCGAGGTCCCACGACGCACGCCCCGCAGGGGGTGCGTCTCATCGCTCCAGCGGAGCCACGCGTGGTGCTGCGGTCCCGCACCTGGCTGGCACGGTCATCCGCATCAACGAAGGGCCGTGGGGGCGGTCACGGTCCGGACGGGTGACGAACAGGCGTCACGGGCGTCGCCGCCGGTCTCACACCCGGCCCCGGCACAGCTCCAGCAAGGTCATCGCGAGCGTGGTGCCGGGCTTGCCGAGGGCGTCGCTCCAGTGGGTCAGGACCTCCATCTCCCGCGAAAGGTGTACCCGGCGCCCGCCCGAGCGGATCCGGGCCTCCTGGATCACGGTCGAGACGGCCATCCGCTCCTGGATCAGGCCGATGATCCGGTCGTCGAGGGCGTCGATCCGCTCGCGGGATCCGGCGATCAGCTGCTCGGGGGTGGTCGTGATCGCGGTCGTGGTCGTGCTCATGGTCGTGCTCATGGTCGTTCTCCTGTCGGTGGGGTCCGACCGGAGCGGGAACGCCAGAGCGCCCCGGTCCTGTCGGACCGGGGCGCTCTGGGAAGTCAGTGGCTCAAGCGAGCATCACGATGACCCATGGCGACCGGACCGGCCGGTGCCATAGGTAAAGAGGAAGCTCAGCTGCTTGCGCATGGAGGGATTATGACCCTCTGTACCGCTCCGCGCCAAGCCGGTTCGGACACTGAGACGAAGAGGGGTATCCGTCCCCCGTTAGAATCGACAAAACAACCCCCTCTTCCGCCGGAAGGCCTGCCCCGTGCCAGAAGCCACCTTCGCCACCCACGACAGCGCCCCGGACACGGTTCTCGTCGTCGACTTCGGCGCCCAGTACGCGCAGCTGATCGCCCGCCGCGTCCGCGAGGCACGGGTCTACTCCGAGGTCGTGCCCAGCACGATGCCCGTGGCCGAGATGCTCGCCAAGAACCCGAAGGCGATCATCCTGTCCGGCGGCCCGTCCTCCGTGTACGAGGAGGGCGCCCCCCAGCTCGACGGCGCGATCTTCGAGGCCGGCGTCCCCGTCTTCGGCATGTGCTACGGCTTCCAGCTCATGGCGGTCACCCTCGGCGGCACCGTCGACAACACCGGCTCGCGCGAGTACGGCCGTACCCCGCTGGCCGTCTCCAAGGCCGGATCCACCCTCTTCGAGGGCACCCCCGAGAGCCAGTCGGTGTGGATGTCCCACGGCGATGCCTGCTCCGCCGCTCCCGAGGGCTTCACCGTCACCGCGTCGACCGACGTCGTCCCGGTCGCGGCCTTCGAGAACGACGAGAAGAAGCTCTACGGCGTGCAGTACCACCCCGAGGTGATGCACTCCACGCACGGCCAGCAGATCCTGGAGCACTTCCTCTACCGCGGCGCCGGCCTGAAGCCCACCTGGACCCCCGGCAACATCGTCGAGGAGCAGGTCGCCCTCATCCGCGAGCAGGTCGGCGACAAGCGCGCCATCTGCGGCCTGTCCGGCGGCGTGGACTCCGCGGTCGCCGCGGCCCTCGTGCAGAAGGCCATCGGCTCCCAGCTCACCTGCGTGTACGTGGACCACGGTCTGATGCGCAAGGGCGAGACCGAGCAGGTCGAGAAGGACTTCGTCGCCGCCACCGGCGTGCAGCTGAAGGTCGTCGACGCGCAGGAGCGCTTCCTGAACGCGCTGGCCGGGGTCTCCGACCCGGAGACCAAGCGCAAGATCATCGGCCGCGAGTTCATCCGCGTCTTCGAGCAGGCCCAGCTGGAGATCCTCCAGGAGGACGGCCCGGCGGTGGCCTTCCTGGTCCAGGGCACCCTGTACCCGGACGTCGTCGAGTCCGGCGGCGGCACCGGCACCGCCAACATCAAGTCCCACCACAACGTGGGCGGGCTCCCCGAGGACATCGAGTTCGAGCTCGTCGAGCCGCTGCGCCAGCTGTTCAAGGACGAGGTCCGGATGGTCGGCCAGGAGCTCGGCCTGCCCGCCGAGATCGTCCAGCGCCAGCCGTTCCCCGGCCCCGGCCTCGGCATCCGCATCGTCGGCGAGGTCACCAAGGAGCGCCTGGACCTGCTCCGCGAGGCCGACGCCATCGCCCGCCACGAGCTCACGGCGGCCGGCCTGGACCGCGAGATCTGGCAGTGCCCGGTCGTCCTGCTGGCCGATGTCCGCAGCGTCGGCGTCCAGGGTGACGGCCGCACGTACGGCCACCCGATCGTGCTGCGCCCCGTCTCCTCCGAGGACGCGATGACCGCGGACTGGACGCGCATGCCGTACGAGGTGCTCGCGCGGATCTCCACCCGCATCACCAACGAGGTGCCGGACGTCAACCGCGTGGTCCTGGACTGCACGAGCAAGCCCCCGGGCACCATCGAGTGGGAGTAGTCCCCGCCCGCCCACCGGGTCGCAGTCGTACGTGACGAGGCCGCCGCTCCCACCCGGGAGCGGCGGCCTCGCCGCGTGTATGGCCTCTTCGGCCGGTCGCCGGTACTTTGCGCCGCGACCTTGCGCGACCTTGAAGGAGGGGCCATGACTGAGCGACCCGCACGCGCGCTCGCACCCGCACCCGTGCCCGTCGAGCGGCTGGGCTTCGAGATGCCGCCGGTGTTCGCCACCGCCGGGGAGGAGCGGGCGCACCGCAAGGAACGGCTCGCCGGGGTGCTGCGGCTGCTGGGGCGGCTCGGGTACGAGGACGGGGTGGGCGGGCACGTCACCGCCCGGGACCCGGAGTTCGAGGACTGCTACTGGGTGAACCCCTTCGGCCGGGCCTTCGCCGCGATCGGCCCCGACGACCTGCTGCTGGTCGACGGGGAGGGGCGGGTCCGCCAGGGGGAGCGCAGGGTCAACCAGCTGGCCTTCGCCGTGCACGCGGCCGTCCACCGGGCCCGGCCCGCCGTGGTGGCCGTCGTCCGCACGCAGGCCCCGTACGGCAGGGCGCTCGCCGCGCTCGGCGAACTGCTCGCCCCCGTCACCCAGGAGGCCTGCGCCTTCTACGAGGACCACGCGCTGCTCGACGAGTTTTTGGGCGGCGGGGCCTTGGGCGGCGGGGCCGCGGGCGACGGGGACGCCGAGCGGATCGCGAGTGCGCTGGGCCCCTACAAGGCGCTGGTCCTGCGGAACCTGGGGCTGCTGACGGTCGGTGATTCGGTGGAGGCCGCCGCCTGGTGGTTCATCGCGGCGGAACGGGCCGCGCAGGTGCAGCTGATCGCGCGGGCGGCCGGGAAGGCGGTGCTCATCAGCCACCACGGCGCGCTCGCGACCCGGGAGCGGTTCGGGTCCGATCTGGCGGCCTGGGTGAACTGCCAGCCGCTGCTGGAGGCCGCGGATGCGGGTGCGTCAACATCATGAACGGTTAATCACCTGCTCTGACATCGTGCGCAATCCGGAACACTGCCCCAGTGGTGCACAATTCGCTGGCATCGCACCGGAGTTCAGAGAGGCGGCACGTTCGTGGCTGTCCAAGAGATGTCCAGAAGCACCCATACCGCGGCCTGCGCCTGCGAGGACTGCACACGAGAGGGGCACCGCCGCGCGGTCGCAGCGTTCCTGGAGAAGCGCGACGAGTTCGCCTCGGGGCAGGGGGTCCCGGCCGCCGTGGCCCACTCCCTCGGAGCCTCCCGACAGTGGGTTTCCGACGAGCTGACCCTGTCGGCCCGGACGGTCGCCGACCGGGGCCGGGAGGCGGGGAACTCCTGGCTCTACCTGTTCTCCCGGCGGGCGGTCCTCGCCGTGTGGATCGCCGCGGGGGTGCTGCTCCTGGTCCAGGTCGGCACCGCGCTGGGCACCGGCTGGTCCACGGCGCGCACCGCCGGGCTGCTGGCCGCGCTCGTGCTGGCCGCCCTGCTGACGGTGGCGGCCCGCGCGCAGACGCTCCGGGGCGGACTGCTGGCCCCGCTGGTCGGCGAGGACAACCGGCTGTCCACCTCGAAGGCGGTGCCGAGCGCCTGGCTGGTGCTCACCGCCTTCGCGACACTGCTGCCCGCGCTGCGGCTCGCGGCCTCCTCGCCGGGACCTGAGCGCCAGGCGCTGTACGAGGGGTTCGCGCTCGACCGGGCGCTGCCGCTGCTGGCGGTGCTCGGACTGACCTCGGGGGTCGCGGTGCTGGTGCGCCGGGTGGTCTCCGTACGGATCATGGGGCAGCGGCTGCAGAAGCTGCCGGCGGACCGCCCGACCGGGGCGGACCTGCTGACGGACGACGCGGGCCGGGGCTCCTTCCCGGACGCCCAGTACGTGCTGGTCTCCACGGTGGTGCTGGCCTTCGCGGCGGTCTCGCTGGCCCGGTTCCCGGACCGGCTGCCGGCGCTGCCGTGGGCGCTGGCGCTGCTGGTGGCGCTGTCGGCGGCCGTGTACCTGGCGGCGAAGTACGCGGAGGGCAGCCGCCCGCTGGTCCTGTCGGTGGTGCGCAGACGCGAGCCCGGGGATCTGGACGCGGCCATCCGCCCCGGGGACGACATCGAGATCCGCGGAGTGGGCTTCGTCCCGCCGGGGGCGCAGACGCCGGAGATGCTGGCCCGGCTGGTGGTCCGGGTGGGTGCGGTCCATGTGCACGTACCGCTGGTCCCGGTGGCGGGCGGCTTCACCAACCCCTCGGACGCCGTACTGACCGTGCCCGTCCCGGCGGAAGTGGAGCCGGGGCGGATCGAGATCCAGGTCGTCACCGCCGCGGGGGTGGAATCCAACCGGTGCACCATCGACGTGGCGGAGTGAAGCGGGTACACATAGCGCGTGACCCGAACTGACGTCCCCTCCGGCGCCCCTGACGCTCCTACCGGACCGAGCGGCCTGCGCGAGCTCGCCGCCCGCCACGCGCTCCTGCCCCTGCGCATCTTCCTCGGCGTGACCTTCGTCTACGCCGGCCTGGACAAGCTGACCGACTCCGCGTTCCTGTCCGCCACGGGCAGCGGCTCCATCGGCGAGCTGATGCGCGGGGTGCGCGACACCTCGGCGGTCCCGGCCCTGGTGGACCTGGCCCTGAAGGCGCCCGTCGGCTTCGCCGTCGCCCTGGCCATCGGCGAAATCCTGGTCGGCCTGGGGGTCCTGGCCGGCCTGCTGACCCGGATCGCCTCCGTCGGCGGCGCCCTGATCTCGCTCAGCCTGTGGCTCACCGTGTCCTGGGCGGTGACCCCGTACTACTACGGCAACGACCTGATCTACCTGATGGCCTGGACCCCGCTGGTCCTCGCCGGGGCCCCCTACCTCTCGCTGGACTCGCTGATCCGCTCGCGCCGGTCGCGGCGCACGGCGTAGGTCACCAGGCCGGCGACGGCGGCGAAGGCGAGACCGCCCGCGGTCATCATGAGGACGAAGAACCAGGGGGGATCGGCCTCGCCCGCCGCGCCGAGGAGATAGAGCACCCCGGCCGCCATCAGGACCAGTCCCGCGATCAGCCGTCCCGGCTGGAACTCATGACGCCGCACGGGCCACCTCCACCTGTCCCACACCCGCGCTGAGGTGCAATTCGATCGTGCCGCCGGCCGTCGTGCCCGAGGTGGGGGGCAGGGTTGCCGTCCGGGTCTCGGTGCGGTTGCGTATCCGTACGTCCTCGCCGGTGTCGCCGGGCATCTGGATGTCGCCCAGCCTGATCGTCGCCACCGTCTTCGCGGTGACCTCCCTCGGCAGGATCACCCGCAGCCGGCCCGCGTCGATGGAGGCGCGGACGGGCACGGTGGTGCCCTTGGGCACGTCCACGTGGCTGAGGTCCAAGGTGGCGAGCCCGGTACCCGCCTCGTACACCGGCGCCACCTCGGCCACCGCGGTCGGATGCCAGTCCACGACGCGCCAGTCCGTACTGATGTCCTTGGGCAGCGCGACCGACCCGGCCAGCAGGACGGCCGTGATCATCGAGAGCAGCACGGTGCCGAAGCCGGTGCGGCCCTTGAGCGAACTCACCGCGAGCCCGAGGCCGAAGACGGCGAGGGCGGCGGCGAAGCCGACCTGCAGGGCGTGGCTCAGGGTGCTGCCCTCCCAGACCGCGGCGGTGGCGATGCTCCCGGCCAGCGCGGCCAGTACGAACACCCGGCCGCCGATGCCGCCGCGGGGCTCCCAGGGGACGCGCTCCCCGGACGGCGGAGCCGTGGCCGGGCCGCTGCCGGGGATGACCTCGACCGAGTCCTCGGGGCCCCACAGGTACCCGGTGGAGCCGACCGGCCCCGTGGTGCCGTCCTTGACCAGCGGATCCCGCCACCAGGACGGGCCGCCGGGCGCGGGCGGCGCCTGGGTCTCGGGCGGCGCCGGGCTGTGCGCGGTGCGGTGCCCGGTGCGGGTGGCCGCCGGGTACACGAACTCGGCGCCCGGCGCGGGCTTCTCGTCCTCTCCCGGCTGGAGCCGTCCGCCGGGACCGCTCCGCCGCCGCTGCGACCAGTACGCGGCGGCGCCCAGTGCCAGGACGGCCAGGACGGAGAAGACCGCCAGCCCGCCGTTGTCCAGCATCGACAGGAACAGGGCGCAGCCCACCAGCGCAGCGAAGACCGCCGCCAGCGTCGAGCCCTCGACCCGGCCGGTCAGCAGCTTCTTCGCCTCGCTGTCCTCGTCGCCCTCCTGGGGCAGCAGCAGCCACGCGAAGCCGTAGAAGATCAGACCGACGCCGCCGGTGACGGCGAGGACGCCGAGCACGATCCGGAAGATCACCGGGTCGAGGTCGAAGTACCGGCCCAGGCCGCCGCACACGCCCGCGAGCACCTTGTCCCGCTTGCCGCGGCGCAGGGGAGGGCGCTCGGCGAGCGGCGAAGCGGAGCCGGCGCTCGGGCCGGCCGCACTCCTGCCGGCTCCTGCGTCCGGCGGCGGGGAATCGTGTACTTCGGTCATGCGTACATGGTGACGGTCCGCCGCCGCCGCGGGCATCCGGATCTACCCTGGCGCAACCCTGATATCCGTTGCTCTGATCCTTAAGGGATCTCGGCAATCCCGGTCTTTCGGCCAGGAAGGTTCGTAACGGTGTCACCACAGCGTGAGGGCTTCGGTGTCCTGATGACGATCTCTCGTTTCCGTCCGCTGGTGCGGGGTTGCGCCACCTGCCCGCCCACCCACGGCCTTGTGGCTGCGGGTGGTGGCGCGGGTCTTCTGGTCGGCTCCACGAGGTTTCGGCGCTTGCGCGCCCAGGTCTCCGGCCACTCCGGTACCTGTCATGCAGTTGGCCGCGAGGGCGGCGAGGTTACGTGCGGCGTTCTCGTCCCGGTCCATGACCAGGGGGCATTCGTCGCAGGCGAAGACTCGGGCGTGCAATGGCAGTTTGGCTTTCACCGCGCCGCAGTCCGAGCAGGTTTTCGAAGACGGGTACCAGCGGTTTGCGACCACCGTGCGGCATCCGTTGCGCTGGCCCTTATAGGTGAGCTGACGCCGGATCTCCCCGAACCCGGCGTCAGCGATCTTGCGGGCCAGGCGCCGGTTCTGCAGCATTCCGGCGACGTTCAAATCTTCGACCACGACGGTGCCGTACTCGGCGCGGATCGTGGTGGTCAGCTTGTGCAGGGCATCAGCGCGGAGGTTCGCCACGCGGTGATGCACCCGGTTGCGTTGCTCGTTGGCCTTCAACCAGCGGCGGGACGGTTTCTGTCCGGTGCGCCGGTCCGGACCCTGCCGGCGGGAGACACGGCGGGACAGCCGCTTGAGCGTTCCCATCGCCTCGTCGTAGTGCTTCGGGTTGGGGACGTACCGGATCTCGCCCAGCGAGTCCGCGAGAACCGCAAGGACTTTCACGCCCAGGTCCACACCCACCGCGACATCCGGGCGCGCGACGCGGGCGATCTCGCGTTTGATCTCGACCTGGAAGGAGACGAACCAGCGGCCCCGTTCGAAGCGGACGGTCGCGGACAGGATGCGGGCCGTTCCGTTCGCGATACGGCGCTCAAGCTTCCGCGTGGACTCATGGGTGCGGACCGTGCCCAGCCGGGGCAGCGTCACATGCCGGCGGTCGGTTTCGACGCGGATGGTGCCGGTGGTGAACCTGCACGCCAGACGCGCACGGTGCTTGGACTTCCTCTGGGGCATCCCCACCCGTTTGCCCTTGCGCTTGCCGCGCTTGGACTTGGAGTAGTTGTCGAACGCCGCCGCTGCATTGGCCAGACCGGTGTTGTACGCCTCCTTGGAGTTCTCCTCCCACCACGAGGCGAAACGCGGGTCCGTCTTCTTCACCTCGTTGAATGCCTTGCGAAGCGAGGGCAGCGACCACGGCCGCCAATCCGTCAGCTCCTCCTCGGGAATGCCGTACGTCGCCTCGGCCTTGCGCTGCCACCACGACGCCGACACCCACGTCACCGCCCAGTTGCAGGCGGCCCGAGCCGCGCCGCAATGCGAACGCAGCTGGTGCTCACCTTCGGCGTTCGGGTCCAAGGCGAACCGGTACGCCTGCACGACGAAATCCGGCCGCGGCTGGAACTTCTTCACTCGGCGGACTCGCCGGTGGCGACGGCGACCGCGCGTGCGGCCCGGTTCTTCCCCGTGCGCTGCCCGTACAGGCGTGCGCACATTGACGTCAGGGCCTCGGTGATGTCCCGTACCAGGTCGCTGGTGGTCTCCTCTGGTTCGAGGACCACCAGACGCCGCCCGGACGCCGACAGGACGGCTTCGAGATGTTCGACGCCGAACCGGGCCAGCCGGTCGCGGTGCTCGACCACGATCGTTGTGGCCTTCGGGTCGGACAACACCCGGTGCAGCTTCCGGCGATGACCGTTCAGCCCGGACCCGACTTCGGTCACCACCTCGGCAACCGGCAGACCGATCTTCGTCGCGGCCTGCACGACACGGGAAACCTGCCGGTCGAGATCCGCTTTCTGGTCCGCAGAGGAAACCCGGCAGTACGCCACCACCCGGCCGGATGTTTCCGGGATGGGCTCAGTGACGAGCCACGTACCAGACGGCGTCTGGAAGACCGGGACCGGCATACGGCCCTCTTTCGCCCACGTCCACGCGGTCTGATAGTGCACGCCATTGCGCGCCGCCCACTCGGAAAGCTTCACACGGCCACGATACATCCAGAGAGAGGCTGAGATTCACTGATGAATAGCGCAGTAGTTGTTACCCCTGAGAGAGGACTGGGGGGTTACCCTGATGCCCCGGGCACCGCGAGCGTGTGACCATCGGTGACATGCCCGTAGCAGCCGCCACCCGCCCGCCGTACGCACCGGACTCCGACGAGACGCCGCAGCGCAAGCTCTACCGCAGCGCCGACGGCCGGATGCTCGGCGGCGTCGCGCGCGGCCTCGCCGGGCACCTGGGCCTGCCCGTCGTCTGGGTCCGGCTCACCTTCCTCGGCCTGCTCATGTGGGGCGACGGCCTCGGCGTGCTGCTCTATGCCGCGTTCTGGGTCTTCGTACCGCTCGGCGTCGGCGGTCGCAGCGGCCACCGCTCCTACTTCGACACCCTCCCCGACGGCACCCGGCGGCTGCGCAAGCCCGAGCGGGGCCAGATCATCGCGCTGATCGCCCTGTGCGTCGGCGCGGGCATCTTCGTCTCCCAGGTCCAGGTCGGCGGCAGCTCCGGACGGTACGTATGGCCGACCCTGCTCGTCGGAGCCGGCGTGGTCCTCGTCTGGCGCCAGGCCGACAACGCCCGCCGCGCCCACTGGAACGCCGCCGCCGGCCGGCACGCCCGGCTGCTGCAGGCCGCCCGCGCACTCGCGGGCGTCGCCCTGGTCGGGGTGGGCCTCACCGTCTTCATCGTGGTCCGCGGCTCCGCCGCCCAGCTGGGCAACGTACTGACCGCCACCCTTGCGGTCCTCGTCGGCGTCGCACTCCTCGCCGGTCCCTGGCTGATCCGGATGACCCAGGACCTCTCCGAGGAGCGCCTGATGCGCATCCGCGCCCAGGAGCGCGCCGAGGTGGCCGCCCACGTCCACGACTCCGTGCTGCACACCCTCACCCTGATCCAGCGCAACGCCGAGGACGTCGGGGAGGTGCGCCGGCTCGCCCGGGCCCAGGAGCGGGAGCTGCGCAACTGGCTGTACAAGCCGGAGGGCACCGGCAAGGACGAGGGCGAGGAGCCGACGACGCTCGCCGAGGCCGTGAAGAAGACCGCCGCCGAGGTGGAGGACCACCACGGGGTCCAGATCGAGGTGGTCGTCGTCGGCGACTGCCCCCTCGACGAGAAGCTGGCCGCACAGATGCAGGCCGCACGCGAGGCGATGGTCAACGCCGCCAAGTACGGTGGCGACGGCGGCCCCGTCCAGGTGTACGCCGAGGTGGAGGGCCAGACGGTGTTCGTGTCCGTACGGGACCGCGGACCCGGCTTCGACATCGACGCGGTACCGGACGACCGGATGGGCGTACGAGAATCGATCATCGGCCGGATGCAGCGCAACGGCGGGACCGCGCGACTGCGGTCCGCGCCCGACGGCGGCACGGAAGTCGAGCTGGAGATGGAGAGGGCGGCGAAGGCAGCATGACCGAGGACAGCGCGAGCACCGGCGGCGTGACCAGGAGGGTCCGGGTGGTGCTCGTCGACGACCACCGGATGTTCCGCACCGGGGTGCAGGCCGAGATCGGCGAGACCGAGCGGACCGGGGTCGAGGTCGTCGGCGAGGCCGCCGACGTGGACCAGGCCGTCACCGTCATCACCGCCACCCGCCCCGAGGTGGTGCTCCTCGACGTGCACCTGCCCGGTGGTGGCGGCGTAGAGGTGCTGCGCCGCTGCGCCCCGCTGATGGGCGCCGTCGAGGACCCGGTACGGTTCCTGGCCCTGTCGGTGTCGGACGCCGCCGAGGACGTCATCGGGGTCATCCGGGGCGGCGCCCGCGGCTACGTCACCAAGACGATCACCGGGACCGACCTGGTGGACTCGGTCTTCCGCGTCCAGGACGGGGACGCGGTGTTCTCGCCGCGGCTGGCGGGCTTCGTGCTCGACGCCTTCGCCTCGACGGACGCCCCGCCGGTCGACGAGGACCTGGACCGCCTCACCCAGCGCGAGCGCGAGGTGCTGCGGCTGATCGCGCGCGGGTACGCGTACAAGGAGATCGCCAAGCAGCTCTTCATCTCGGTCAAGACGGTGGAATCCCACGTCTCGGCGGTGCTGCGCAAGCTCCAGCTCTCCAACCGCCACGAGCTGACCCGCTGGGCGACGGCCCGCCGGCTGATCTGACCCGGGCCGGGGCCCCGCCCGGGGTCCGCCCCGGGTCCGCCCGGGCCCCGTCCGGCTCAGGCGGGCCGCGAGGCTCCGGCCCAGGGCATCGAGTCGATCGGTGCGACGCGGACCGTGGAGCCGGGGCGCGGGGCGTGGATCATCTGGCCGTTGCCGATGTACATGCCGACGTGCGTGATCCCGGAGTAGAAGAACACCAGGTCGCCGGGGGCCAGCCGGTCGCGGGAGATCCGCTGTCCCGCGTTGATCTGCGTGTAGGTGGTGCGCGGCAGCGACACCCCGGCCGCCCGCCAGGCCGCCTGGGTCAGACCGGAGCAGTCGAACGAACCCGGGCCCGTCGCGCCCCACACGTACGGCTTGCCGATCGCCCCGTGCGCGAACGCCACCGCGCGGGCCGCGCGGGAGCCTCCCCCAGCTACCGCTGGGAGGTGCCCCCAGGAGGGCGGCGGAGCCTGGGGGGCGGGGCCGCTCGGGGCGGGGCCGGCCGAGCGGGCCTCGTAGGCCGACCGCTCCTCGGCCGTCAGCTTGGCCAGCAGCCGCTGCGCGGCGGTCAGCTTCTCCTCGATCCGGGCCTTGTGGCCCGCGAGTTCGCCCTGCCGGGCCCGCAGGTCGGAGAGGCGCCCGGCGGCCTGTTCCTTGAGCTGCCCGACCTCGTCGAGCCCCCGCCGCACGGCCGAGATCTCGGCCGCGTTGAGGTTCCCGGCGCGGGTGATGAGGGCGGCCCGGTTCAGGTACTCCTGCGGATCGTCGGACATCGCCAGCTGTACGGCGGCGCCCAGGGTGCCGCTGCGGTACTGGGTGGCGGCCAGCGAACCGAGCGCGCTGCGGGCCGTGTTGAGCCGGTCGGTCTTGCGGGCCGTCTCGTCCCGCAGCCCGTCGAGCGCGCGCTGCGCCTCGTCGGCCTTCTCCTTCGCCCCGTTGTACTGGTCCGTCGCGGCCTCGGCCTCCTCGTAGAGCCGGTCCATCTCCGCTTTGACCTGTGAAGGCGTCGGCTGCGGATCGGCGTGGGAGGTGCCTTCGAACGCGGTGGCGGTGGCAGCGCCCGCGAGGGCGAGGGTGGCGGCGGTGGTGCGTGCGGTGCTCCGTGCCGTGCCGCCGGTGAGCGGGCGCTGCCTGGGCTTTCGATGACTGGCCACGAGGGCCTCACGTCCTTCCTCCATCGGTGCTTGGAGGAGGACGCTAGACCCGAAGGTAACGGGCAGATGACGAGATGATCGAAAGTGGCCGTACGTGACCGGAGTCGGCCGGTCGGACGGCACTCTCTGGCCGTGGGGTGTCAGCGCCAGAGAACGGCGATGAAGATATTGACCACCGTCAGTCCGCCGACCGCGCCGAACAGCGCCTTCTCCACCCGCTCCTCGTCGCGCTTGACGTAGACGATCGCCAGGATCACGAACAGGATCGCGAGCTTCACGCCGATCTTGATGTTGTTGACGGCGGCGCCGTCCATCTCGCGGAACCCGACCAGCAGAACGCCGGTGACCAGCATGGTCAGCGCGCCGTGCAGCATCGCGGGCACGAAGCGGGCGGTCCCGGCGCTCATCGCCTTCATCTGGGTCAGGAAGCCGCCGAGGAGCGAGGCGATCCCGATGATGTGCAGGCCGAGGACGATGTTGATGAGAACGTTCATGGCGACGAGCGTAGGCGGCGGCTATCCGCGGATCTCCGTCAGGCGGGCGAAGACGACCACGTTGCCGTCGTAGCCCCCCTTCTTCGAGAAGCCGCCGCCGCAGGTGATCACGCGGAGCTCCGGAGCGCCCTTGGGGCCGTAGACCCGAGCCGCCGGAAAATCGTTCTTGCCGACGACCTCGATGCCGTACACCGTGAACACGGCGGTACGGCCGTCCTGTCGGTCCACCTCGATGTGCCGGCCCCGCTCGAGCGAGCCGAGCGCGTAGAAGACGGCCGGACCCAGCTCGTTGTCCACGTGGCCGTCGATCACCGCCGTGCCCTGGGCCCCCGGCGCGGGGGAGCCCCCGTACCAGCCGGCCAGGTTCCCGTCCTCCGGCGGCGGGGCGTCCACCCAGCCCTCGGAGTCGAGTCCGACGCGGGTGACGGGGGCGTCGACCCGTACGGCGGGAATCCGGATCCGGGTCGGCGGGGAGGGCTTCAGCGGCTGCGGGGCCGGCGGGAGGCGGCGGGCGGCCTCGTCGTGGGCCGGGTCGCTGACCAGCGCGGCGGCTTGCGCGGGCTGCGGCGGACCGCCGTTCAGGTCGAGCCCGTTGGAGAGGAGGAAGGTGCCGCTGAGGGCGACCACGGCAACGACGCCCCAGCCGCCGCGAGGCTTCGTACGCTCCTGGGGGCGGGGCATGACGCGCGCTCCTTCCGTGGTGCTGAGGGGGTACTGGACCGGGCCCGTCCGGCCGCCAGGGGCGGGTCGGACGGGCCCGGCGGTCAGGGGGCCGGCGGTCAGGCGTTGTCGCCCGCTCGCCGGCGCATCAGGAACACGCCGCCGCCGAGCGCACCGGCCAGCAGCGCGGAACCGGCCGCGATCTCGGTGCCGTTCAGGCCCGCGGCGCCGCCGCCGAGGCCGGCCTTGACGCCCTTGGAGGGGGCGGAGGGAGTGGTCGTGCCGGTGCCCGTGCCGGTCGAGTGGCCCGCGACCGTGAGGGTGGTCGTGCCCTTCTCGCCCTTGCAGTCGAAGGTGACCTCGTACTGGGCACCCGGCTTGGCGTCCACGTCCACCGTGGCGGTGGCGGGCTTGCCCTCGTTGAGCTCGACCGCGTCGAAGATCCCGGAGGAGGCCTTGACCAGCGGTTCCTGGCACCCGGTGGCGTTCAGGGTGACGATGCCGCCCGCGGCGACGGTGGTGGGGGAGACGGTGAAACCGAAGGACGTGACGTTGGGCGTGGTCCCGCCGTCATTGGCCGAGGCCATCGGCGCGGCGAGCGCGAAGGCCGCGGTGGACAGCAGGGCTACGGACGCGACACGTTTGGAACGCATGGTGAATCCTCCGGGTCCCCGAGGCGCAGCCTCGAACAGTTTGTCCGCAAAAGGCAGGAAATGCTCCTCGATGTGCTAGACGCTAGGTCCGGTTGGCGGAACCTGCGAATCGAACGGCCCGAACGGAACAACAGCGGGAGTGAGTTGGCGGGCGCCGCGCCAACTCGTCTGATACGGACGGTGAGCGCCACGCCGGAGGTCCTGCCGCACGGTGGCGCTGAGTGACGGACACGCCGAGGGGGCGGCCAACGGACGCCGATGGACTGACCCGTGGGCGTCGACGCGTCGGAGCGCGGGCGCCGACGGACCGGAGCGCGGGAGCCGACGGGCCGGAGCGAGGGCGCCGACGGACCGGAGCGCGGCCGCCCCGGCGCGTTCACCCCGGCCGGACGCTCCCGTAGATCGGCTGGTAGTACACCGAGTCCTCGCGGACGGACGTCCCCGGCCGCGGGGCGTGGATCATGCGGCCGCCGCCGATGTAGATCCCGACGTGGCTGATGTCCGCGTAGAAGAAGACCAGGTCCCCCGGGCGCAGCTCCGACGCCCCGATCCGCGGAGCCGCCTTCACCTGGTCCCAGGTGGTGCGCGGGAGCGTGATCCCCGCCGCCCGCCAGGCCGCCTGGGTCAGCCCGGAACAGTCGTACGAGCGTGGACCCGTCGCGCCCCAGACGTACGGTTTTCCCAGCTGGGCCCGGGCGAAGGCCACCGCCTTGGCGCCGGACGCCGACGCGGCGGCGTCCGCGGGCAGCGGTCCCGGGGCGGCCGGGGCGCGGGGGGCCAGGGCCCGCGCCCGCTCCGGCGCGGTGAGCCGCGCCAGCAGGGTGTTCGCCTCCGCGAGCCGGGTCTGCACCTCCTGCTTGCGCCCGCGCAGATCCTCCTGCGCCCGCTCCAGTTCCGTGACCACCACGGCCGCCTCCCGGCGCTTGGCGGCCGTCTCTGCCCTGGCCCGGGTGTACTGGGCGAGCAGTGCGTCCTCGCGGCCGCCGAGCCGGTTCAGCAGGTGCGTCTGCGCGAAGAAGGCCTGCGGATCGTCGCTGAGCAGCAGGGTCGCGGTCCCGCCGAGGCCGCCGGCGCCGCGGTACCGGTCGGCGGCGTAGCTGCCGAGCAGCCGCCGGGCCTCGTTCAGCTTCTGGGTGGTGCCGGCCACCTGGTCCATGAGCGCCGAGAGCAGGGCCCGCTGCTCCGCGGTCCGCCCGGCCGCCGCGTCGTAGGCCTGGGTGGCCGTGCCCGCCTGCCGGTGCAGCTCGTCCACGCGGGTCCGTACCTCCTCCACCGAGGGGCGGGGCGCGGGCGCCGCCGCGGCCTGGTGGGGGAGGAGCAGGCCTAAGGAGGACAGGGCCGCGGTCGTGACGACCGCGGTGGGGGCGTTCGGATGTCTTCGGGTGCGCGGCTTGCGGTGGTGGGGGGAGGGGTGGGACGAGGGGAATCCGTACGTGTACACGGGCCGGCACCTCCTTCCGGTTGGCGGAGCACGCTAGCGGCGGAGGGGGCGCCTCGGAAGGGGGCGGGAGGGGTCCGCAGGGCATATGCCGCCGAATTTTCCGGGGGCGGGACCGTGTGTCGGTCCCGCCCCCTAAACTCGGAAGGCGATGAGCAGCCTCTTTGACGACAGCTTCCTGGCCGACCTCTCCCCCGCGGAAGAGGTCCCCCCGCCGCCCGAAGACCACGCCGCCCCCGAGACGGACGCGGACGATCTCTTCGGGGGCCGGTTCGACGCGCCCATGACGGGGGACGCGTACTACCGGGACGGTGCCCCCAGGCCCGTCATCGACCCGGCGGCGCTCCTGGAGGGGCTGAACGCGGAGCAGCGCGCCGCCGTGGTGCACGCGGGCTCCCCGCTGCTCATCGTGGCCGGCGCCGGCTCCGGCAAGACGCGCGTGCTGACGCACCGCATCGGCCACCTGCTGGGCGCGCGCGGGGTCCACCCCGGCCAGATCCTGGCGATCACCTTCACCAACAAGGCCGCCGGTGAGATGAAGGAGCGCGTCGAGGGCCTGGTCGGCCCGCGCGCGAACGCGATGTGGGTCTCCACCTTCCACAGCGCGTGCGTCCGCATCCTGCGCCGCGAGTCCAAGCGGCTCGGTTTCACCTCGTCCTTCTCGATCTACGACGCGGCCGACTCGAAGCGCCTGATGGCGCTCGTCTGCCGCGACCTGGACCTGGACCCGAAGAAGTTCCCGCCGAAGGCCTTCAGCGCCAAGATCTCGAACCTGAAGAACGAGCTCATCGACGAGGACGCCTTCGCCGGGCAGGCCGTCGACGGTTTCGAGAAGACCCTCGCCCAGGCGTACGCGATGTACCAGGGGCGGCTGCGCGAGGCCAACGCCCTCGACTTCGACGACATCATCATGACCACGGTCCACCTGCTCCAGGCCTTCCCGGACGTCGCGGAGCACTACCGGCGCCGCTTCCGGCACGTCCTGGTCGACGAGTACCAGGACACCAACCACGCCCAGTACACGCTCGTGCGCGAGCTGGTCGGCACCGGCTACCCGGACCTGCCGCCCGCCGAGCTGTGCGTCGTGGGCGACGCCGACCAGTCGATCTACGCCTTCCGCGGCGCGACCATCCGCAACATCCTCCAGTTCGAAGAGGACTACGCGGACGCGACCACGATCCTGCTGGAGCAGAACTACCGCTCCACCCAGACGATCCTGTCCGCCGCCAACGCGGTCATCGAGCGCAACGAGAACCGCCGCGCGAAGAACCTGTGGACCGAGGCCGGCAGCGGCGCCGTCATCACCGGCTACGTCGCGGACACCGAGCACGACGAGGCCCAGTTCATCGCCGACGAGATCGACCGGCTGACGGACGCGGGCGACGCGAAGGCCGGCGACGTCGCGATCTTCTACCGGACCAACGCGCAGTCCCGCGTGTTCGAGGAGATCTTCATCCGCGTCGGACTGCCCTACAAGGTCGTCGGCGGCGTCCGGTTCTACGAGCGCAAGGAGGTCCGCGACGTCCTCGCGTACCTGCGCGTCCTGTCGAATCCCGAGGACAACGTCCCGCTCCGCCGGATCCTGAACGTGCCCAAGCGCGGCATCGGCGAGCGTGCCGAGGCGATGATCGACGCCCTCGCGATGCGCGAGAAGATCACCTTCCCGCAGGCGCTGCGCCGCGTCGACGAGGCCTTCGGCATGGCCGCCCGCTCGACCAACGCCGTCAAGCGCTTCAACGTGCTGATGGAAGAGCTCCGTACGATCGTCGACTCGGGCGCCGGCCCGGCGGTGGTCCTGGAAGCGGTCCTGGAGCGTACGGGCTACCTCGCCGAACTCCAGGCCTCGACCGACCCGCAGGACGAGACGCGCATCGAGAACCTCCAGGAACTCGCCGCGGTGGCACTCGAATTCGAGCAGGCGCGGGAAGCGGCGGCGGCCGAGGCCGCCGAGAACGGCGCCCCGCCGGTGGGCCCCGGCACCCTCTCCGAGTTCCTGGAGCAGGTAGCGCTGGTCGCCGACTCCGACCAGATCCCGGACGAGGACACCGACGGCAACGGGGTCATCACCCTGATGACCCTGCACACCGCCAAGGGCCTCGAGTTCCCGGTGGTCTTCCTGACAGGCATGGAGGACGGGGTCTTCCCGCACATGCGCGCGCTGGGCCAGACCAAGGAACTGGAGGAGGAGCGCCGCCTCGCCTACGTCGGCATCACGCGGGCGCGCGAGCGGCTGTACCTGACGCGGTCCTCGATGCGCAGCGCCTGGGGCACGCCCTCCTACAACCCGCCCTCGCGGTTCCTGGAGGAGATCCCGGCCGAGTACCTGCAGTGGAAGCGCACGGGCGCGGCGCAGAAGCCGGCGGGCCCCATGCGGAGCTCGGGCTCGGGCTACGGGTCTTCCGGTTACGGGTCTTCGGGCTCGGGCGGGTCGAAGGCCTCGTTCGGCACCTCGCCGGAGTCGTTCCTGTCCTCGTCGCGTACGAAGTCGGGCCCGTCGGGGTTCGCGACGCGGCGGGCCGCCGACAAGCCGGTCATCGCGCTGGTGGTCGGGGACCGGGTCACGCACGACCAGTTCGGGCTGGGCACGGTCATGGAGGTCAGGGGTGCGGGCGCGGACGCGCAGGCCACCATCGACTTCGGGGACGAGAAGCCGAAGCGGCTCCTGCTGCGGTACGCGCCGGTGCAGAAGCTCTAACGGGCACGAACGCGGAACGGCCCGCCCCTCAGGGGGCGGGCCGTTCCGCGTTCGTGCCCGGTCCTAGTTCGGGTTCAGGCCCTTGGCGCGCAGCCACGACTGCGGGTCGACCGGGGAGCCGCCGCCCGGCCGTACCTCGAAGTGCAGGTGCGGGCCGGTGGAGTTGCCGGAGTTGCCGGAGTACGCGATCACGTCGCCGGCCTTGACCTTGCCGGAGCGGATCTTGGCGCTGCTGAGGTGGCAGTACCAGGTCTCGGTGCCGTCGGGCGCGGTGAGTATCACCATGTTGCCGTAGGCGGGGTTCCACTGGCTGCGCACGGTGCCGTCGGTGGCGGCCATGACCGAACTCCCGTAGGACACCGGGAAGTCGATGCCGGTGTGCACGGACATCCAGTTGACGCCCGCCTGGCCGAAGCCGGCGCTGAGGCCGTGCCGCGCGACGGGGAGGGCGAACTTGGGGCGGGCCGCTTCCTTGGCCGCCGCCTCCTCCGCCTTCTGCTTCTTCTCCTCGTCCTGGCGCAGGCGCAGGTCGATGCGCTCCTGGGTGCGGCTCGCACGGTCCGCGAAGTCGCCGGCGTCGGCGCTGAGGGCGGTGAGCTGCGTGTCGAGCTTGCTGTTCGCCGCGACCGGCTTGATGGAGGCCGGGTCGGGCGCGGCCAGGGTCGTGGTCTCCTCGGACGGCTTCTCCGTACCGGTGAGCCCGCCCACGGAGGCGGCGGCGACACCCGCGACGCCCATCACGCAGGCCGAGGGCACGGCCACGGTCAGCAGCGCGGAACGCTTGGCCGGGGTGCGACGGCGGTTGCCTGCACCGGCCTTGGCGGTGCTCGCCTTGGCGACGGGCTTGGCGACGGGCTTGGCGGCGGGCTTGGAGCCCGGCTTGGAGCCGGCGCGGCGCGAGGGCCGCGGCTCGGCGGGGGCGGCCGGGGTGACGGGCATGGCCTGGGTGGGGAGCTCGTGGACCGCGGCGTCGGCGGCGTCGGCCGCATCGGCGGGGAGGAACTCGAAGACGGCGGTCTCGGTGTAGGCGGCCTCGACGGCGGTCTCCGCGTAGACCGGCTCGGGCGAGGTCGCCGCGTAGGCCGGCTCGGGGGAGGTCGCGGCGTACGTCTCGTACCCGTAGTCGTAGGCGTACTGCTGATCGGGGGCCTGCTCGTGGGCCTGGGCCTGGGCGTAGGCCGGGGCCTGGGATTGGCCCTGCTCCTGCGCCGGCTCCGGGACTTGCTGCTGCTCGTAACCGGCGTACCCGTAGGTCTGCTCGGAGGCAGTGTTCCAGGCGGTGGCGTCGTAGGCGCCGGTCTCGGCCCCGTAGCCGGGGGCCGACCATTGGCCGGTCTGCTCGGCGGAGGCGTCGTAGCCGAAGGCGGTGGACTGGTAGTCCATGGAGCCGCCGCCCTGGGCGGGGACGGTCGAGAGGTAGCCGTCGTAGCCGCCGACGGGCTGCTGCGGGTAGCCGTTCTGGGGGACGGTCCAGGCCGTGGTGTCGTACGAGCCGGTGTCGTAAGAACCGTAGGTGGCGCCGTAGTTGTAGCCCTGGCCCTGCGTTTCATAGGACGTAAACGCTGAATCGCCAGCGAAAGTGGTGGTGGAAAGGCCGTCATACCCAAAATCGGGGTACTGGCCCGACGAGGGGCGGTCGTTCACCAACTTCTCTTTCGCCTCGGCAGCGGGGGGCCTGGGTGGCCGAGGAATGTGGGGTCCTCGGAGGAGAGCAGTGGCGTGACTGTACCCGGCGGTTACTCGCAACGACAATCTTCGGCGGGGTTTGTGCCCGGCGGAACCGGGCATTCGGCCGCCTTTCGGTCGCTGGAAGACCCACCCTTGGCCTTGAGTTCGAAAAGTGTTCGAGTGTGGGGTCGGTTTTCGCTCCAACGGTCGACCCGGCGGTCGACGCGGCGGTCGACGCCGAAGCGGGACGGCCCGTCAGGCGACGGAGGCGGCGCCGGGGTGCGGCAGGGCGACCGGCCTGGGTCCGTCGAGCGTCCGCCGGACCGCCGCGATGACGGTGGGGTGCGCGGGCAGGGCGAGATGTCCGATGCCGGTGACCTGAACGTTTTCCACGAGCAGGTCCGGGTGCTCGATACGGGCCGTCTCGGTCGGGTCCATCAGCTCGTCGAACTCGCTCCAGAACGCCACGCACCGGGTCCGGCAGCCCGGCGCGGGCGCGCGCAGTTCGGTGAGCACCTCGGAATCCGGGCGCATCTGCCGGACCAGGGGGTGCGCGTCCATGAAGGGCGCCACGCGGGTGCCGGAATGCGGGGTGCCGAGCGTGACGAGCGTGCGGACGCGCGCGTCGCCGCCGAGGCGCTGGACGTAGTACCGCCCGACCAGCCCGCCGAGACTGTGCCCCACCAGGTCCACCCGGTCCTGCCCGGTGCGTTCGCACAGCTCCTCGACGCGGCGGGCGAGATGCCGGGCGGTGACGCGCAGGTCGCGGGTGAAGGGGGAGTAGTTGTACGCCTCCACCTGCCGCCGGCCGCCGGCCCCGAGGGCGCGGCGCAGCAGGACGAAGACGGAGCGGTTGTCGGTGAACCCGTGGAGCAGCAGCACCGGCGGGCGCTCGTGGGTGGCGGCGGCGGGTCGCTCCGGCAGGACTCCGGTGGGATACAGCAGGATGTGCCCGCCGAGCACGATCGCTTCCAGTACGCCGGCACGCAGCGCGGCTCCGGACATGGTCAGCCCCATAGACGGCCCCCCTAGCGTCTCGGGACCGGGGCGTCCGACCGCTCCGTGCCGTGCGGCTGTCGGCGCGGAGCGGTGGTACGCCATCCCATGTGTGATTTCCCCCTCGTGGTTGACCGCGAAACGGGGGTGTGCGCGATGCTGTACTTAACGTTCGTTCACTCGGGAGGCAGTGCGATGGGTGTGACCGGTCCGATCCGTGTGGTGGTGGCCAAGCCGGGCCTCGACGGCCACGACCGAGGCGCCAAGGTGATCGCGCGGGCCCTGCGGGACGCGGGCATGGAGGTCATCTACACCGGCCTCCACCAGACCCCCGAACAGATCGTCGACACCGCGATCCAGGAGGACGCCGACGCGATCGGTCTGTCCATCCTGTCGGGCGCGCACAACACGCTGTTCGCGCGGGTACTGGAACTCCTCGCGGAGCGTGACGCGGAGGACATCAAGGTGTTCGGCGGCGGTATCATCCCGGAAGCGGACATCGCTCCGCTGAAGGAGAAGGGCGTGGCCGAGATCTTCACCCCGGGCGCGACGACGACGGCGATCGTCGACTGGGTCCGCGCCCACGTCCGCCAGCCGGTATAGCCCCACACCCCGCGCGGCGCCGTTGCCGGGGACCAGTCCCCGGGCCCCTGCGCCTCAAACGCCGGCGGGGCTGGGGTGTGGTCGGTGTCTGTATGGCTGCGGGGGTGGGCCGGTGCCGGGGGCGGGGTGGGGTGTCGGCCTGGACTGCATGATTTAGGCGCCCTGTGCGCAGCTTCGACAGCGTCGGGCTTCCTTGTGCGCCACAAATCACGCTTTACGTCCCGGCCAACACCCCACCCCGCCCCCGTCCCCGTCCCGGGCTGCACCCTCCAGCCCCGCCGGAGGGTGGGTCTCTTCAGCCGCCGGGTTTGGCATTTCAGCCGTCCGGCGTTTGAGGACCGGGTCTGGGCGCAGCCCGGGACCCCTTCCCGGCCCGTCCGGCGTTTGAGCGCGGGTGTGGGCAGGGCCCGGTGGCATTCCCAGCCTCGCCGGCGTTTGAGGCGCGGGTCCGGGCGGAGCCCGGCGAACGGTGGAAGGGCGGGTAGGGGACGGCCCCGCAGGGCTCCTCCCCGCACGCTGCCGACGGCGACACGCACGTCGGGGCTCGGCACCCCGGGGGCGGGCTCGGCACCCCGGGGCGGGATCGGCATCCCAGGCCGGGGCCAGCCCCCCCGGCCGGGGCCGCCCCCCTCAGGCCGGGGCCAGCCCCCCCCAGGACCGGGCCAGCCCCCAGGGCCGGGGCGGTATCCCGGGTCTGGGCGCCGCGCCCAGGTGGGACCAGTGCTCAGCGTGGCGGGGACAGTTCCGCGTGTAGGGCGGCCCGTAGGCGCAGGGTGGCGACCAGTCGCTGGAAGGCTTCCGACCAGTACGCCGCCGCACCCCCCTCCTCCACCGGCTCCGCCGCCAACGCATCGAGCCGCCCCGCCTCCGCAGGATCAAGGCACCGCTCCGCCAGCCCCATGACCCCGCTGAAGCTCCACGGGTAGCCCCCCGCGTCCCGCGCGGAGTCCAGCGCCTCGATCACCGCCCTCCCCAGCGCCCCCGCCCACGGCACCACGCACACCCCGAGCAGTTGGAACGCCTCCGACAGCCCGTGTGCGCGTATGAACTCCGCGACCCACGCCGCCCGTTCCTCCTCCCCGAGGGTCGACAGGAGCTTCGCCCGCTCCGCCAGCGATGCCGTCGCCGGTCCCGCCGCGGGCGGCGCGGACGCCGGGCCGAGCAGGGCCTGCGACCACGCGGGGTCGCCCTGTCGCACCGCGGCCCGGCACCACGCCGCGTGCAGTTCCTCCGCCCAGCCCTCGGCCACCGGCAGCGCCACGATCTCCGCCGGGCCGAGCCCCCCGAACCGGTCCCGCCAGCACGACAGCGGCGCGGAGTCCACCAACTGGCCCAGCCACCAGGCCCGCTCCCCGCGCCCGGCCGGCGGCCGCTTGACCACGCCGTCGCGCAGCATGCCCGCATCGCACTCGGCCGGTGGCGTCACCCCCTCCGGGCCCACGCAGGCCAGCGCCCGCTCCGCCATCCGCCCGGCCAGCGCCGAGGTCGGCAGCGCGGAGAGCAGCTCGGCGGCGGTCGCGCGGACATTGCGGCTGCGGTCGCCCAATGCGGCCTCCAGGAAGGGCTCGTCACCCGCCGACAGCCCCACCCGCAGGGAGTCGAGGAACATCAGCCGGTCCTCGGCCCGCTCGGTGCTCCACGTGGTCGCCAGCAGCCGCGGCCCGGCGGCCGCCTCGTGGGCCCGTACGAGGCCGAGCAGCGCGACCCGCTCCGCGAACAGCCCCTCCTGCCACAGCCGTTCCACCCCCGCAGCGTCCTTCGCGTCGGGCAGTTCACCGGCGCCCCCGGATCCCCCGCGCAGCGCGAACCGCCAGTCCGGATTGAGCCGGGCCAGCCACAGGCCGCGCGTACCGGCCAGGGCCAGCGCCTGCGGCCGGAGGTCGCTGCGGGCCCGCGCGACGTCCAGCAGGGCGGGCACGAGCGAGTCCGGTGCCCGGTACCCGTGCTGTCCGGCGGCGGCCAGCCACTGCGGCAGCAGCTCCGTCAGGTCCGGGGCGGCCCCCCGCCGCCCGCTGCCGCTGCCCGCACCGGCCCGGCCCGCCAACAGCTGCGCGAGCCGCCTCCGGGCCGCCTCCGGGGGTTCCGGACGCGGGTCGCGCGGCGCGGGCTCGGGCCGGGGACCCGCCTCGGCGGGTCTCAGCCCGGCCCGGCGCCGTACCGTCTGCACGGCCGCGGCCCCGAGCAGTGCCTCGGGACTGCCCCGGCGCCGCTCGGTACCCAGCAGTGCGGCGGCCACCAGCTCGTCCCAGCCCCCGTCCCCGTAGGCCGAGTCCGTCGTCGTGTCCGTGGTCGTGTTCACCGGATCCCCTCCCTCTTTCCCTCGTGCTCCGGTCCCGCCCCCTCCGCGGGACCGGAGCAGCCCGATTTACTGCCTCAACTGGCGTGGTTGTCGTCCACGAAAGCCCCCCGGCTCACTCGTTTCGAATACGTCGGCGCCCCCGCGCCGCCGCCTTCCCCCTACCGCCCGCTCAGCCCAGCACCACCGGCTCCGGTGAGTCCGGCTGCCAGGCCGTCAGCGGGGTGAATCCGCGGTGTCCGCATTCGCCGAACACCGTCAACGGGCCGCCCCCCGAGAGCGCGGCCAACTGCCACAGCCCCGTCCCGGGCCGGCTCCCGGCCCCGGTCGAGGGCACGGGCAGCGCGGACGTCCCCTCCGCGTCCGCCAATTGCCAGGCTGTTGAGCTCTGTTGCTCCCCTCGCGGTTCCCCCTGTCTTCCCCCTTGTTGCGCTCCCTGTTGTCCTCCCGGTATCGGAACCACCGGGCCGAGCACCACCGGCCAGGACTCCAGCCAGGGGTCCTCGCGCAGTGCCGCGCCGTACGCCTCCAGCGCCGCGCCCGTGCTCACGCCGGTCGGCGCGGCCCGGCACGGGACGGCCGGCGCGAACCTCTCCCCGAGGTCCGCGCGCAGCCCCGCCGAGCCGGGCCGGAAGCGGGCTTCCGCCTCCAGCACCAAGCCGACGGGCAGCGCCAGCCCCGGCGGTCGCCCGGGCGGGCCGAAGTCCAGGACCAGGGCCGGCCGCCCGCTCGCCAGCCCGCGCAGCCATATCCGGCGGGTGGTGAGACGGCCGTCCGGTGACGCCGTGTCGTACTGGGCCAGCACGAGCCAGTGGTCCCGTACGGCCTCGCCGTCCGTCTGGGGCTGCAGTCCCAGACGGCTGCGGACCGTCGCGGCCAGCGGCTCCGGCAACCCGGAAACCCCCAGCCAGGCCCGGTCCAGCAGGTGCAGCAGCGCGGCCTCCTCCAGCATCCGGGCGGGCCAGCCGGTGCCGCAACTGGGTATCGTCCCCAACTCCCGCACCCGGGCGGCCAGTCCGGGCGCCTGGGCGTCGACCATCCGGGCGGCGGTCTCCTCCCAGGCCGCGTATCCCGCCCGCTCCTGACCGGCGAGGCCGCCGCGCACCAGGTCCGCGAGCCGCTGTTCCAGCTCGGTGACGCCGGCGCCGATCCGGGCCGCCCGCCGCTCGGCCCGCTTGCGGGCCCCCTCCGCGTCCGCCGGTCCGGTCCGGCCGGAGCGGTCGGCGGCGGGCCGGGCGGCCTTCGCCGCCCGCTCCGCGAGCCACTCGCCCGCCCAGTCCGGAGCCCCGGCCGGATCGCCGGCCGGGTCGCCGGCCGGGGCGTCCAGCCCCTCCGCGGCCCGGAGCAGCAGCAGGCCCAGCGCGTGCTTGCACGGGAACTTCCGGCTCGGGCAGGAGCACTTGTACGCCGGCCCGGACAGGTCGACGACCGTCCGGTACGGCTTGCTGCCGCTGCCCTTGCACAACCCCCACACCGCACCGGAAGCGGAACCTCCGGTCTGTGACCACGGCCCCGCCCCGCCGAGTCTGGCCCCCGCCTTGCGTGAGGCGTCGTCAGGAGCCAGAGCCAGTACCTGTTCCGCTGTCCAGCGGACCCCCTGCTCAGTCATGTGTTCCACCGTAGAGACCCCCACTGACAATCCCTCTGACCTGCAACGACGCATCCTCCGGGGCCCGTTGTCAGTGGTCGGGTGCATCGTGGTTCCAGCAGTCGGAAGCGGCTGCGGAGCATTGGAGGGGGACCATGGCCACGACCGGGAACGAGACCACCGCAGAGGCGCTGCGACCGCACGCCGAAGACGCCTTCGCGCACGAACTGAAAGCCCTGGCGGCCGCCGACGACCGGCCCCGCCCGGCCCGCTGGAAACTCTCCCCGTGGGCGGTGGCGACGTACCTGCAGGGCGGCACGCTCGAAGACGGCACCGTCATCACACCCAAGTACGTCGGCCCGCGCCGGATCGTCGAAGTCGCCGTCACCACCCTCGCCACCGACCGGGCCCTACTGCTCCTCGGCGTGCCCGGCACCGCCAAGACCTGGGTGTCCGAGCACCTCGCCGCCGCCGTCAGCGGAGACTCCACGCTCCTCGTCCAGGGCACCGCCGGCACCCCCGAGGAGGCCATCCGGTACGGCTGGAACTACGCCCGACTCCTCGCCCACGGCCCGAGCCGCGAAGCGCTCGTACCGAGCCCGGTCATGCGGGCCATGGCCGAGGGCATGACCGCCCGCGTCGAGGAGCTCACCCGGATCCCCGCCGACGTCCAGGACACCCTCATCACCGTCCTGTCCGAGAAGACGCTCCCGATACCTGAGCTCGGCCAGGAGGTGCAGGCCGTGCGCGGCTTCAACCTCATCGCCACCGCCAACGACCGCGACCGCGGGGTCAACGAGCTCTCCAGCGCGCTGCGCCGGCGCTTCAACACCGTCGTCCTGCCGCTGCCCGCCACCGCCGACGCCGAGGTCGACATCGTCGCCCGCCGCGTCGACCAGCTGGGCCGCGCCCTCGACCTGCCCGCCGCCCCGGAGGGCCTGGAAGAGATCCGCCGCGTCGTCACCGTCTTCCGGGAGCTGCGCGGCGGAGTCACCGCCGACGGTCGCACGAAGGTCAAATCGCCCAGCGGCACCCTGTCCACCGCGGAAGCCATCTCGGTGGTCACGGGCGGCCTCGCGCTGGCCGCCCACTTCGGGGACGGCGTCCTGCGCCCCTCCGACGTGGCCGCGGGGATCCTCGGGGCCGTCGTCCGGGACCCGGCGGCCGACCAGGTCGTCTGGCAGGAGTACCTGGAGGCCGTGGTCCGCGAGCGCGACGGCTGGAAGGACTTCTACCGGGCCTGCCGGGAGGTGACGGCATGAGCCCGGGGACCACGGGCCCGGACGGCGGCGGCCCGTACGCCACGGGCCCGCTGCTGCTGGGCGTACGGCACCACGGGCCCGGCTCCGCCCGCGCGGTGCGGGCCGCCCTGGACGCGGCGCGGCCGGCGGCGGTGCTGATCGAGGGGCCGCCGGAGGGGGACGCCCTGCTGCCGCTGGCCGCGGACCCGGGGATGCGGCCCCCCGTCGCCCTGCTCGCCCACGCGGCCGACGACCCCGGCCGGGCCGCGTTCTGGCCGCTGGCCGGCTTCTCCCCGGAATGGGCGGCCATCCGGTGGGCGCAGGAGCGGGAGGTCCCGGTCCGGTTCATCGACCTCCCGGCCGCGCACTCGCTGGCCGCGCCGGAGAGCGGGGAGGGAGAGGGAGAGGGAGAGGGAGCCGAGGACGCGGTCGAGGAGGGGCGCGGGGAAGGGAGCGGGGAAGGGAGCGGCGCGGCGCGCGGCTCCGTACGACTGGATCCGCTGGCCGTGCTGGCCGAGACCGCCGGGTACGAGGACCCCGAGCGGTGGTGGGAGGACGTGGTCGAGCACCGCGGCGGGGCCGGACCGGCCGCCGACCCGCTGGCCGCGTTCGAGGCGCTCGGGGAGGCCATGGGCGCCCTGCGCGAGGAGTACGGAGCGGGCGGCCACCACCGGGACCTGGTGCGCGAGGCGTACATGCGGCAGCGGATGCGGGCCGCACGCCGGGAGTTCGGCGACGCCTACGCCGTCGTCTGCGGGGCCTGGCACGTCCCGGCCCTGCGGGCGAAGACCACCGCGGCCGCCGACAAGGCGCTCCTCACCGGACTGCCCAAGGTCAAGGTGGAGACCACCTGGGTGCCCTGGACCCACCGGCGCCTCGCCCGGGCCGGAGGGTACGGCGCGGGCATCACCTCGCCCGGCTGGTACGCCCACCTCTTCGAGGCCCGGGACCGGCCCGTCGAGCGCTGGCTGACCAAGGTCGCGGGCCTGCTCCGCGAGGAGGACCGGCAGGTGTCCCCGGCCCACGTCATCGAAGCGGTCCGGCTCGCCGACACCCTGGCCGCGATGCGGGGCCGGCCGGTGCCGGGGCTGACGGAAACCCTGGAAGCGGTCCGGGCGGTGATGTGCGACGGCTCCGACATACCGCTCGCGCTGATCGAGGACCGGCTCGTCGTCGGCGACGTGCTCGGTGAAGTCCCCGACGCGGCGCCCGTCGTACCGCTCCAGCGCGACCTCACCCGGCAGCAGCGCTCGCTGCGGCTCAAGCCCGAGGCGCAGGACCGGGAGCTGGAGCTCGACCTGCGCAAGGACACCGACGCGGCCAAGTCCCTGCTGCTGCACCGGCTGCGGCTGCTCGGCATCGACTGGGGCGTCCCGACGGCCTCCCGGGGGAGCACGGGCACCTTCCGCGAGACCTGGCGGCTGAGATGGGAGCCGGAGCTCGCGGTGCGGGTGGCCGAAGCCGGCATCTGGGGGACCACGGTCCTCGGGGCGGCCACCGCCAGGGCCGAGGCCGACGCGGCGGGCGCCGGGGAGCTGGGCGAGGTCACCGCCCTGGCGGAGCGGTGCCTGCTGGCCGGGCTCTCCGCGGCCCTGCCCGCCGTACTGCGCGCCCTCGCCGACCGGGCGGCGCTGGACACCGACGTGGCGGGCCTGGCCAAGGCGCTGCCCGCACTGGCCCGTTCGCTGCGCTACGGGGACGTACGGGGCACCGACGCGGCGGCGCTGGGGACGGTGGCGGCCGGGCTCGCGGAGCGGATATGCGTGGCGCTGCCGCCCGCCTGCGCGGCGGGGCTGGACGCCGACGCGGCGGAGGAGCTGCGGGGGCACGTGGACGGCGTACACCGGGCGGTCGGGCTGCTGGAGGGGCCGCTGAAGGGTCCGCTGGAAGGGCCGGCCCCGGACGGCCTGCGGGAGCGCTGGGCGGCGGTGCTGCGGACGCTGGCCGGGCGGGACACCGTCCCCGGGCTGATACGCGGGCGGGCGGCGCGGCTGCTGCTCGACGACGGGCGGCTCCCGCCCGAGGAGACCGCGCGGCTGATGGGGCTCGCGCTGTCCCCGGCGTGCGCGCCGGCCGACGCGGCGGGCTGGATCGAGGGGTTCGCGGGCGGGGGCTCGGGCGGCGGCACGCTGCTGGTGCACGACGAGCGGCTGCTGGGGCTGATCGACGGCTGGCTGGTGTCGGTGCCGGAGCGGGCGTTCGTCGACGTACTGCCGCTGCTGCGGAGGACCTTCGGGGCGTACGAGGTGGGGGTTCGGCGGACGCTGGGAGAGCTGGTCCGCCGTGGGCCGGCCGGGGTGGGGCCGTCCGCCGGGCCGGGATCCGGTGCGGCCCCGGCCGGCTTCGGTGCGGAGCTGGACCCGGTCCGGGCGGACGCGGAGGTGGACCTGGTCCGGCTGCTGCTGGCGGGGGCGCCGGGGTGAGGCCGGGGCCGCGGCGGCCCGGGCCCGGTGGGCGGGCTGCGGGGGGCCGCGGGGCGGGGGGGTTCCCCGGGCTCCGCCCGGACCCCGCGCCTCACACGCCGGCGAGGCTGAAAGGGCGCTCCGCGCCATCCAGCCCGCCCCGGCCGAATCCAGCCCCTCCGGCGTTTGAGGAGCGGGGTCCGGGCGGAGCCCGGGGAACGGTGGAAGGGCGGGTAGGGGACTCCGCCCCGCGCAGCGGCACCGGTCGGCGGGCGGCCCGTGGTGGTTGGTATTGCTTCGAGAGCGGGAGGTAGGCAGATGGCTGGTGCGGGAGCGGACGGCGGCGGCGCGGAGCGGCTGCGGCGGTGGCGGATGGTGCTCGGTGGGGGAGAGGGGGAGGGGACCGGGTGTGCGTTGAGCGGGGCGGACGCCGGGATGGATGCCGCGCTCGGGGCGCTCTACGGGTCCCAGGGCGGCGGCGGCCGCAAGCGGGCCGGGGAGCGGTCGGCCGGGCTCGGCGGGTCCGCGCCCAACGTGGCGCGCTGGCTCGGGGACATCCGTACGTACTTCCCCACCTCCGTCGTGCAGGTCATGCAGCGGGACGCGATCCAGCGGCTCGGGCTGTCCGCCCTGCTGCTGGAGCCCGAGATGCTGGAGGCGGTGGAGCCGGACGTGCACCTCGTCGGCACCCTGCTCTCCCTCAACAAGGCCATGCCCGAGACCACCCGGGAGACCGCCCGCGCCGTGGTCCGCAAGGTGGTCGAGGAGCTGGAGAAACGGCTCGCGAGCCGGACGCGGGCCACGCTGACGGGTGCGCTCGACCGATCCGCCCGGATCAGCCGGCCCCGGCACGCGGACATCGACTGGGACCGGACCATCCGGGCGAACCTGAAGAACTACCTGCCCGAGTACCGGACCGTCGTCCCGGAGCGGCTGGTCGGCTACGGCCGCGCCGCGCGGGCCGTGAAGAAGGAGGTGATCCTCTGCATCGACCAGTCGGGCTCCATGGCGGCCTCGGTCGTCTACGCCTCCGTCTTCGGGGCGGTGCTGGCCTCGATGCGTTCGATCGCGACCAGGCTGGTCGTCTTCGACACGGCCGTGGTGGACCTGACCGACCAGCTCGACGATCCGGTCGACGTGCTCTTCGGCACCCAGCTCGGTGGCGGCACCGACATCAACCGCGCGCTCGCCTACTGCCAGTCGAAGATCACCCGCCCCGCCGACACCGTCGTCGCCCTCATCAGCGATCTCTACGAGGGCGGCATACGCGACGAGATGCTCAAGCGGGTCGCGGCGATGAAGGCGGCGGGGGTGGAGTTCGTGACGCTGCTCGCGCTGTCCGACGAGGGCGCGCCCGCCTACGACCGGGACCACGCCGCCGCCCTCGCCGCGCTCGGCGCCCCGGCCTTCGCCTGCACCCCCGACCTGTTCCCGGAGGTGATGGCCGCGGCGCTGGAGAAGCGGCCCCTGCCCGTCCCGTGAGGACCCCTCGCGGCGGCCGGCCATCGGCAGATCGCACGAAGATGCAGTTCAACCGTGAGGCGATCTGTGACAGGTATCACCGCTCAGGTGTGATCTGTGATTTAGGGACCTACGTCCCACGGGGATAACCTGCGGGACGGACATGCCGCGTCCACGGTCACCGTGTGCGCCTTCCTTGTGACAGCGCCGTCACGTTGCCCTCCGCGGCACGCCCACGCAGATAGCAGACAACCGCGAATCACTGCGAATCTTTAAAAAAGACAAGGGACGGACGCGCGTGGACCTGTTCGAGTACCAGGCGAGGGACCTCTTCGCCAAGCACGGTGTACCGGTGCTGGCCGGTGAAGTCATCGACACGCCTGAGGCAGCCCGCGAGGCCACCGAGCGCATGGGTGGCAAGTCGGTCGTCAAGGCGCAGGTGAAGGTCGGCGGCCGAGGCAAGGCCGGCGGCGTGAAGCTCGCCGCCACCCCGGACGAGGCCGTCGCCCGGGCGACGGACATCCTCGGGATGGACATCAAGGGCCACACGGTCCACAAGGTGATGATCGCCGAGACCGCTCCGGAGATCCTGGAGGAGTACTACGTCTCGTACCTCCTCGACCGCACCAACCGCACCTTCCTGGCCATGGCCTCGGTCGCGGGCGGCATGGACATCGAGCAGGTCGCCGAGGAGACCCCGGAGAAGCTCGCCAAGGTCCCGGTGAACGCCAACGAGGGCGTGACCATCGAGAAGGCCCGCGAGATCGTCGCGCTGGCGCAGTTCCCGGCCGAGGTCGCCGAGAAGGTCGCCGAGGTCCTCGTGACCCTGTGGGCGACCTTCATCGCCGAGGACGCGCTCCTCGTCGAGGTCAACCCGCTCGCGAAGGTCGCCAACGGCGACGTCATCGCGCTCGACGGCAAGGTCTCGCTCGACGAGAACGCCGAGTTCCGCCAGCCGGGCCACGAGGAGTTCGTGGACCACGCTGCCGCGAACCCGCTCGAGGCCGCCGCCAAGGCGAAGAACCTCAACTACGTGAAGCTCGACGGCGAGGTCGGCATCATCGGCAACGGCGCGGGTCTCGTCATGAGCACCCTCGACGTCGTCGCGTACGCCGGCGAGGCGTACACGTCGGTGAATGGCGGCGGCGTCAAGCCCGCCAACTTCCTGGACATCGGCGGTGGCGCCTCCGCCGCCGTCATGGCCAACGGTCTCGAGATCATCCTCGGCGACCCGGACGTCAAGTCCGTCTTCGTCAACGTCTTCGGTGGCATCACCGCCTGTGACGAGGTCGCCAACGGCATCGTCCAGGCGCTGCAGCTGCTCGAGGACAAGGGCGAGGCGGTCACCAAGCCGCTGGTCGTCCGCCTCGACGGCAACAACGCCGAGCTGGGTCGCAAGATCCTCTCGGACGCCAACCACCCGCTGGTTCAGCGCGTGGACACCATGGACGGCGCGGCCGACAAGGCCGCCGAGCTCGCGGCTGCGAAGTAAGGGCAGAGGTCACAGACTCACATGGCTATCTTCCTCAACAAGGACAGCAAGGTCATCGTCCAGGGCATGACCGGTGCCACGGGCATGAAGCACACCAAGCTGATGCTGGCTGACGGCACCAACATCGTCGGCGGCGTGAACCCGCGCAAGGCCGGCACGACCGTCGACTTCGACGGCACCGAGGTCCCGGTCTTCGGCTCCGTCGCCGAGGCGATGGAGAAGACGGGCGCCAACGTCTCCGTCCTCTTCGTCCCGCCGGCGTTCGCCAAGTCCGCCGTGGTCGAGGCGATCGACGCCGAGATCCCGCTGGCCGTCGTCATCACCGAGGGCATCGCGGTGCACGACTCCGCCGCCTTCTGGTCGTACGCGACGTCCAAGGGCAACAAGACGCGGATCATCGGCCCGAACTGCCCGGGTCTGATCACCCCCGGCGAGTCCAACGCCGGCATCATCCCGGGCGACATCACCAAGCCCGGCCGCATCGGTCTCGTGTCCAAGTCGGGCACGCTGACCTACCAGATGATGTACGAGCTCCGTGACATCGGCTTCTCCTCCGCCGTCGGCATCGGTGGCGACCCGGTCATCGGCACCACGCACATCGACGCCCTGGAGGCGTTCGAGGCGGACCCCGACACCGACCTGATCGTCATGATCGGCGAGATCGGCGGCGACGCCGAGGAGCGGGCGGCGGACTTCATCGCGAAGAACGTCACCAAGCCGGTCGTCGGCTACGTCGCGGGCTTCACCGCCCCCGAGGGCAAGACCATGGGCCACGCGGGCGCCATCGTCTCCGGCTCTTCTGGCACCGCACAGGCCAAGAAGGAAGCCCTGGAGGCCGCGGGCGTGAAGGTCGGCAAGACGCCGACCGAGACCGCGAAGCTGGCGCGCGAGATCCTGAACGCCGCGCAGTAGACGCCGCGCGGTAGCGGGCGTGGCCCGCACCCTGTGAGGGGTGCGGGCCACGCCCGTTTCCGTTTTCCGTTTCCGTACGCGGGGAACGCCGGCCGTACGGCTATTCGAGGCTCGGCGTGATCCGGGAGGGGCCCGCCGACGGATCGGACAGCAGCTTGTCGTGGAGCTGCCGGCCCTCGTCCGTGAGCTGCTGAGGGCCGCTGTGCGGGGGCACGCCCGACACGCTCGCGCCGGGGGCGCGCGGCGGCTCGTACTCGGTCGGCGCGGTCACCGCGGTGTAGGTCGTCGCCGCGGCGATGACCGCCGTCACGCCCACCACCGCACGCGTCCACAGCCGGGTGCGGTGCTCGCCGGCCACCCGTACGACGGCTGCCGCGCGCGGTTCCAGCCGGACGGCCGGCGTCAGCGTGCCGAGCCGCTCGCGCAGCACGGCGGACTGCTTCTCGGGTGCTACGTCGGCCAGTTCGGGGAGCTGGTCGGCGAGGTCGGCGTGCGCGTTGACGAGCCGGCTGCCGGCGGTCGGCGTGGACGCCTCGGTCTCGGCGGCGGTGTCGGGGAGGTCCAGGCCGACACCGTCGTAGAGCAGCACGGTGCGGCGGTGGGCCGGGGGCAGCCCGAGCATCGCGTCCAGGAGCACGCGGTCCGCGGGGTCGGCCGGGGGCTCGTCGGGGTGCCGGTGGGAACGCCGGAACTGGTGCCAGGGGGAGAGCGCGTACTCGTACGTCGCCGCGCGCAGCCAGCCGACCGGATCGGGGTCGGTGGCGACCTCGGGCCAGCGCTCCCACGCCTGCTGGAAGGCGCGCTCCACGGCCTCGCAGGCGAGGGCGTGGCGGCCGGTGAGGAGGTAGGCCTGACGGGACAGGGCGGGGGCCGTGCGGTCGTAGAGGGCGTCGAAGGCGGCGGTCGCCGTCTCCGTCGCGGGGTCCTCGCCGGGGGCGTCCTGGGGGGCCGTACGGGCCTCCACGGCCGGGCCGCCCGCCGGGCCGGCGGCTCCCCCGGGGGCGTCCGCCGGAACGGTGGCCTCGGCGCCCGAGGCGGCGCCCGACGCGGTATCCGGCCCGGCGCCCGAAGCGGCTGCCGACTCGGAGCCCGGCCCGGCGGGCTTCCCGGCGCCCCGCCCGGTGCTCGGCGCGGCTGCCTTCCCGGAGCGGGGCGCGGAGTCGGGCCCGCCGCCCGAGCCGCTGGCAGGGGCCGTGCCCGTACCGCTACCCGTACCGCTGCCCGGGGGGAGCGGGCCGCCGGGGCGGAGGGTGGCGGGGCCGCCGCCGTTGCCGCCGCCCGTGGCGGCTCCGGCCCTGACCGGGGACTTGGCCTCGTGCCGGGGCACCCCGACGGGGGGCTTCGCGGCGCGTTTGGCGGCGGCCTTGGGCCGGGTCTGGGCCCCGGCGGGCCGGGTGAGTCCGCGCATCATGCGCAGCCCGAACCGGCCCTCGGGGGCCTCGGCGGCTGACGCCGTGTCTGCGTCCGCGGGGGCGGTGCCGGTTGCCGCCTCGGCGCGCTCCGTACCGCTGTCGGCCCGGTCGGCGGGCGCGGTGTCCGCGGCTGACGCCCCGTCCGTGTCCGCCGCGGCGGGGCCGGTTGCGTCGGACGCGCCGACGGCAGACGTGGCGGACGCGGCGGACGCGGCCTGCGGTGTGCCGGCCCGCGGTGTGGCGGTGCCGTTGGCCCAGGCGGGTCGGACGGGCGTACCGGCGGCGGTTGGGGCAGCGGAACCCGCGGCAGGGCCGTCCGGGGAAGCCGAGCCGTCGGTGCGCCCCGTGGGGCCGGACGGGCCAGAGGGGGCAGAGGGGGCAGAGGGGGCAGAGGCGCCAGAGGAGCCAGAGGAGCCAGAGGAGCCAGAGGGGGCGGAGTCGACCCCCTGGTCCGTGGACAGGCGGCTCAGGAGCTTGGAGTAGGCCTCCAGCTTGCGGCCCCTGGGGTGGGTGCGGCCGGTCTCCCAGGAGCGGACCGTGTTCGAGGTGACCCCCACCGCCGCCGCGACCTCTTCGTGCGTCAGGTCGGCCGCTTCGCGCAGGCGTCGGCGTTCCTTCGGGGTGGGGAGGCCCAGCTCCGTGACGCTTTGTGTCATGCCACACTCCCCGCGACCCGGACGCCCTGAGCGAAAAAGTACATAAACGTATATTGAGCGACACCACGGTCATTCGCCTGTTACCCGCCCATAGCGCGTGTCGTTGGCACCATGGCGGGGTGACCCAAGTGACCGAACGCGGGACCTCGTTGCCCATGCCCCCCAGGGCCCCCGCACGGCGCCGTTCACCGGCGGCCGCCGCGTGTGTCGTGGGTGGCGCCGTCGCCGCAGTACTGGGGCTCGGCTTCCTCGCCGTGCTCGTCATCGTGCTGTGGATCAGCTCCCCCTACCCGGACAGCGGCCCCGGCGGCGCGCTGCACCTCGCCGCGGGCCTCTGGCTGCTCGCCCACGGGACCGATCTCGTCCGCTACGACACCCTCTCCGGGGTGCCCGCCCCCATCGGCCTGACCCCGCTGCTGCTCGTGGCCCTGCCCGCGCTGCTCATCCGGCGTGCCGCCCGGCTCGGCAGCGCCGCGCAGGAGGACCGGGGCGCGGAGCCGCTGCCCGCGAGCGTGGTGTTCGCCGCCGTGCTCTGCGGCTACCTCGGGGTCGGCGCCCTGGCCGTCGTGTACGCAGCCGCCGGGCCGATGCCCGCGGACCCGCTCAGCGCGGCCTGGCACCTCCCGATCGTCGCCGCCCTCGCCGCCGCCGGCGGGGTCTGGGAGGCCCGGGGGAGACCGCTCGGGCAGCTTCCCGGCCGGCTCGCCCGGCCCCGCTACGCCCTCGCGCTGCGGGCCGGCATCGGCGGGCTGCTGGTGCTCCTCGGCGGCGGAGCCCTGCTGGTCGGGGCCTCACTGGCCTGGCACGGGGCGGAGGTGCAGGGTTCCTTCGCGGCGCTGACCGGGGTCTGGTCGGGCCGCTTCGCGGTGCTGCTGCTCGCCCTCGTGCTGATCCCGAACGCCGTCGTCTGGGGCGCCGCCTATGCCCTCGGCCCCGGCTTCGCGCTGGGCACCGGAGCCGCCGCGACCCCGCTCGGCTTCGGCGGCTCGCCCGCGATGCCGCGCTTCCCGCTGCTCGCGGCGCTGCCCGCGGAGGGTCCCGGCACGCCGCTGACCTGGGCCGTCGGCGCGGTGCCGGTGGTGGCCGGGCTGGCGGTGGGCTGGTTCGCGGTACGCCGGGCACGCGATGTCTCGTACGGGGAGACCGCGCTCACGGCCGCGCTGGGCTCGCTGGTGTGCGGCCTGGCCACGGCCGCCCTCGCCGCGGCTTCGGCGGGGCCGGTCGGCTCCCGGGAGCTGGCCGCCTTCGGTCCCGTGTGGTGGCAGGCGGGCGGGGCGGCCCTGGGCTGGACCCTGGTCCTCGCGGTCCCGCTGGCCGTCGCCGTGCACGCCTGGCGGAACCGGCCCGCGAGGGGCCTGGCCGGCGCGGGCTCCGAGGACGGCTGGCACGACAGCGGCGTGCGCGAGGTCCGCTGGGCGGCCCTGCGCCGTGCGGCGGGCACCTTGGTCCCGGACTTCTCCAGCACCCCGGCGGAGGGCGACGGGCCGCCCCCGGCCCGGGTTCCGCAGGAGGCGCCCCGGCCGGTGTCCGCACCGCCGAAGCGTCCCGTGCTGGTCATGCCCGGCCTCAAGCTGGACCTGACCCCGATCCCGATCCCCGCGCTGCCCGCGGAGCCGCCCCCGGCGATCGCCGGGACGCCCGGCCCCGCGCCGGAGCCCGCACCCGCGCCCGGGGCACTCGTACCGCCCCCGGCCCCGCTCGTCCCGCCGGTGACCGGATCCCGCGTACTGACCCGCCGGAAGCCGGAATCGGCGACGGCGACGAACGCGGACCCGGTCCAGGCCGAACAGGCCCAACAGGCCGAACAGGCCGCACAGCCCGATCCGGAGGCCGCCCGGATCGACTAGCTACCGCTGGACCTCGAGCATCTTGCCGATGAAGTTGTCCGGCAGCAGGTCGTTGCACTGCAGCTCGGCCGGCTTGGTGAGGGCGTCCTGCTTGCAGACGTAGAAGTCCTTGTACGTGAGCTGCACCGCGTACGAGGACAGCGCCAGCAGGATCGCCAGCGAAGCGGTCACCAGGCCGCTCGCCGCCGCCGTCCGCTGGGGCCGGGCGGCGGCACCCAGCGCCGCCAGCCCGCCCCGGGCCGCACCCGCACCCGTGGCAGCACCGGCACCCGCATCCGGGGCGGCACCCCTGCCCATCCCCGTACCCACGTCCGCCGCCGAGGCGCCGGTACGGCCCGAGGCGCCCTGCGCACCGTCCCCGGACGCCTTCGCCGGGGCCCCGCGCAGCGCGCTGATCCCCCAGTACAGCGCGAGCGCGCCCAGCAGCAGCCCCATCGACGGGATGCCGAAGACCCCGAAGAAGAAGCCCCACATGCCGGCCAGCAGCGCGTACCGGGCCCGCCGCTGGATCGGGTCCGTGGGGTCCCAGCGCGCCGGTCCCGACCCGGGATCCGTGCCCGGTCCCGACCCGGGGTTCTGCTTGTCGCCGCCGTCGCCGCCGGCGCGCGGCTCCCAGAGCTGGTCGGGCCGGCCTTCCGGGGGCGCCGCGAAGGGATTGTCGTCGGTGGAGCGGTCGGGCTGGGGGCGGTCCGGCATCGGGTGTGTTTCATCCCCTGTGTCGTGGACGCCGCTGGGACGTCCGAGGCCTGTTTACGGCGTGTACGCCAGACGCTACCGCCCACCCGTCCCCCCGTCCCTCGGGGGCCGTCCGGTGTGCCGGTATCGTTGCAGGCGGTCGGTGGCTTCGTATGGTCCCCCGTATCTCAGGGACCCGAGTTTTCATACGATCGCACAAGACGAACGACGCGCCCCCGGTTCACGCCGGGAGGCGCCCCCGCTCGACGAGAAAGGGCCTCCCATGGCCGCCTCCCGCCTGGTCGTGCTGGTCTCCGGATCCGGCACCAACCTCCAGGCCCTGCTCGACGCCATCGACGCCCACCCCGGCGGACCCGAGGGCTTCGGCGCCGAAGTCGTCGCCGTGGGAGCCGACCGCGAGAACATCGCCGGCCTGGAGCGCGCCGAGAAGGCCGGGATCCCCACCTTCGTGTGCCCGGTCAAGGCGTACGCGAGCCGTGCGGAGTGGGACGCCGCCCTGACCGGGGCCACGGACGCGCACGCGCCCGACCTGGTGGTCTCGGCGGGTTTCATGAAGATCGTCGGGCCGGAGTTCATCGGCCGCTTCGGCGGCCGGTTCGTCAACACCCACCCCGCCCTCCTCCCTGCCTTCCCGGGTGCCCACGGTGTACGGGACGCCCTCGCCTACGGCGCGAAGGTCACCGGCTGCACCGTCCACTTCGTGGACGCCGGCGTGGACACCGGTCCGATCATCGCCCAGGGTGTGGTCGAGGTCAGGGACGAAGAGGACGAAGCCGCTCTCCATGAGCGGATCAAGGAAGTCGAGCGCGAGCTGCTCGTCGACGTCGTGGGGCGCCTGGCCCGGCACGGCTACCGCATCGAGGGACGAAAGGTAACAATCCAGTGACCGCCGCAGAGGCCGCAGGGACCGCAGAGACCGTGACCGCAGAGGGCGAGGACCTCGCCGCGTCGAAGCGCCCGATCCGGCGCGCGCTCATCAGCGTCTACGACAAGACGGGACTGGAAGAGCTGGCCCGCGGCCTGCACGAGGCCGGTGTCGCGCTGGTCTCGACCGGCTCCACCGCCTCGAAGATCGCCGCCGCCGGGGTGCCCGTCACCAAGGTCGAGGAGCTGACCGGCTTCCCCGAGTGCCTGGACGGCCGCGTCAAGACCCTGCACCCGCGCGTGCACGCCGGCATCCTCGCCGACCTGCGCCTGGAGGACCACCGCAACCAGCTCGCCGAGCTGGGCGTCGAGCCCTTCGACCTGGTGATCGTCAACCTCTACCCCTTCCTCGCGACCGTCCAGTCGGGCGCGACCCCGGACGAGTGCGTGGAGCAGATCGACATCGGCGGCCCCTCGATGGTCCGCGCCGCCGCCAAGAACCACCCCTCGGTGGCCGTGGTCACCAGCCCGGCGCGCTACGACGCCGTGCTCGCCGCCGCCCAGGGCGGCGGCTTCGACCTCACCGCCCGCAAGCGGCTCGCGGCCGAGGCCTTCCAGCACACCGCCGCGTACGACGTCGCCGTGGCCTCCTGGTTCACGAACGCGTACGCCCCGGAGCCGGAAGCCGTGCTGCCCGAGTTCCTGGCCGGCGCCTGGGAGCGCAAGTCCACCCTCCGCTACGGCGAGAACCCCCACCAGGCCGCCGCCCTCTACACGGACGGTCAGCCGGGCGGGCTCGCCAACGCCGAGCAGCTCCACGGCAAGGAGATGTCCTACAACAACTACGTGGACACCGACGCGGCCCGCCGCGCCGCCTACGACCACGAAGAGCCCTGCGTCGCGATCATCAAGCACGCCAACCCGTGCGGCATCGCGGTGGGCAAGGACGTCGCCGAGGCCCACCGCAAGGCGCACGCCTGCGACACGGCCTCCGCCTTCGGCGGGGTCATCGCCGTCAACCGCCCGGTGAGCGTCGAGCTCGCCGAGCAGGTCGCGGAGATCTTCACCGAGGTCATCGTGGCCCCCGACTTCGAGCCGGGCGCCGTCGAGGTCCTCGCGAAGAAGAAGAACATCCGCGTCCTGAAGGTCGAGGGCCACCCGCACCAGCCGGCCGAGCTCAAGCCCATCTCCGGCGGGGTGCTGCTCCAGCAGTCGGACACGTTCGGAAAGGGAGGGGGCCAGGCCGAGGGCGACGACCCGGCCAACTGGACCCTCGCCACCGGCGAGGCCCTCTCCGCCGACGAGCTCGCCGACCTCGCCTTCGCGTGGAAGGCCTGCCGGGCCGTCAAGTCCAACGCGATCCTGCTCGCCAAGGACGGCGCCTCGGTCGGCGTCGGCATGGGCCAGGTCAACCGCGTCGACTCCGCGAAGCTGGCCGTCGAGCGGGCGGGCGCCGAGCGCGCGCAGGGCTCGTACGCCGCCTCCGACGCCTTCTTCCCCTTCGCGGACGGGCTGGAGATCCTGACGGCCGCCGGCATCAAGGCCGTGGTCCAGCCGGGCGGTTCGATGCGCGACGAGCTGGTCGTCGAGGCCGCGAAGAAGGCCGGCGTGACGATGTACTTCACCGGCACGCGCCACTTCTTCCACTGACCGGCACCGGGCCGCCCGATGCGCCCGGACGAACGAAGGCCGCGTCCCGCAGTGCGGGACGCGGCCTTCGCCGTGGAGCGGTCACCCGACCAACGGGTGCTCGGTGGTGCTCAGGATGTCAAGGAGTCACTTCTTGACGACGATCGTGCCGGCGGCGCGGTCGTGCCAGCCCTGCAGCTTGCCCGAGTTGTCGAAGAACGGGGACAAGTACACGAGCAGCTGGCCGATGCCGCAGAGCAGCGAGCCGACCATCGGGATGATCCAGCGGATGAAGCCACCGCCGATGCCCGGGACCTGACCCGTGTTCTCCTTGACGACCTTCAGACCGAGCGCCAGCTTGCCGACGGTCGCGCCCAGGAAGGCGATCATCAGCCATTCGTAGAGGAGAGTGGCGACGAAGAAGATGAGCAGGAAGCCCAGGAACGCGGCGATGATGCCGCCGGCCGCCTCGGCCGAGTTGTTGACGCAGGTCTCGTAGGCGGGGGTCAGCGGGTCCATGCCCGTGCAGTCCTCGATGCCCGAGGAGGCGCCGAAGATACCCGCCATGCCGACCGCGCTCAGCACGAAGTACAGGACACCGATGACGAGGCCGTCGATGACGCGCGCGCCGAAGCGGCGGCCCATCGTGGCGACCGCGACGGTGCCGAGACCGGCGACGTTGATGAAGCCGTTGTTGGCCTGGATGGTGCCGGGCTGCTGGCCGCCGAAGGGGGTACCCGGCTGCGGGTAGCCGTAGCCGCCCTGCGGCGGGACGCCCTGCGGGGCCTGCTGGCCGTAGCCCGGCTGGCCCTGCGGGGGCTGGGGCTGCTGTCCGTAGGGGTTGTTGGGGTCGCCGAAGCTCATCTTTGGGTGTTCCTCCGTGGAAGTGCGGGGACGCACGGCAAGCGCGGAGGATTAACTGCAAGTCGTGCGGCCCGCCCCCCGGCACTGCCTGCGGCACTCTTTCCCCGCATCGTCGTCCGGCCGGGGTGGACTTGTCCAGCCGCTCCGGGGTCGGCCGGTCACTTGTTGTGCAAGTGCAACGAAAACGGAGACGAAGACGGACCGGCCTCACGGCGGCCGCGACTGGATCCGTGACCGCTCCATCCGGGAGGATGGGGCCATGACCGCCCAGATTCTCGACGGCAAGGCCACCGCAGCCGCGATCAAGTCCGAACTGACCGCCCGCGTGGCGGCGCTCAAGGCCCGGGGCATCACCCCGGGCCTCGGCACCCTGCTGGTCGGCGACGACCCGGGCAGCCGCTGGTACGTCAACGGCAAGCACAAGGACTGCGCCGAGGTCGGCATCGCCTCCCTCCAGCGCGAACTGCCCGCGACGGCCTCCCAGGAGGACATCGAGGAGGTCGTGCGGGAGCTGAACGCCAACCCGGAGTGCACCGGCTACATCGTGCAACTCCCGCTCCCCAAGGGCATCGACACCAACCGGGTCCTGGAGCTCATGGACCCGGCTAAGGACGCCGACGGCCTGCACCCGATGTCACTCGGCAGGCTGGTCCTGAACGAGCCGGGCCCGCTGCCGTGCACCCCGTACGGGATCGTCCGGCTGCTGCGCCACCACGGCGTCGAGATCAACGGCGCGCACGTGGTGCTCCTCGGCCGCGGAATCACGGTCGGGCGTTCCATGGGCCTGCTGCTCACCCGCAAGTCGGAGAACGCCACGGTGACGCTGTGCCACACCGGCACTCGGGACCTGGCCGCCCAGCTGCGGCAGGCCGACATCATCGTCGCGGCGGCCGGTGTGCCGCACCTGGTCAAGCCGGAGGACGTGAAGCCGGGCGCGGCCGTGCTCGACGTCGGCGTCAGCCGCGACGAGAACGGCAAGATCGTCGGGGACGTGCACCCCGGCGTCGCGGACGTGGCCGGCTGGATCTCCCCGAACCCGGGCGGCGTCGGCCCGATGACCCGGGCGCAACTGCTCGTCAACGTGGTCGAGGCCGCCGAGCGGGCGGTTCCCCGTGCCGGCTGAGCGCGAGCCGGAGCCCGGCGCCACCCCCGAGCCCGCTCGCGCCCCGGCGGCCGCCCCGGCCCCCGCGGCCTCGCGGCCGGTTCCGAGCTGGGCCGCGAAAGACGAGGGCGGCGGGCCGACCGCGGAGCCCGCCGGCGGGCGGACTCCGATTCCCGCGGCCGCCGAGGACACCGAAGGGGCCAGGTCCAGGCGGTTCCCCTCCGTCACCCGGGACACCGCGCGTCCCGAGGGCGGCGGCCGGGCCGCGCCCGGTGACGCTCCGGCACCGGCCCGGCAGTGGCCGATGCTGGCCGTCCTCGCCGCGACGGCGGTCGGACTGCTGCTCACCGCCCTGGGCTACCCGCGCCGCGGGTGCCTGCTGATCGGCATCGCGCTGATCGCGGGCTCGGTGATGCGCCGCCTGCTGCCCTCCGTGGGCATGCTCGCGGTGCGCTCCCGCTTCACGGACATGGTCACGTACGGCCTGCTGGGCCTGGCGATCACGCTGCTCGCGCTGGTCATGGAGCCCAACCCGTGGCTGGACGTGCCCTTCCTGGAGACCGCGGTCCGCTTCACGGTCCGCTGAGCCCACGGAGCCCACGGAGCCCGCGGAGCCCCCGGGGCGCGCCCGGAGGACGCCCCGTGTGCCCCGCGCCACACGGGGCGGGGGATTGGGGTGGTCCAGGGTCGGATAGCCTGACGGCGGATGTCTCTTCACGTCAAGATTTACTGGGCCACGGAGCGGCGTCCTCCCAGCACATGGGGCAGGGACGCCCCACCGCCAGCTGTCTAACGGAGAAGGCCATGACCCGCACTCCCGTGAATGTCACCGTCACCGGCGCCGCCGGCCAGATCGGCTACGCGCTGCTCTTCCGCATCGCCTCCGGCCACCTGCTCGGCGCGGACGTGCCGGTCAGGCTCCGTCTTCTGGAGATCCCTCAGGGCATGAAGGCCGCCGAGGGCACCGCCATGGAGCTCGACGACTGCGCCTTCCCGCTGCTCGCCGGCATCGACATCTTCGACGACCCGAACAAGGGCTTCGAGGGTGCCAACGTCGCGCTGCTGGTCGGCGCCCGCCCGCGTACCAAGGGCATGGAGCGCGGTGACCTGCTCTCCGCCAACGGCGGCATCTTCAAGCCGCAGGGCGCCGCGATCAACGCGAACGCCGCGGACGACATCAAGGTCCTGGTCGTGGGCAACCCGGCCAACACCAACGCGCTCATCGCGCAGGCCGCCGCCCCGGACGTACCGGCCGAGCGCTTCACCGCGATGACCCGCCTGGACCACAACCGCGCGATCTCGCAGCTGGCCGCCAAGACCGGCGCCGCCGTCTCCGACATCAAGCGCCTGACCATCTGGGGCAACCACTCGGCGACCCAGTACCCGGACATCTTCCACGCGGAGATCGCCGGCAAGAACGCCGCCGAGCTGGTCAACGACCAGGCCTGGCTGTCCGACACGTTCATCCCGACCGTCGCCAAGCGCGGCGCGGCGATCATCGAGGCCCGCGGCGCGTCCTCGGCCGCCTCGGCCGCCAACGCCGCCATCGACCACGTCCACACGTGGGTCAACGGCACCGCGGCGGGCGACTGGACCTCCATGGGCATCCCGTCGGACGGCTCCTACGGCGTCCCGGAGGGCATCATCTCGTCCTTCCCGGTCACCACCAAGGACGGCCGCTACGAGATCGTCCAGGGCCTGGACGTCAACGAGTTCTCCCGCGCGCGCATCGACGCGTCCGTGGCGGAGCTCGTCGAGGAGCGCGACGCGGTGCGCGAGCTCGGCCTGATCTGATCGTCCTCGTACGGCCGGGCCGCGCTGGCCCCCGTACGAATCAGGTGTGATCACCCCAACGCCCCGGCCAAACCTGGCCGGGGCGTTTGGCGTGAATCGTTCTGTCGCCCGATGTAGGGGAACCCTAAGGTCGGTCGGTGACCGAGATCCCGATTCCCCCTCAGCCCGGCGGCAGTTGGGCTGATCCCTCCGCGGGCCGCCCCCCAGTGCACCCCTCCCTCAGCGAGGCCGGCCGCTTCCTGTGCGCGGGCACGTACCTCGACGCCGGGTACCGCGACCGGGTCATCGACGAGCTGTACGTCCACGAGGAACGGATCGTCGCCCCCTCCTACGGCTACGACGCCTCCCGGGTCCTCGCCCACGCGCTGCGCGCCCGCCGCGCCGAACTCGGCTGGGCCGCCGGAGTCCTCGGGGCCTGGTTCGTCGGCTCCCTGCTCACGGGCGGCGCCCTCGCCGCGCTGATCCTGCCCTTCCTGCTGCTGAGCCTGGCCGACTGGCTGCGCGCCCGGAACGTCCCGGTGCTGCGGGTGCTGTCCGTGATCCTGCGGATCTACGTCTGGTGGACGCTGGCCGCCGTCCTGCTCGTCCTCGTCTTCGGCGGGTTCTCGGTGCTCAGCGTCCTGGACGAGGTGGGCGGGGGCGGCTTCCTGCCGTTCGCCCCGACCGGCGGGAACCTCGCCGCCGCCGTCGGCTTCTGGTGGGTGCCGGTGGTCTTCGCCGGGGTGGTCGCCGTCGTGGGGCTCCAGCGCGGACACGTCTTCCGGACCATCGCCACCGACCTCGCCGAGCGCCGTTACGCCGACCACGCGAACGACCCGGCCGAAGCCGCCGAGGGGGCCCGCTTCCAGCGGGTCCGCCAGCGCATCCGGGCCGAACAGCACACGCCGATGATCATGTACGACGTCAACGACCCGTTCTGCGGGGCGGGTGATCCCTTCCGGCCCTGGCAGCTCTCCGTGGAACTGCGCCCGCGCGAGGACCTCGGCCCCGAGCGCAAGCCGGTCCCGGTCACCAACGCCCACATCCTGGCGCGGATCGTGCCGCTGCTGGAGCGCCTGCGGGTGCCCTCCCCGCACGGTTCCCCGGCGCAGGCCGCCGCCGTGGGCGACCGGATGCGCGAACTGGTCCTGGACGAGTGCGTGTTCCTGCCCGCGGGCGGGCTGCCGCACCGGGACACCGCGCAGGTCGTGCACGGGCAGTTCGGCGAGCAGCGGGCCGCCGCCATCGAGGAGGGCGGGGAGCGCCGCCGGCACTTCCTGCGCGTGCGGGTGGGCGGCTGGGACGAGAACCTCGTCGTCACCGTCTTCGTACGGGTCCACACGCAGGGCGGGATGATGATGCTGGAGGTGGCGCCGCACGTGCTGCTGCCCGTCCGGACCGACTTCCACAACGCGGACGCGGACGCCCAGCGCTACCGCAACAACAACGGCTTCGGCAAGGCCGTCTGGGCCCTGCGCCACACCCCCGGCTCCCTCGCGGCCTCCGCGGCCACGCTGGGCCGCGGCCTGGCGAGCTGGTGGCGGATCGCCACCGGCGGCCACGGCGGGGCCCGGCCCGAGGGGCCGCGGGTGTCGGTGCGCGACCTGGCCTCCGAGGACAACGGCTCGCTGTTCCACCTGATGGACCTCGACCGCTTCCTGAAGACCATTCAGGACCGGGTCGTCGGGGGCGTCGTCGTCGCGCTGCACGAGGCGGGCTGGCACACGGAGGAGTTCGCGCAGCGCGCGGTCAACGTCGCCGAGGGCGGGGTGTTCATCCAGTCGATGAACCACAGCGCCTTCAGCGTGGGCGGCAGCAACAACACCAACAGCATCAAGGGCAAGGGGAGTACCGGTGGCAACTGAAGACGGCGTTACGGGTACGGGTACGGGTGCCGGCGCGGCCGGGCGGGACCCCGCGGTCCGCATCGGCGAGGTCACGGCCAGCGCGTTCAGCATCGGCGGCAGCAACAACACCAACACCGTGCACCACGGGGGCGCGGAGGCGGACACCGTCGGGCCGCAGGCCCTCCTCGACGCCGTACTGGAGCTGCGCGCGGCCCTCGTACGGCTGCCGCGCGGCGAGGACAGGGCGGCGCTCGACGCCGAACTGGACGGGGTCGCGGAGGGACTGGAAGGGGCCTCGGAGATCCGGCCCGGCCTGGTCCCCCGGCTCCGCGGGGCCCTGGAACGGTGGGCTCCGCTGGTGGACTCGGTCAGCGCCGCCACCGCCCTGGCCGGGCTCCTGACCACCCTGGGAGGCTGACCGTGCCCCCGCATGACACCC
>NZ_JBWJVM010000051.1:0-63939 GCF_056428985.1 Streptomyces sp. CA189 | reverse complement strand
GGTCATGCGCTGGCGAATGACCGTCATGCCCGGTTCGCCCTTCATCGGCCAGCGCATCTGCCCACGAGCGGCGTCGATGATCGGACTGGTGACGACATCGTCGGTCGCGGTCTCCACGAGCTGGTCCGGGGGCGGCGCCCCCGGCAACGGCGCCGCGCCGCGCCTCGCCGGACCGCGGGTCTCAGACCCTCCGCGCAGCCTCCACATCCAGCCGGGTGGCAACCCATGCCCCCACCAGGGCCACGCAGGCCATCGGCAGGAACACGACCACGAACGCACCGGGGTGCGAAGCCCCGCCCCCCTCCACCACGGAGTGCGCCGCCCCCACCGCTCCCCCGCCCAGCGCGGCGAACGCCGCCCCGCCCGCAGCCAGCAGCACCACGTTCGCCAGCGCATCCGAGATCTGCAGCGAGGCGGAGTTCGCCCCCGCCTCCTCCGGCGCCGACAGCTTCAGCAGCAGCACGCTGGTGGAGCCGATGACGAGCCCCATCCCCAGGCACCCCAACGCCCACACCAGCGCCAGGATCCACACCGGCACCCACTCCACGAGCACCGCCGGCGCCCCGGCGATGGACGCCGCGACCATGATCATGCCCAGCACCATCAGCCGTTCCCGGTACGGCGCCACCCGCCCCTGCGACTGCACCCACGAGCCGGCCGCCCACGTCACCCCGCCCAGCGCGAGCGAGAACCCGGCCATCGTCGGGCTCAGCCCCCGCTGGGTGACCAGCATCAGCGGTACGAAGCTCTCCGCCGCGATGAACGACCCCGCCGCCACGCCCCGCAACAGCACCACCGACGGCAGCCCGCGCCGCGCCCGGTAGGTCCCGCGCGGCAGCAGCCCCAGCACGGCGGGCACCAGCAGCGCCGCCCCGGCGATCCCCGGCACCAGCGACAACCACCTCAGATCTTGGGCGGCGTACTGCAGCAGCCCCGCACCGGCCGAGATCCCGAGCGCGAGCCGGATCCGCCGCCGGTCGAACGACACGGGCGGAGCCTCGGGGTCCACCGGCCCGGAGGCGCTGCGCCGTATCGCGGGCAGCGCCACGGCCAGCGGTACGAAGACCAGCGCGGGGATCCCGAGGAAGACCCAGCGCCACCCGAGCTGCTCGGTCACGGTTCCCGCGGCCAGCGGTCCGACGATCGAGGGCACGACCCAGCTCGCCGCAAAGGCCGCCATGATCGCGGGCCGCAGCCGCTCCTCGTAGGCCCGGCTCACCACCACGTACAGCGCGACGATGACCAGCCCGCCGCCGAACCCCTGCACGGCCCGCCCGAGCACGAACATCCACATCGTCCCGGCGGTACCGGAACACACCAGCCCGGCGGCGAAGGACCCGATCCCCACGGTCAGCGGCCGCAGCGGCCCCTGCCGGTCGGCCCACTGCCCGGAGAGCACCATCGCGAAGAGGCTGGTGGTGAAGTAGGCGGAGAAGCCGAAGGCGTAGAGCCCGATCCCGTTCAGCTCCCGGGCGGCCACGGGCATGGCGGTCCCGACGGCGGTGGCCTCGAAGGCGATCAGAAAAATGACGGAGATGATCCCGATGCTGAGCGTCCGGTACGCGGGCCCGAGGATCCCGCCCTTCGGTTGGTCGGGTATCGGTCCGGCTGGTGCAGCAGCTCGCTGTGGGAGGACGCTCATCGCCCCAGAGTAAGGCCCGTACCGCTCTTTCGACCCTGTCATTCCGACCGATCCCACCCCCTCCCCCAGCCCTAGGCCAAAGGTCCTACCCGCCCCCTCCCCCCTCCCTCTGTGAACGCGGCATGGCAGTCACATTGCACGCCCCGCGCATCCCTTCCCCACCCTCCCGCACCCTCGTACGGTCATACCCATCACCACCACCCAGCCGTGTGCCCGAGTGGTTGAGGGACTCGCCTGCAAAGCGAGTTACGCCGGTTCGATTCCGGTCACGGCTTCTACGGCGAAGGCCGCTCAGGGGACGAAGATCCCCTGAGCGGCCTTCTTCGTGCCCTGTCCAGCTCAGCCCGCGGGCAGTGCCGTGACCTGCTCGGGCAGCCCGCCGCCGGACCGGCAGCCCAGCTCCTTGGCCAGGGCGCGGGAAGCGGAGTGGGCGATGAGGAGGTAGTCGGCGCCGAGCTCGGGGTTCCTGGATGCCCGTTCCCACTGGTCCTCGAAGGTGGTGGTGACCCTCAGGGTCCCGATGGCCCCGACTCTGGGGCTCTCGCAGTCGAAGGAGATCGCCCGGGCGTTGTCCCTGCTCGTCACCTGGACTCCTTTGTCCCGTACGCCACCGGGCCCCGGCCTCAGCCGGATCTCCGCGACGCGGCTGCCCGTTCCGACCTGGCCCGTCGCCAGACAGACCGGTACGGGGCCCATGTCCTCCACGGCCTGCGCCATGGCGGCGGCCCCGACGGCCTGGGCATCGTCCGGGACCAGGTACCCGGACTGGAGCACTCGGGTCAACGCCTCTCCGGCCGCCGCGTCGAGCATCCCGGAGCAGGCCGATTCCGTCTTCACGTTGGGGTCCCTCACGGGAGGCTTCTTCGCCTCGGTTTCCCCACCGCATCCCGCGATCAGGACCGCACTCGCCACGAGCACGCACCACCGCGCTCTTCGCGGCTTCACTCGCCCTCGTCTGGGCGTCGGCGTACATCCATGACCCGTCCTTCTCCGTACATTCCTGAGCGGCCTTCTCCTTGTCGTGCGTCAGGGCTTCGGGAGGGCGGCGGCCTCGGCGGGCAGCCCGCCGCTGTTCTCGCATCCCGATTCCTTGGCGATCGCGAGCGCGGCGGAATGGGCAAGAACCAGGTAGTCCTCTCCCAGGGCGGCGTCGCCCTTGCTGTTCTGGTACCGGTCCTCGTACGAGGCGGTAATCCGCAGCGGCACGGCGCGCGTGGAGCCGACACGGGTGCTCACGCAGTCGAAGGACACGCCGCGCTGCTTGTCTGCGCGCACCACCCGGACCCCCGTTCCCCCTGCTCCCGGGTCCCCGGGGGCCGTGCTCCCGGCGGCGATGCGGATCTCCCCGACTCGCTTCCCCAGGCCCACGGATCCGGTGACCGTGCACACGGGAGCGGTCAACTCCCGGGGTCCGGCCCCCTCGCGGTAGGCCTCCTCCAGAGCCTTGCCCATCGCCGCGACACCGACGGTCTGCGCGGCGTTGTTGACCACTTGCGAGGACTGCAGCACGTCCATCAGCGCCTTGCCGGCAGTATCGGTGATCAACCCCGGGCAGGCCTCCGTCCGCTCCACTTCCGGACGCTGCTTCGCGGAACGGGACGGCTTCGGCTCGGGGTCCGCCGAGCCGCATCCCGCGATCGCCGCCACGAGCACCGCGAGTGCCGCAACGCGGGCAGTGCGGGTGGACCGGGCGGTGGGCGCCATCGGGGCGTTCTTCTTCGCGGTCATCAGGATGTCCCCTTCGAGCTGTCCACCAGGTCCCGGCCTACCGAATGGGCGACCGAGGACTGCGCGGAGGCCGCACCGGCCAGCGTGTCGATGTCCTTCGGCGACAGGCCGGAGTCGGCGGCCGCGTTGCGCACCGCGTTCGCGGCAGCGCCACTGGTACTCGCATCGCTCTGGGAGTACATCTCCGCCACGGCCTTCTCCGTGTCGCCGACCTTCTCCTTGCCCTTGTCCTTGGCCTCCTCGACGAAGTGCTCGGTGACGTCCTCCTGAACCCACTCCACGATGTCGCCTGCGAGCGGCACCAGTTCGAGGTACTTGCCACCGGCGGCGGTGATGCCGCGGTTGATCCACTTGGCTCCGTCCTCGACGCCCTTCACATACTCCTCGTTGGTGTGGGCCGTCGCGGCGTGCATGCCCTGGGCGCGGGCCTCCGTCATCATTCCGGCAATCTGGCCACCAGGCTGCACCGCGACCTCCACCGCCTCACCCAACAGGGTGGTTTCGCCCCGGTGCTGGATCACATCGTTGACGAGAACCGCCGTGAACGCCTGGTTCGCGTTGGTGATCGCACCGTACGCCCCGGGGTCCTGGCCGACCGCGCCGAGGAACCGGGTCACCGTCGCCTCGTCGAAGTCGGCCATGGATCCGGCGACCTTGATCTGCTGCCCGCCGTTCTCGGCGGCCGCCTGGAGGTCCGGAACGTACTCGGCCGCCATGTTGCCGAAGTGGCCGGCCATGGAGCCGAGACTCGGCTTCTTGTCGCCGTCGTCGGGGTCCTGCGCCACCAGGGACGGGTCGTCGCCGATCTTCTGGACGACCCGTTCCATGACGGAGGTCATCTCCTCGGTGTGCGGTACGGGCTTCGCGTCCTCGTCGCCCGCCGCGCGGCCGGATACCGCCGCTTCCAGGGCGCCGCCCAGCGCGTCCTGCGCAGGGTGCACGTCACCCGTCTTCGCGATGTCGAAGCTGTCCATGTACGGCTTCTTGTCGAGCATGTAGTCGACCATGCCCTGGTCCTTGCCGTGCTGACCTCCGACCGCCTTGTCGTCCTTGGTGACGATCCCGTCACCGTTAGAGTCCTCCCGGACCGGCTCGTTGAAGAAGGCCGTCGCCGCGTCCGGGTTGTTGCCCAGCGCCTCCATCAGGCCCGTCAGCGGGTAGAAGCCGCGGCCGCCGCCCTCGCCCTGGTTGAGGACCGAGGCGAGGCCGTACGGCGTGTGGTACTCCCAGGCCTTCGGATCCTTGCGGTCCATGGCGACCATGCCGCGGCCGACCGAGGTCAGGAACTCCGTGTCGTACGTGCCCTCGCGTATGAGCGCCCCGAGCGCCTGGTAGCCGTAGATCGTCGTCACACCGCCGGTGACCTGCATCTCCTTGCGGCCGGCCTTCATCAGCTGGGTCGTCCACGCGGCGTCGAGGTGGTTCGGCACGTCCTTGTGCGTGGCCAGGCCGAGCATCGCCCCCATGTCGCTCTGGATGTTCGCGACCATCAGCGCACGGTCCCTGCCCGCGACGCCGAGGCTCGTGGCATCCAGGGACATGGTGGCGTACATCTCCAACGTTCCCTCGGCGCCGACCGTCCGGTAGAAGCCCGTCGCGAACTCGGGGTCCTCTCGGTTGTCGTCGAGTAGGTCCTCCAGCTCGCGCAGGGCCTCGGGATTTCGGGCCGTGCCGCCTTCGCCAGTGACCCTCTTCATCAGCGCGGCCGCCCGGTCGGCCTGTTCGGCGTCAAGGGTGCCGTACTTCGGCGCGGTGAAGTTGTTGTCGTCCGTGACGTTGGCCTGGAGCGCGCGGACGAGGGAGTCGTCGGCGTCCTGGGCGTCCTCGACGGCCCGGTTGACCCGGTCCTGCCACAGGCCCTGATTCTTGCGGAGGGACGCCTGGTAGTCCGGATCGTGCTGGGCCGCGTAACGGTCCTGGGCGTCGGCGAGCGGAATGGCGGACACCCGCCCGCTCTCGTCTATCCGAAAGCCGGCAGCCGGGGCGTCCGCGACCAGCTTCTTGATCTGCTCCTGGACCGCCTTGATGGTGGCGTGGCCGTCGGTGAGCAGGAGGTGGATGCCCTTGGCCTGCTGAGCCGCGTCGTCGAACTCCTTGGCCGTCTTGTCGATGAAGGGGCGGGCGACGACCGCCGTGACGCCGTTCCACTGGGCCTTGTCCGACTTGGCCTTCATGCCGTCGCGTGCCGACCCCGCCAGCTCGTCCAGCTTCTTGACCATCGCGGCCCAGTCGGTGATCGCCGTCTGGAGCGGGCCCAAGGGCGCGTTCATCACGTTCTCGTACGTCAGCACGTGTCCGTCGCCTTTACTACTTGAGGAGCTGGTCGATCTTGGAGGCCGTGAAATCGGCGTGCAACTGCTGCTCTTCCTTGCTGTGCGAGGAGAGCGAGTAGTTCAGCCCGTTGGAGATGTTCGCGCAGGCGGCGACGAGGGTCTTGAGCTGGCTCTCCCAACGGGTGTTGACCTTGAGCAGGGCCGCGCCACTCGCGAAGCCCTCGCGCGTGAGCGCGCCGGCCGCCTCGGCGGTGGAGGCGGCGGCGTGCTTGCCGTCGGTGGAGAGCCGTGTGTGGAGCTTGTAGGCCTCGGAGCCGACCTCGCCGATGTGGTCCTGGTCGAGCTCCAGATCGGCACTGCCACCGCCGGGGCCCGGCGCGGCCGGGACGCTGTTGAGCCGCGTGGAGACGTTGGCGGCGGCAGCGCTCCGGGCCGTGGACCATTCCTGGTCGAACGACATGCTGTGACCTTCCCTTCTGGACCTTCCCGTGAGTCAGCGGCTCCGGCGGCGGAGGACAACGGCGGTGACGGCTCCGCCGATGAGCAGGCACGCACCGAGCCCGAGGGCCAGCCCGACATAGGGGAGATTGCTGCCGCCGACGCCGTCGTCCTTCTTCACGTCGGCCTGGGGAGCGGGGGCGGGGGCGGGGGCCCCAGGGCTGGCCGAGGAGGAGGCTGAGGGAGCCTTCGTCCCGGTCCCGCCGCCGGCTGCGGCCAGGTCGGGGAGCGGGTAGACGTCCGCGGGGCCGGGGTCGCCGGGATTGGGTACGGCGATGCGGGGGCGGACGGTGCCGTAGCCGATGAAGTCACTGCGCTCGGCGCCGTCTACGGGCTTGCCAGCGGTGTTCATCATGACCCGGAGCACCTGGTTGTTGGTCCAGTCCGGGTGGGCGGACCAGATCAGCGCGGCAGAGGCGGAGGCGAGGGCGGTGGCGTCGCTTGTGCCGTGGTTCTTGCACAGCTGACTCTTGCCAGCGCAAGCCGTCACAATGTCGACCCCAGGTGCAGACAGATCTACCTGAGCTCCATGCTGCGATTCTGCCGTCACCTTGCCATTCGCGTCGACGGCTCCGACACCCACCACGCCGGGAGTTGCGGCCGGGTAGAGAACCCTGTTGCCCGCGTCCCCGTTGTTTCCCACACCAGCAAAGATCAGCTTCCCCTTGGAAAGGGCGTACTTCACGGCATCAAGGCGTGCCGGATCTTCATTAGGTGTAGCCAGGGAGATGTTGATGATCTTCGCGTCTGTATCTGCCGCATACCGAATCGCTTCGGTCCAAGCAGGGTTCGCTGGGTTCTCACCCTGCGGCACACGAATCGGAAGGATCTTGGCTCCGGGCGCAAGCCCGAACGCCCCGTCACCACTGGGGTGATTGCCCGTAGCCGCGATGATCGCGGCCATAGTGGTTCCGTGGTCGTTCCAGTCCGTTCGCTCATCTCCCTTGTACGAAGACGGTGCGTAATCCTTCCCGGGGAGAACTTGTCCCTCCAGCTCCGGGAGACGTTCTACACCGCTGTCGATGATGGCGACCGTTACGCCCTTACCTGTACTCGTCTTCCAGATGTCATCGGCCTTCATCGACGTGAGATGCCATTGCTGGGACCGGATGGTCTCCGCATGCGCCGGAGTCGCAGCAACCCCGGCCAGCAGAAGACCCACCAAGGCCGCCGTCGCCTTACGCATGTGCATCCCTTGCAACGTCCGCTCCACTCAGTCGATCACCGGCGGAACGACGCGACCGTCGCCCTGCCACGTCTCTTCGTCCTCAGCCAGGTAGTCAGGGCGCTCACCCTGTCGGCCATCACCACGTCGGCCCGGAGTAGGTGCACCAGCACCACCGTGGCCCATAGGACCAGCCATTGGACCCGCACCCGATCCACCGCGAACCAGCCCGGAACCGCCCTGAGTAAACGGCTGACCACCAGCGATTGAGCGACCGCCCGCACCCGGCTGGTGTCCACCGACGACGCCACCCGCTTCGGTGGCGAGACGGCGACCGGCCATGGGACTGCCGAGACCGCCTTGCGCCCCGCCACCGCCCATACCCATGCCGCCGCCCATACCCATGCCACGCCCAGCCGTCTGTGCGCCCTCACCACCGATGACCGTGCCACGCGGAATGCTCGCGCTCGGCCCACTGGGCGTCACCGGCCGGCCGCCCGAGATCCCGCTGTCGCGCGGAGGCAGCCCGGCAACACCGCCTAGTCCGCCGCCCTTCCCGCCAACCCCGCCGGGGCCGAAGCCGCCCGGGCCGACACCGCCGATCGGCTTCGGTACGCCACCGCCCGGCGGCAGCGTCAGGGGCGGGACGAACCCGCCGGGTGTGACACCCGGACCACCACCGCCCGGACCGACCGGACTGGGGCCTCCGGGCACTCCCGGGGCCGGTGGAAGGGTCGTGCTCGGCGTCGGGCCCACGGTGTCGAGACCGGTACCAATGTTGCGGTCCGGGGGCACCGGAACGGGTGCCGGCGACGGCTGCGGTCCGGACGCAGAACCGGAGCCAGGCGGCGAACCACCAGGACCTGCTGGTGACGGGGCATACGACGAGCCGCCTGCCCCAATTACCCCCTGCGAAGCCCCTCCAACTACCCCTGGAGCAGCCCCTCCGTTAGCCCCCTGAGCAGCCCCTCCAGACCGGTGCAGATGTTCCCCACCGTCGACGTCCCCTGGTACAAACGTTGCCGGAGGCGGCGGAAACGTCGGAATCTCCGCCCTCTCCATCCCAGTGGCCGAAGCCTCATACCCCTGCGCCAGCTTCGTCATCTGCTGGATCGCCTGCTGCCGGTCGCCGCTCAGCTTCGAGTGCGCCTGCATGCCGATCTGCGCCGCGTCGGGGTCGTTGCGGTACTCGCGGGCCGCGTCGAGGTTGGCGGCCGCCGCCGAGTCGTACTTCGGCATGTTGGCCTTGACCTCGATGACGACCTGGCTGGCCTGCGTCAGCTGCTTGCCGCCCTCGGCGCTGTACTCGCCCAGGCGCAGCGTCGCGTTGCCCGTGCGGCTGACCCAGTCCTGGAAGGCCGTGGCCGATTCGCCTTCCCAGCCGGTCGTCCGGTGGTCCTTGAGGCTCTCGCCGATCTCCTTGATGGTCGCCGCGGCGTCCGTCAGCTGGGCGCCGCGCGCCTTGAGGGTCTCCGCATTGGCCGAGGCGAGCATGGCCAGCAGTTCCTGGTGCGTGTAGCTCTCGAAGTTCGATGCCATCAGAAGCCCCCACCCTGCGTTGCACCTGAAGTTGCGCCCTGGGACGCCGAGTTGTACGGAGGCGGAGATGCGAGCGGATCCCGTTCCGGGGCGTAGTTCGCGAGCGGATCCCGTTCCGGGACGTAGTTCGCGTCGGCCTGCTTGCTGATCGCCAGCATCCGCCGCTGTGTGTCCTCGTCCACGCCCTCGAAACCACGACCGCTCGTCTGGATCGCGATGCCCAGCCCCTCGATCTGGTCGGCCAGCCCCTTCGACAGCGCAACCAACTGCGCGTGCACGTTCGAGTAGGCCGCGAACAGGCGCTTGGCCTCCGCGAAGCCCTCGCCGAGGGAGTTCTCCGGGATCGTGCCGTCCGCCAGTTTCTTGTCGCTCGCCGGGGAACCGTCCAGCTTCAACAGCAGACCGTCGACCCGCTTCTTGTAGTCCGTCAGCGATTCGTACTCAACCTGCAGCGCGCCCAGAACCGCCGGCGAGGCTACGCCCACGCCGAAGTCCCGCCCGAACACGCCCGGCCCATAGTCCACTGCCACGATGGCCTCCCCGACTCCCCGTCGTCCCCGTTCACACCCGCTTCACGCGCATTCGCACACACACGTCGCCAGTGTCCACAAACACTCTATCGACAGAGTCCGACAGGCCCAAGTTCCGGGTTGCAGGTGCAATCAGGGTCACAAGGTTACGAGTTGGGCGCCGCCACCGCCGCCGATGGCCGGATAGGGAGCCTGTTGACCGGGCGGCCCGTGGCCGCGCGGACCGCCGAGGCCACCGCTGCCGGGGCCGTGACCACCGGGACGGCACTCGCCGGCTTGGCGCCGAAGGGGGCCACCACGTCGCGTTCCTCGACGAGTTTGACGATGCGGACCGTCGGGGCGTCCAGGGAGGTGGGGAGGGCGTAGCCCGTCAGATCCGGGTGGCGGATCAAGCCCGAGGCCGTGCGGAGGTTCTCCGTCAGGGCCGCGCCCACGCCCTGGATGACGCCCGCTTCGATACGTGCTTCCAGCTGGCGGGGGTTGAGGACGCGGCCGACGTCCTGGGCGACCGCCAGCTCCACGACGCGTACCGAGCCGAGCTCGATGTCCACGTCGACCACCGCGCGGATCGCGCAGAAGGCCAGGCCCACGAAGGCGTCGCCCTGGCCGTCCCCGTCCAGCGGCTCCGTCGGGTGGGGGCGGCACTGGGCCGTGGCCCAGAGCTCCTTGCCCTCCATCGCCTCCGCGACGGTCGTGGAGAAGGCGCCGTCGTACGACGTGATCCGGCCATCCGCGATCTGGAGGAGTTCGATGGACATGCCGAGCTTGTGGGCCATCGGCTGGAGGAGTTGGGTGCGGACCATCTTCGCCGCGCGTTCCACCGCGCCGCCCGAGACCCAGGTGTGGCGGCCGTGGGCTGAGGGGCCCGCCGGCGGCTGGTCGGTGTCGACCGGGGCCGTGACGACCTCGTCCACGCCCAGGGTCTCCTGGACGATCTGGCGGGCGAGCGTGGAGAAGCCCTGGCCGGTGTCGACGGCGGCGCAGATGACCGTCGCGGCGCCGCCGACGATCTTCACGGTGGCCGTGGACACCTCGTCGGCGCCCTCCGCGCCGAGCATGTGGACCATGCCGACCCCGTACCCGACCCCGCGCCGAACCGCGCCCGGCTCGCCCGCGCCCTCCAGGCCGCCCGGGAGCAGCCAGTCCTCCTCCGGGGTGTCCTTGGGGAGGGCGGGCAGTTCGTGGTCGCGGACCGCGCGCAGGAGTTCCGCCACGGGGGCGGGGCAGGTGACCGTCTGGCCCGTCGGGAGCAGGTCGCCGGTGGCCAGGACGTTGCGCAGGCGAAGCTCGGCGCCGTCGATGCCTAGGGCCGCCGCCAGCTTGTCCATCTGGCCCTCGTAGGCCGCGCAGACCTGCATGGCGCCCTCGCCGCGCACGTGGCCCGACGGGGGGTTGTTGGTGCGTACCGCCCAGCCTTCCACGAAGGCGTGCGGGACGACGTACGGGCCGCAGGCGAAGGCCACCGCCGCCGCCAGGGATTCCGAGGAGGCGTCGGCGTAGGCGCCCGCGTCCATCAGGATCTGCGCCTCGACCTTGACCAGCCGGCCCTCCGCGTCCGCGTGGTGGCGGTAGCGCAGCAGCGTCGGGTGGCGGTGCGGGTGGCCGAGGAAGGACTCCTCGCGGGTGGCGGCCAGCTTCACCGGGCAGCCGGTGCGCAGGGCGAGGAGGCCGAGCGGGAGCTGGAACGCGGCGTCCTCGCGGTCGGCCGTCGCGCCCGGGACCCCGGTGACCACGACCCGTACGCGGTCCGGTTCGAGGCCGAAGCAGGCGGCGGCCAGGTCGCGGTCGGTGTGCGGGTCGGTGGAGGCGGTGTAGATCTCCACGCCGCCGTCGGGGCGCGGCACGGCCAGTCCGGCCTCGGCGCCGATGGGGGCGGGGTCCTGGCGGCCGATGCGGTAGAGGCCCTCGACGACGACCTCGCCGGTGGCTTCGGGGTCGCCGTAGCGCAGCGGGATGTGCCGGATCAGGTTGCCGTCGGGGTGCAGGTCGGGGGCGCCGAAGGCCTGTTCGGGGTCGGTGACCGGGTCGAGGAGCTCGTACTCGACGGCGATCGCGGCGGCCGCGAGGCGCGCGGTGTCCGGGTGGTCGGCGGCGACGGCGGCGATGGGCTCGCCGTGGTGGCGGACCACGTCGTGCGCGAAGACGGGCCGGTCGGCGATGCGGCGGCCGTGGGTGGTGGCGCCGGGGACGTCGGCGTGGGTGACGACGGCCCGCACGCCGGGCATCTCGACGGCGGCGGAGGTGTCGATGGAGAGGATGCGGGCGTGGGCGTGCGGGGAGCGCAGCACGGCGGCCCAGAGGAGGCCCTCGGCCCACAGGTCGGCGGCGTAGGGGAAGGTGCCCTCGGTCTTGGCGCGGGTGTCGGCGGCCGGGACGGACGCGCCGATGCCGCGCGGGACGGCCGACTCCGACGGCTCCGCGCCCTCGGAGATCGGTGTCGCGACCGTTACCGGGACCGTCGCCGCGTCGTGGGCGCTCACGCCGTGCCTCCCTCGTGGGTGCCGTGGTCGCCGTGGAGTCCGTGGTCGCCCTGGTTGCCCTGCATCCCGTGGTTCCCCTGCATCCCCTGCACCCCCTGCATCCCCTGGTTGCCCTGCATCCCGTGGACGCCGCCCTCGCCCGGCGGGGCCTGGTGCGGGATCCGGGCCTCGGCCGAGGCCGCGGCGGCCGCTTCCGCCGCCGAGCCGCGCTCGGCCACGACCTCGCGCACGGCCTCGATGACGCCCGAGTAGCCCGAGCAGCGGCAGAGGTTCCCGCACAGTGCCTGGCGGGTCTCCAGCTCGCTGGGGGCGTGGTTGCCTTCCAGCAGGTCGTGGATGGTCATGGCCATGCCGGGCACGCAGAACCCGCACTGCACCGCACCCGACCTGCACAACGCCTCTTGTACGTCCGACAGTTCCCCGTCGGTCGCGAGACCTTCCACGGTCCGGACCTCGCTGCCCGCCGCGGTGGCCGCGGGGACGAGGCAGGAGGCGACGAGCCGGCCGTCGACCTGCACGGCGCAGGCGCCGCATTCGCCCTGCGAGCAGCCGTCCTTGGCGCCGGCGAGGCCGAGGCGCTCGCGCAGCACGTAGAGGAGGGACTCGCCGATCCACGCGCCGGTGACGGGGCGGTCGGCCCCGTTGACGCGCAGCACGTAGGAGGCCGACGGGTGCTCGTGATGGGCGACGGCCGCGGCGTCCGCCCCGTCGGCGGCTTCTTCCTCGTACGTCGCCCCCTCGCCCGGAATCCCTTCGGCCGCCCCCGCCGGAGCGGTCTCGACAGCCAGGTCGGCGTCGTCCGTACCCGGCGCGGGCGCGGCCACGGCTCCGCCGGCGGCCGGCACGGCTCCGCCGTCACCCGGCTCCGCCTCGACGGCCCCGCCTCCGGCCCGGTCCCCGGCCCCGGTCCCGCCCTGGTCCCCGGCTCCGCCCGAGCCCGGCACGCCTGCGCCGAACCCGTGCTCCGCCTCGACGGCCCCGGCCCCGGCTGCGCCCGCGGCCGCGACCCCATCGGCAGCCACTACGTCGTCTGCACCCCGGGCTTCGTCAGCACCCCCGGCTTCGCCCTCGTTCCCCGGATGCGGCCGCTCCCCCGAGTCCGGGACCTGCGCCGGACCGTGGGCGGCTTCGATGTCGTGCGGGGCCGGGTAGCCCGGCTCCCCGTCCAGCGGGGTACCGACGCCCGGGCCGCCCAGCACGCGCGGTCCGCGCCCCAGGGCCGAGGCGGAGCCGAAGGGTCCGCCGGCCTGCACGGAAGCCCCGGGAAGCACCCCGGAGCCCAGCGGGTCGGAGCCCGGCCCGTCCCCGCCCGGCTGCTGCGCCACGTACCCGCGCGCACCCTCGAAGTCCGGATGGGTCGCCCACGGGGCCGCGGCCCCGCCGGGCAGTGTCGCCGGGGCCTGGCTCCAGTCGGCCGAGGCCGCGAGCTGGCCGAAGCTGCCCGTGTCGCCCGTGCCTCCCGGGGTCCACACGTCGCTCGCCGCCGCCTCGGGGAACCGCCACTCGGCGGTGGACCCCGGTTCGTGCGCGGCGGCCCGGCTCCCCGCGAAGGGGTCGCCGAAGGACTCCGCGTAAGGCTCCCCGAAGGGCTCGGCGAAGGGCTCGGCGTAAAGCTCCCCGTAGGACTCCGCGACGGGCTCGGCCGCCGGCTCCGCCGCCGGATCCGCGAACGCCGCGGCCACCGACGCCGGAATCGGCACCGACGCCGGGATCGGCGCCCGCGCCGCGGCCCCCGAGCCCGTGCCCGTGTCCGCCGGAGCCGCCGCACCGGCCTCCGGCCACTGCACCGGGATGGTCCAGGTGCCGGTGGCCGTCGGATCCGTACTCCCCGTGCCCAGCGGCACGATCATCGGCGGCGGCACGTAGCCGTGCCCGGGGGCCGCGAGGGGCTCCCCGGTGCCGAGTGCGTCGAGCATGTCCTGCGGCAGCTTCACGAAGGCCGTCGCGTCGGAGTCGTACTCGCCGCCGTGCGGCACCGGCTCCCAGCCCCAGTTGGAGCCCGCAGGACCCGCGGGACCCGTGTTCTCGTTCTCACTCATGAGCTCAGCGCCCTCCCCAGGGCCCTCCGTGCCAGTACGGCCACCGTCCGCCGCAAATGCAGTACTGCGGGAGCCACCGGCTCCCCCTGGTCGGGCACGCACGCCGCCGCGACGTACTCGCCGAAGGCTTCCAGCGCCTCGGGGGCCAGACTGCGGTCCCCGTCCCAGTCGATCAACGAAGCAACCCACTGCTCGGCTTCCAGCGGCCGCAGCGGCATCGGGGCGACCGCGCCGATCGCGCAGCGCACACCCCGGCGCGCGGGGTCCAGCACGAGCCCCACGGAGGCCGTCGCGCGCCCCGGTCCCGTACGCCCCGTGGCCTTGAGGAACACCTGCGGCGCGTGCAGCAACGGCACCCGCACGAAGCCGATCAGCTCTCCGGGGCGGAGCATCTCCCGGCCGGCCAGCAGGTGCGAGACCGGGATCTCGCGCCGCGATCCGCCGGGCCCGACGATGACGAGTACGGCCTCCAGCGCGGCCAGCACCGGCAGCGCGTCGCCCGTCGGCGCGGCCGTGGCGATGTTGCCGCCCAGGGTGCCGGCGTTGCGGATCTGCGGCGGGCCCGCGGCGCGCGCGGCGGCGGCCAGGGCCGGGATCAGGGCGGCGAAGTCCGGCCGGCCCATGCGCGCGTGCGTGAGGCCGGCGCCGAGCAGCGCGTGGCCGTCCTGGTACTGCCAGCCGCGGATCTCGTTGATCCGGCCGAGGCCGACCAGGGCGGCGGGGCGCAGGAGTCCCGCGTTGACGGCGGCCATGAGGTCGGTGCCGCCCGCCACGGGGACGGCGGCGGGCATGGCCGCGAGCGCCGCCACGGCCTCGTCGAGCGAGGCCGGCAGCGTCACGGACTGCGCCGCGTTCCCCGCCCGCGGGTCGCTGCGGGGCCCCTGGGACGAGTCCCGTGCCTGCGGTGCGTGCGGTGCGTGCGTGGTCAACCCAGCTGCCCCTTCCCGATGTCCCGGTCCCGGCGCTCACGCCTGTCCGCCGTACGGTACGTGCTCACCGCCTGGACGTGGCAACTCTGGCACATCTTCCGGAGCACCGGACGCGAGGGTCCACCGCCCGCGCACCACCGGCGACACCACCCGCGCAGCCCCACGTACCGCCCCACGCACCACCCGCGCGATCCCACCCCGATCCCACCGCGATCCGGCCGCGATCCGGCCGTGATCCGGTCCCGCTCCGCCCCCGATCCCACCCCGGCGGAGGCCCGTTCCCACCCCGGCGGCGCCCCGTTCCCACCCCGGCGGCGCCGCTCCGCACCCCTTCCGCGCGAGGGAGCTCGCGCTCCTCCCCGCGGGGGGGGGCTCGTCACACGTTCGGGGGCGCTCCCTCGATCGGGCGGCCGAGCACTCCGGGCCTGCGCTGCCACGGCAACGGACCGCCCGGCGGCCGGTAGTCGACGCCGAGGGCGTCCAGGCGCCGGTAGTGGGCCGTCATCCGCGCCTCGAAGTCCGCGTAGTCCCGCTCCTCCGGCTGCGGCAGCCGGGACCACACCACCTCGGCGAAGGCCGCGAGGCGCGGGAACACCTGGTAGTCGACGCGGCTCTGGTCCTCCATCACCTCGGTCCACACGTTGGCCTGCGCGCCCAGCACGTGGGCGGCGGCCTCTTCGGACAACTTCGGCGGTACCGGCTCGAACCGGTACACATCCTCCAATGTCCGTACGTACCCGATGGGCATCGGCTCGTCCTCACCGGCCGCCTGACGGTGGTCCAGGTACACCTGCTGCTCGGGGCACATCACCACGTCGTGGCCGGCCTCGGCGGCGGCGATGCCGCCCGCGTAGCCGCGCCAGGAGGACACGGCCGCTCCCGGGGCCAGTCCGCCCTCCAGGATCTCGTCCCACCCGATGAGCCGGCGGCCGCGCTCCGCGAGCCAGCCGTCGAAGTGCCGGATGAACCAGGACTGCAGACCGTCCTCCCCGTCGACCCCCAGCTCCCGGATCCGCTCCTGGGCCACCGCGGACTCCCGCCACTGCGCCTTCGGGCACTCGTCGCCGCCCACGTGCACGAAGGGCGAGACCTCCGCCGGGAACAGCTCCAGCAGCTCCTCGAAGACCCCCTCGTAGAACCGCAGGACGGCCTCGGTGGGCGCGAGCACATTCTCGTTGACGCCCCAGTCGTCCCACACCTCCAGCGCCGCCGTGTCCACCACGTCCGTGTTCCCGAGCTCCGGGTACGCGGCGATCGCTGCCTGCGAGTGCCCCGGCACGTCGATCTCCGGCACCACCCGCACGTGCCGCTCCGCCGCGTACGCGACGATCTCGCGCAGGTCGTCCTGGGTGTAGAAGCCGCCGTGCGGGGTCTCGTTCCACAGCGGCGAGGCCCGGTGGCCCCACCGGCTGCGGGCCCGCCACGCGCCGACCCCGGTGAGCCGCGGATGGCGCTTGATCTCGACCCGCCAGCCCTGGTCGTCCGTCAGGTGCAGGTGCAGCACGTTGAGCTTGTGGGCGGCGAGCAGGTCGATGTACCGCAGCACCCCGTCCTTGGGCACGAAGTGCCGGGCCACGTCGAGCATCATCCCGCGCCAGCCGAAGCGCGGCCCGTCCAGGAGGTCCCCGACCGGCAGCCGCCACACCGCTCCGGGCAGCGGCGCCCGCCGGCAGGCGTCGGGCCCGAGGAGCTGACGCAGCGTCTGGGCGGCGTAGAAGAGGCCCGCCGCGTCGGCGCCCTCCAGGAGGACGGACCCCGCCGTGAGGTGGAGCTCGTACGACTCCGGCCCGGTACCCCGCCCGATCTCGGGGCGCAGCGCGAGCCGGATCACCGGGCGTTCGCCGTACGCCTCCCCGCTGACCGGGGCCGGGAGCGCCCAGCCGGTGGCGGCGCCGAGCTCGCGGCGCAGCCAGCGGGCCGTGCCCTCGGCGCCGGGTCCGGCGTCGAGGAGCGGGTCGGTGAGCTCGTACGTGCCGCCGTCGGGCAGGAATCGCGCGTACCGCGGCTCCGGAATCAACTCGGGCATGGCCTCGACTCCTCCACCGTTGCATCAGGTGCAACGTACGTTTCACAGGGCGCTGACGCGGCGACCCTAACCCGCCCCCAGGGCACGGCAAAGGCCCCCGGACGCACAGGTGCGCACCGAGGGCCTTCGTCCCGCTTCGGGAGGGCCGGACGACTACTTTCCGTCCTTGCCGCCCTTGTCCTTGTCCCCGCCGGGGCCCATGGACTCGTAGATCTCCTTGCACATGGGACAGACCGGGTACTTCTTCGGGTCCCGGCCCGGTACCCAGACCTTGCCGCAGAGCGCGACGACGGGGGTGCCCCCGAGCGCGCTCTCCATGATCTTGTCCTTCTGGACGTAGTGGGCGAAGCGCTCGTGGTCGCCGTCGCCGTGGGACACCTGCGGCGTCGGCTCTACGAGGGTCCCCGTACCAGTCCCGCGATCGGGCTCAAGAGTGCTCATGACTGCCAGGGTACCGACCCTCGCGCGCGAGGGTTGAGCGGCGGCCGGACGGACGGGGCCCGGGCAGCGGCCCGGACGGCGGGCTCAGTTCAGCGACGGGTCGTCCGGGTACGTGGCCACCATGGCCAGCTCGCTGCGCTGGCGCCGCAGCACGGCGCGCCACAGCCGCTCCGGATCGGGGAAGGAGACGTCGCCCGGCTCCGAGTCGACGACGTACCAGGCGCCCACGCCCAGTTCCTCCTCCAGTTGCCCCGGGCCCCAGCCCGAGTACCCGGCGAAGATGCGCAGGCCCCCCAGGGCCGCCGCGAGGAGTTCGGGCGGGGCCTCCAGGTCGACGAGGCCGATCGCCCCGTGCACGCGGCGCCAGCCGAGCGGCCCCTCCTCGCCCGGGATGACCGCCAGCCCCAGCGCGGAGTCCAGCGCCACCGGGCCGCCCTGGAAGACCACTCCGGGGTCTCCGGCCAGCGGGGCCCAGGACAGCAGGACGTCACCGACGCCCACCGGGGTGGGGCGGTTGAGGACGACGCCGAGCGAGCCCTGCTCGTCGTGGTCGAGCAGCAGCACCACCGCGCGGTCGAAATTCGGGTCCGCGAGGGCGGGGGTGGCCACGAGCAGCCGCCCTGTGAGGGAGGACACCTCGGTCATGGCGACATGATCTCGCACATTCGCCCGTGAGGGGGAGTGGACGGCACATCCGGACCGTACGCAGCTCAGGGCGCACGGCGGCAGCGCGGGGCGCGCACGGGCCGCCGGCCCGATCCCGGGCGGAAGGAGACGCTCCGCCACCTGGCGGGCACCGAGGGTGTTGTGGCGAATTCATGACAGTCCTACGGCCCCGTCAGCCTTACGAACAGGGGGGTCATGCCCCTTACCCTTTTCACTGGCCCCCCTGCCCACCCCTCTCCGGAACGCGAGATTCATGACCGGCATCAGTGACGATGTACTGCTTGTCCACGGCGGAACTCCGCTCGAGGGCGAGATCCGTGTCCGCGGCGCGAAGAACCTCGTACCCAAGGCGATGGTCGCGGCCCTGCTCGGCAGTGAGCCCAGCCGGCTGCGCAACGTTCCCGACATCCGGGACGTCCGGGTCGTGCGCGGGCTGCTCCAGCTGCACGGGGTGACCGTCCGCCCCGGTGACGAACCGGGCGAGCTGGTGCTCGACCCCTCGCACGTCGAGAGCGCGAACGTCGCGGACATCGACGCGCACGCGGGCTCTTCGCGCATCCCGATCCTCTTCTGCGGCCCGCTGCTGCACCGGCTCGGCCACGCCTTCATCCCCGGCCTCGGCGGCTGCGACATCGGCGGCCGGCCGATCGACTTCCACTTCGAGGTGCTCCGCCAGTTCGGAGCGACCATCGAGAAGCGCGAGGGCGGTCAGTACCTGGAGGCCCCGCAGCGACTGCGCGGCTGCAAGATCCGCCTGCCCTACCCGTCGGTCGGCTCGACCGAGCAGGTGCTGCTGACGGCCGTCCTCGCCGAGGGCGTCACCGAGCTCAGCAACGCCGCCGTCGAACCGGAGATCGAAGACCTCATCTGCGTCCTGCAGAAGATGGGCGCGATCATCTCCGTCGACACCGACCGGACCATCCGGATCACCGGTGTGGACCGGCTGGGCGGCTACAACCACAAGGCGCTCCCGGACCGGCTGGAAGCCGCTTCCTGGGCGTCCGCGGCCCTCGCCACCGGCGGCAACATCTACGTGCGTGGCGCGCAGCAGCGTTCGATGATGACCTTCCTGAACACCTTCCGCCGGGTCGGCGGGGCGTTCGAGATCGACGACGACGGCATCCGCTTCTGGCACCCGGGCGGCCCGCTCAACGCCATCGCGCTGGAGACGGACGTCCACCCCGGCTTCCAGACCGACTGGCAGCAGCCGCTGGTCGTGGCGCTGACCCAGGCCACCGGCCTCTCGATCGTCCACGAGACGGTCTACGAGTCCCGCCTGGGATTCACCTCCGCGCTCAACCAGATGGGCGCGCACATCCAGCTGTACCGGGAGTGCCTGGGCGGCAGCGCCTGCCGCTTCGGCCAGCGCAACTTCCTGCACTCCGCCGTCGTCTCGGGGCCCACCAAGCTCCAGGGCGCCGACCTGGTCATCCCCGACCTGCGCGGCGGGTTCTCGTACCTGATCGCGGCGCTCGCCGCCGAGGGCACCTCTCGGGTCCACGGCATCGACCTGATCAACCGGGGCTACGAGAACTTCATGGAGAAGCTCGTGGAACTGGGCGCCAAGGTCGAGCTCCCGGGCGGCGACCTCGTCTGACCGGCACTCCGGTACGCCGGTACGCCGTAGATCCACGCAGACCGGCCCAGAACGCCCCCACAAGCCCCGTACAGGGCCTGTGGGGGCGTTCTGGCTCCCGGGGGCCACCCGCCGCGCCGGGAGCGCCGAGAGGCGGCCACCCGGTGCCGGGTGGCCGCCTCTGGCGTAATACGTACTACTGCCGTCCCGAGGGCCGGTGCGGCCCTCGGCACAAGGGCGGACTACTTGCCCTTGGCGGCTTCCTTGAGCTTGGAGCCCGCGGAGACCTTCACGCTGTAGCCGGCCGGGATCTGGATGGGGTCGCCGGTCTGCGGGTTGCGCGCGGTGCGAGCGGCACGGTGGGTGCGCTCGAAGGTCAGGAAGCCGGGGATGGTGACCTTCTCGTCGCCCTTGGCGACAATCTCGCCGACGGTCTCGGCGAGCGCGGCCAGAACGGCGTCGGCGTCCTTGCGGGTCACCTCGGCGCGCTCGGACAGAGCGGCCACCAGCTCACTGCGGTTCATGTTGTACTCCCGTGTTCAACGTGCCTTAGAGGCGTGAGATCGAAGCCGATGCTGCCAGGGCCCTAGGACAGTCCCCGGACCCGGGTCTGACGTCAGACCCTCTCGCCCGGTTACGCATCCTGCCCCCACCACCGGCGGGAAAGCCAATCCGGCACCCGCCGGGGTCACACGAAAAGCGCCACAGTCACGCCGCGGTGACGCTCCGTCCGCACCGGAAGGCGTCCGGATGGTGTCCGGATGACGTCCGGCAGACGCAGACCGCGGGCCACGCGGGCATCCCCGCAACCCTATGGGCGGCCCGGGGGGCCCGCATCCCGCGACGCGCCGGGGATCAGACGGAGGTGGGCGCCGTCACGGCCGCGGAGGCCGCCTTGCGGACGGCTCCGGCGACCGCGCCCGCGACCTTGTCGTTGAAGACCGACGGGATGATGTAGTTCGCGTTCAGCTCGTCCTCGCCGACCACGTCGGCCAGGGCGCTCGCGGCGGCCAGCATCATGTCGGTGTTCACGGTGCGCGACTGGGCGTCCAGCAGGCCGCGGAACACACCCGGGAAGACCAGCACGTTGTTGATCTGGTTCGGGAAGTCGGAACGGCCGGTGGCCACCACGGCGGCGGTCTGGCGGGCGATCGCCGGGTCCACCTCGGGGTCCGGGTTCGCGAGCGCGAACACGATCGCGCCTTCCGCCATGGCGGCCACGTCCTCGCCGCTGAGCACGTTGGGGGCCGAGACGCCGATGAAGACGTCGGCGCCGACCACGGCCTCCTTCAGAGTGCCCGTGTACCCCTCGGGGTTGGTGTTGTCGGCGATCCAGCGCAGCGGGGAGTCGGGGGCCGCGTCGACGAGGTCGGGGCGGTCCGCGTGCACGACACCGTGGATGTCGGCGCTGACGGCGTTCTTGACGCCCGCGGCGAGGAGCAGCTTGAGGATGGCGGTACCGGCGGCGCCGGCGCCCGACATGACCACCTTGACGTCGCCAACGGCCTTGCCCACCACGCGCAGTGCGTTGGTGAGGGCGGCGAGGACCACGATGGCGGTGCCGTGCTGGTCGTCGTGGAAGACGGGGATGTCGAGGGCCTCGCGGAGCCGGGCTTCGATCTCGAAGCAGCGCGGCGCGGAGATGTCCTCCAGGTTGATGCCCGCGAAGCCCGGGGCGATCGCCTTGACGACCGCGACGATCTCGTCGGGATCCTGGGTGTCGAGGCAGATCGGCCAGGCGTCGATGCCGGCGAAACGCTTGAAGAGGGCCGCCTTGCCCTCCATGACGGGCAGCGCGGCCATCGGGCCGATGTTGCCGAGGCCCAGCACGGCGCTGCCGTCCGTCACGACTGCGACGGAGTTGCGCTTGATGGTCAGACGGCGGGCGTCCTCGGGGTTCTCGGCGATCGCCATGCACACGCGGGCCACGCCCGGGGTGTAGATCATCGAGAGGTCGTCGCGGTTGCGGATGGGGTGCTTCGACTGCATCTCGATCTTGCCGCCGAGGTGCATCAGGAAGGTTCGGTCGGAGACCTTGCCGAGGCTGACGCCCTCGATCCCGCGGAGCTTCTCGACGATCTCGTCGGCGTGCGCCGTGGACGTCGCGGCGATGGTGACGTCGATACGGAGCTTCTCGTGGCCGGATGCGGTCACGTCGAGGCCGGTGACCGAGCCACCGGAGGACTCCACGGCGGTGGTGAGCTGGGAGACCGCGGTACCGCTCGCGGGCACTTCCAGGCGGACCGTCATCGAGTACGAGACGCTGGGCGCCGTTGCCATGGCCGTGTTCCTCTTCTGTCCCTGGTTCTTGTACACACAGGGTCCCGCGCTGCGCCGCCGAGCACATGGCAGGTATGGCAGGACCTGTTGTCCGATCGTCCCACCTACCAGCCGGTACAAGGTAACCAGCTACAAATTTCGGAAGAACTCTTCCACCATACGAGATAACCGGGGTCTACGGAATGGGTGGCCCATACAAAAAGGTCCGCGCCCCCCACTGGGTGGAGGACGCGGACCTGGTGCTTCATACGTCTATGACACCGACCCGCCATGCTCGCCTCGCGGCAAGTGGTCGCTCTAGGCGACTAAGGTTGGGCCCGGGGGCTTGGATCGAGTCGGTGCCGTAACCCAGGCTAACAAAGGTTCGCCCGAAGCGATCCCCCCACCGGAGACCGGTTGCGGGGACCACGCCCTTGGCCGCCGACCAACCGGCCCTATGACGGGCTCACGGCCGGTTCAGCCGACGGGCGGCTCACCGTTGGTCAGCCGACGGGCTCACGGCTGGAGCAGCGCCGCGACCCCCTCGGCGTCCGGCGAGTCCCGATCGGTGGAGATCACCGTCAGCTGCTGCGTCGCGCGCGTCAGGGCCACGTAGAGCACCCGCAGGCCGGCCGGGGACTCGTCCGCGATCTCCGCCGGGGAGACGACCACCGTGGCGTCGTACTCCAGGCCCTTCGCCTCCAGGCTGCCCAGGGCGACCGCCCGCTCCCCCAGGTCCGCGAGCCAGCCCGCGGCCTCCGCCCGCCGGTCCATGGCCACGACCACGCCGACCGTGCCGTCCACCTGCCCCAGCAGCCGCCGGGTCTCCTCCACGACGGTGGAGCGCAGGTCCTCTTCGTTGGGGGGCACCGCCGTGAAGCGCGGCAGCAGGCCCGTGGAGCGCACCGCGGTCGGCGGCTCCGTGCCCGGCGCCGCCAGCTTCAGCACCCGCGAGGCGACCTCGGCGACCTCGGCCGGGTTGCGGTAGTTCACCGTCAGGGTGAACTTGCGCCGCGGCCGGGTGCCCAGCGCCTCGTCGCGCGCGGCGGCCGCCTCCTGCGGATCGGTCCACGAGGACTGCGCCGGGTCCCCGACCACCGTCCACGTGCCGCCCCGGCCCCGGCGGCCGACCATCCGCCACTGCATCGGCGTCAGGTCCTGCGCCTCGTCGACGATGACGTGCGCGTACTCGGTGCGCTCCGCCGCGAGCCGCTCGGCCCGCTCCCACTGGGTCTCCTCGTGGGTCGGCATCAGCTCCTCCAGCCCGCTCAGCTGGTCCAGCGGGTCCATCTGCCGCTTCCGCTTGGGCCGCGCGGGCGCGCCCAGCAGCTGCAGGAGCTCGTCCAGCAGCGCCACGTCGTGCACCGACAGGGCGCCCTTGCCGTCCGGGCCCACCCGGCGCAGGGAGCGCGCCACCTGCCGCGTCTCGCGCGGGTTCAGGTCCCGGCGCGACCAGCGCGACAGGCGCCGCTCGTCCGCCATGGAGGCCAGGACTCGGCGCGGGGTCAGCTCGGGCCACCAGGCGTTCAGGAAGTCGATGAACGCGTCCTCCGTCGAGATGTCCTCGTCGAAGGCGGAGCGCAGCTCGGCCGCGAGCTCCGGATCGCTGTGCCGGCCGGCCCCGCCGGACTTCGAGTACAGCGCGTCCAGCAGGAGCTTGCGGGCGCGCGGGCGCAGCAGGTTGACCGGGGCGGTGCCGGACAGGACGTTCTGCCGGATCCGGTCGAGGTCGCCGGCCTCCAGCTCCTGGCGGCGCCCGAAGGCCACCACGCGGAGCCGGTCGGGGGCCGGGGCCCCGCCGGGACCGCCGAACTCCAGGGCGCCCCGTACGGCCTTGCGCAGCACCTTCAGCATCCGGGACGAGCCCTTGATCCTGGCGGTGGACGGGTCGTCGTACGTGGTCGCCTCGGCCCCGTCGACGAGCGAGCCGAGCGCCCTGATGGCGACCTGGCCCTCCTCGCCGAGGGAGGGCAGGACGCCCTCGGTGTAGGCGACGAGCAGCGGCGTCGGGGAGACGATCAGGATGCCGCCGGAGTAGCGCCGCCGGTCCTGGTAGAGCAGGTAGGCGGCGCGGTGCAGGGCGACGGCGGTCTTGCCGGTGCCCGGTCCGCCCGCGACCTCGGCGACCGAGGCGGCGGGCGCCCGGATGACGAGGTCCTGCTCGGCCTGGATGGAGGAGACGATGTCGCGCATCGAGTGGGTGCGGGCCCGCCCGAGGGCGGCCATCAGGGCGCCGTCGCCGATGGCGGGCAGCTCCTCCCCGTCGAGGAAGGCGGTCACCTCGGGGCGCATCAGGTCGTCCTCGACGCCGAGCACCTTGCGGCCCTTGGAGCGGATGACCCGGCGGCGCACGACGCGGCCGGGCTCCTTGGGGGTGGAGCGGTAGAACGGCGCGGCCGCGGGGGCCCGCCAGTCGATGACGAGCGGCGCGTAGTCGGAGTCGAGGACCCCGATGCGGCCGATGTGGAGCGTCTCGGCGATATCGGCCGTGAGGTCGGTACGGATCGCGTCGTCGGCGGGATCGACGGAGGTGAAGGCGCCGTCGGGGCCCCGCTCCCCGTCCTTGCCGAGGACCAGGTCGATGCGGCCGAACAGGAAGTCCTCGAACTCGTTGTTGAGACGGTTCAGGTGGATTCCGGCTCGGAACACCTGCGCGTCCCGCTCCGCGAGGGCGCCGGGCGTGCCGACCTGGCCACGCTTGGCGGCGTCGTTCATCAGGAACTCCGCCTCGTGGATCTTCTCCTCAAGGCGTCGGTACACGTGATCGAGATGCGTCTGCTCGACCGCGATCTCCCGATCGCGGACGGAATCCGCCGTGCTGTCGACAGCGGCATTCTGCGCGGCCACCAAGGCCCCTTTCTGACGTGCATGGGCAGCCGTCAACCGTACGCGAAGGGGCCCGTGAGCGCACGCCCCTTCCGGGACGGCTCGCGGATCAAGACGAAGATCACGCCCGGCGGGCGCCGCGGACCGGGTCAGCCGGGGCGTGACGCGAGGACGCGCCGCCGGTGCCGGGCCACGCGCTCGCGGTTTCCGCAGAGCTCGCTGGAGCACCAGCGGCGGCGGTGTCCGCGCGAGGTGTCGAGGTAGACCCGGGCGCAGCCGTCGCCCTCGCAGGCCCGCAGCAGGTCCCGTTCGCCGGGGTCGGTGAGCAGTTCGACGGCGTCCCGGGCCACGGCGGCGAGCAGCCCGGCGCATTCGACGCCGCCGCACAACTCTCGTACGAGGTGCCCTTCTTGGTCCTGTACGGCACACAGTCCCGGGGGTGGACCGGCGGCCGCCGCGTTGACCCGGGCCAGCGCGGCCCCGGGCGGCGCGGCTCCGGCCAGCTCGGCCCGTACGAGGCTCTCGACGTCGGCGCGCAGCACCCGGAAGGCCGACACCCAGTCGTCCCCGACCCGGGCGAGCGGCGTCCGGTCGGGCACCAGCCCGGCTCCGGTCAGCCACAGCCGCAGCCCGTCACCGTCCCGGATGCCCTCGGTATTCGCGTGGGGCGCAAAGGTCGCCACCAGATCCAGGCACACCCGCCCGGAGTCGAACCACATACCCGTCACCGCCTCCCTCTCGGGGCGTGCCCCCAGAGTGCCCGTCCGGCGGGCACTCGGCTAGAGGGCGGGCGGCTCGTCGTTCAGGAGCAGCTGGAAGAGCCGGTGGTCCTGCCAGTCTCCGCCGACGTGGAGGTAGCGGGGCGCGAGCCCGTACTGCTCGAAGCCCGCCTTCGCGAGCACCCGCTGCGAGGCCAGGTTCTCCACCCGGGTGCCCGCCGAGACCCGGTGCAGCCGCTCCTCGTCCCGGGCGATCCGGCAGACCTCGTGCAGCGCGGCGGTGGCCAGCCCCTTGCCGGCCCAGGCCTGGTCCACCCAGTAGCCGATGGAACCGCTGCGCAGCGCCCCGCGCACGATGTCCTGGAGGTTGATCGCCCCGACCACCCCGTCGGCGGCGAGCAGCACGAACGGCCTCGCCCGCCCGTCCGCCCGGGCCGCGAGCAGCTCCTCGACCCGTACCCGCTGCGCCGCCTCGGTGTAGAAGTCCTCGGCCCGCCACGGCTCGTAGGGGGCCATGTACTCCCGGTTGCGCTCCAGCACCTCGGCGATCCCGGCGGCGTCCGCCGGCCGGATCTCCCTCATCTCCACACCGTCAATGATCATCCGGGCACGCTAACGGACGGGCCCGGCCCCGGCCAGGCCGGTGCGCCGTCCGCTTCCGGGCACGCCCGCTTCCGGCCCGGTCCGGCCGGCCCGGGCCCTCAGCCGTCCGCGTACTTCGTGTCGGCGGCCATGTCCAGCGACAGCCGGTAGCCGCGCTTGACGACGGTCTGGATCAGGTTCGGCGCGCCCAGGGCCACGCGCAGGCGGGCCATCGCCGTCTCCACCGCGTGTTCGTCGCGGCCCGCGCCGGGGAGGGCGCGCAGGAGTTCGGAGCGGGCCACGACCCAGCCCGGGCGGCGGGACAGGGCCCGCAGGAGGGCCATCCCGGCCGGCGGGACGGGGCGCAGCTCGGCGTCGACGAGGACCGCGTGGCCGCGCAGCTCCAGCCGGTGCCCGGCCACCGGGAGCACGCGGGCCCGGGCGGGGAGTTCCTGGCACAGGAGCTGCACGAGGGGGCCGAGCCGGAAGCGCTCGGGCTGCACCGTGGCCACCCCTTCGGCCTGCAGGGGCAGGGCCGTCACCGGCCCCACGCACGCGGAGAGGACCGATCCGCCGGTCAGCGCCTCGATCACGGGTTCCCGTACGCCCCGCTCCGCGGCCCGCGACAGCAGCGAGGCCGCGGCGGGCGCGGAGGTGAAGCTCACCGCGTCCACCGCGCCGGCGGCCACCGCGTCGATCAGCCGGTCCAGCGGCCCGAGGTCCTCCGGCGCCATCCACCGGTAGACGGGTACGCCGACCACCTCGGCCCCGCCCGCCCGCAGGGCCTCGATGAACCCGGGCAGCGGCTCCCCGTGCAGCTGGAGGGCGATGCGCCGGCCGGTCACCCCGGCCGTGAGCAGCCGGTCCAGTACCTCGGCGAGCGATTCCGAGCGCGGGGACCAGGTCTCCACGAGCCCGGCGGCCCGGATCGCGCCCTTCACCTTCGGTCCGCGCGCCAGCAGTTCGGTCTCGCGCAGCCGCCCGAGCAGTTCCTCGCCGAGCCCCCACCCGTCGGCGGCCTCGATCCAGCCGCGGAAGCCGATGGCGGTGGTCGCCACCACCACGTCGGGCGCGCAGCCGATCAGCTCCTTGGTGGCGGACAGCAGTTCGGTGTCGTCGGCGAGCGGCACGATCCGCAGGGCGGGCGCGTGCAGCACGGTGGCCCCGCGGCGGCGCAGCAGGGCGATGAGCTCGTCGGCCCGCCGGGCGGCGGTGACCCCGACGGTGAATCCGGCGAGCGGGCCGGCCGGCGGACCGGTGTGGGTGTCGTGCATGGTGACCTGCCTCGCGCAGTGGTCGGGTCCGGCGTCGGGTCCCGTGTCGGGTCCGGTGTCGCGTTCACACGCACTCGTGACGTTCGCGTGAACCGAGCCTGCCCTGGGGGCGTATCAGGCTCGGTTCACGCGTATTTCGGTGCCGTTAACCGACGTGTGGCCGCCGTTACACCGAGGTGAGCTGCGGCTTCGCCTGCGCACCGGCCGTGGGGATCATCACCTGGGCGGGCCGGCGAAGGTATACCGCCCAGGTGACGGCGCAGCACACCGCGTAGAAGCCGAGGAAGGTCACGAAGGCCCCCGTGCCCGAGCCGGAGGTCAGGAAGGCCTCCCGGAAGACCAGGTTGATGCCGAGCCCGCCGAGCGCGCCGACCGCGCCGATGAGTCCCATGGAGGCGCCGGACAGCCGCCGCCCGTACGCGGCCGCGTCCTCGCCGCTCATCCCGCGGGCCAGTGCCTTCGCCTGGAAGATGCCGGGGATCATCTTGTAGGTGGAGCCGTTGCCGAGCCCGCTGAGGACGAACAGCCCCACGAAGCCGATCAGGAACACCGGCAGGGATTCCCGTACGGAGGCCAGGATCACCACTCCGGTCGCCGCCGCCATCGCCACGAAGGTGCCCAGGGTGATCCAGGCGCCGCCGAAGCGGTCCGCTAGGGCCCCGCCGACCGGCCGGATCAGCGAGCCGAGCAGCGGTCCGATGAAGGTGAGCGAGGCCGCCTGGAGCGGGGTGCGGCCGAACTGCGTCTGGAGGACCAGCCCGAAGGCGAAGCTGTAGCCGATGAAGGAGCCGAAGGTGCCGATGTACAGGAACGCCATGATCCAGGTGTGCCCGTCGCGGGCCGCGTCGCGGACGGCTCCGGTGTCGTTGCGCACGGGCGCCAGGTTGTCCATCCGCACCGCGGCGAGCACCGCCGCGATCACGATGAGCGGGATGTAGGCGCCGAGCAGCAGCCGCGGGTGGCCGGCCCCGGCCGTGCCGATGACCAGCAGGGCGGCGAGCTGGACGACGGGGACGCCGATGTTGCCGCCGCCCGCGTTGAGGCCGAGGGCCCAGCCCTTCTTGCGCAGCGGGAAGAAGGCGTTGATGTTCGTCATCGACGAGGCGAAGTTCCCGCCGCCGACCCCGGTCAGCGCGGCCACCAGCAGGAAGGTGTTGTACGAGGTCCCGGGCTCCATCACCAGCCAGGCGGCGACCGTCGGCGCGAGCAGCAGCAGGGCGCTGACGACCGTCCAGTTGCGGCCGCCGAAGCGGGCCACGGCGAAGGTGTAGGGGACGCGGACCAGGGCGCCCACGCAGGTGGCGGTGGCGATGAGGAAGAACTTGCCGGCCGGGTCGATCCCGTACTGCGGGCCCATGAAGAGCACCATCACCGACCACAGGGACCAGATCGAGAACCCGATGTGCTCGGAGAGCACGGAGTAGATCAGGTTGCGGCGGGCGGTCTTCTCACCCGTCTCGCGCCAGAAGGTCTCGTCCTCGGGGTCCCACCGCTCGATCCAGCGGCCACCCTTGCGCGGTGCGGTCGTACTGGTCATCACACGCCTCCACAGCTGCTGCGATCACGTCGCGCTCGTCGCGCCCTCGGCCCTGTCGGGGCTCGTCGGGCTCGTCGCGTCTCGTCCGTGGTGACGACCGTAGGAAGGGCTCGTTTCAGCCCCGGTCCCCGCCGGATGACCGGCGGGAAACCTTGCACTCACCCGCGGCCCGGGCCGGGTGTGAGCGCGGGCAGCCAGCTGTCCGGGGGCACCTCCAGCCAGCCGTGCCCGGCCCCGAGCTCCGCGACGGCGCGGCGCAGCGCGTCGAGCCCGGGATGGCTCGATCCCTTCCGCCACACCATGGAGAGCGGCGACAGCGGCACCGGGGCGGTCAGCGGCCGCTTGACGCAGCCGGGCATGTCGACGAATCCCACCGTGGCGAGCACCGGATTGCCCGTTTTGACCATGACCCGGCGGAACTCCTCCTTGCCCACCGCCACCGGCGCGGGCGGCGCGGGCGCGACGCCCCGCCCGGCGAACAGCTCGCGGGCCAGCCCGGTCCACTCCAGGGTCCGCGGGTTCCCGGCCCCGGTGTACACCGTCTCGCCGCGCAGCGCGTCCAGCGGTACGGCGTCCAGCGCGGCCAGCGCGTGCCCCTCGGGCAGCAGCACCGCGAGCGGCTCGTACCGTACGGGCATCCGCGCGAGGCGGGCCCGCAGCGCCGGGTCGAGGCCGTCGGCGTACCCGAAGGAGACGTCGAGGCGGCCCGCGGCGATCTCGGCGGCGGCGTGGGTGAGCCCGGACTCGAAACGGGCCATCAGCTCGCAGTCGGGGGCGAGTTCGCGAGCCCGTTCCAGAACGGTCCGGGCGGTGCCGGGGCCGTCGGTGTTGAGGTCGACGAGCAGCGGCCGGGGCCCCGCGAAGGCCCCGGCCAGCTCCTCGTGCGCCCGCAGCACGCCCCGGGCCAGGGGCAGCAGCCGCTCCCCGTCCGGGGTCAGCTCGACGGCGCGGGTGGTGCGGACGAACAGGGGCGCGCCCAGGGTCTGTTCGAGCCGTCGCACGTCGCGGCTGAGGGCCTGCTGGGCCACGTAGAGCCGGGCGGCGGCGCGGGTGAAGTGCAGTTCCTCGGCGACGGCGAGGAAGGCGCGCAGCAGGCGGGGTTCCACGTCTCGGGGAGTCACGTGCGGAGACTAACAACACGAAGCGGTGAATGGCCCCCGAACAGGTGTTGGACCGCCGACGGCCCCCGGCCCGAGCCTTGACCCATGCCCACCACGACCGCCACCACTCCGCCGACCGCATCCCCGCTCATGGCTGTCACCGGCACCACGCTGGTACTCGCCGCCGCCCCGGCCCGGCCGGGACACCCCGCCCGGCCGCAGCACCCGGCACGGGCATCGCGGCCGACCCGCGCCCCGGGCCCGTACCGCCGGCTCTTCGCGCTCCCCGGCACCCGCGGGTTCACCGCGGGGAACCTCATCGCCCGGCTCCCCATGGGCATGTTCGGCGTCAGCGCCGTCATGATGATCGCCGGGCAGCGCGGCTCGTACGCCCTCGCCGGCGCGGTCGTGGCGGTCGGCCTGGCCGCCACCGCCCTCGTGGCGCCCTGGACGGCCCGGCTGGTCGACCGGCACGGGCAGGCCCGGGTCGCGGTGCCCGCCACCCTGATCGCGGTCCTCGGCTCGCTCTCCCTGATCGCGTGCGTCCGTACCGGAGCCCCCGCGTGGACCCTCTTCGCCTCCTACGCCGCCACCGCGACCACCCCCAACATCGGCGGCATGTCCCGCGCCCGCTGGACCCACCTGCTGCGGGGCGACCCGGCCTCCCGGCACACCGCGATGTCCTTCGAACAGGCCGCGGACGAGTTGGCGTACATGCTCGGGCCGGTGGCGGCCGCGTTCCTGTGCACCGCCGCGTTCCCGGAGGCGGGCACCCTGACCGGGGCCGTACTGCTCCTCACCGGGATGCTGGTCTTCACGGCCCACCGCGCCACCGAGCCCCCGCCGGCGCCCGCGGTCCGCGGACCCTCCCCGCTCCGCGCCCTGGGCGGGATGCTGCCGCTCTTCCTCGCCCTCGGGGCGATGTTCGGCTCCATGGAGATCACCTCCATCGCCCACCTCGGCGCCCACGGCCTCGGCGCGCTCTCGGGCCCGGTCCTCGCCCTCCAGGCGGCCGGCTCCTTCGCGGCCGGCCTCCTCTACGGCACCCTGCGCCCGCGCACGCTCCCCGTCTGTCTGGGCGTCCTGGCCCTCGCCATGGCACTGCCCTGGGCGGCGGCGGCCACCGGCTCCCTGCTCCCCCTGGCCCTGGCCCTCCTGCTGGCCGGCATGGCCACGGCCCCGGTCATGGTCACCGCGATGTCCCGGGTCCACGCCGTGACCCCGCCGGGCCGCCTCAACGAGGGCATGACCCTCGCCGTCACCGCCCTCTTCGCGGGCATCGCGGCGGGCTCCGCGACGGCCGGCTCCGCGATCGACCACTGGGGCACGACGGCCCCGTACGCCCTCCCGGCGGCGGCGGCGCTGCTCGCGCTGGGGCTCGCGCGGACGGCTCCCGGGCCTGCACCCCGCCCGGACTCCGGGTGACGGGTCCCGGGCGGGTACGGGCCGTCGGGCGACCGGGACCGCAGCGGGGGCGCCGGCGCGGCGGAGCAGCCGCCGGGGAGCAGGACCGCGCCCCCACGCCGCTCGGGCGGCCGTGGGGGCGCGGTGTCTCCGGAGGGGCCGTCAGCCGGTGGGCTGGCAGATGGTGTAGACGCGGACGCCGGTGTCTCCGGCGCTGGCGGGGTTCTTCAGCCACACCTGCCACCGGTTGGCATCGGTGTTCGGGTGCGAGGTCAGCAGGTTCGCGTCGGAGGGGCTGGCGGTCTGGTAGAAGCCGCCGCCGATCACCTTGGTACCGGTCGGGCAGACCGGACCGTTGTAGTTGCTGGAGGTTCCCTTCGCTACGGCCTGGACCTCACCGACGAGGGTGATCGGGTCCCGCGTCGGCCCGGCCGGTCCGCGATCGCCCTGATCGCCCTTGTCGCCCTTGATCCCCTGGGGACCCTGCGGACCCTGGGCTCCGGCATCGCCCTTCAACCCCTGCGCACCGGCAGGCCCTTGGGCGCCGGTGTCGCCCTTCGCTCCGGTGTCGCCCTTCGCTCCGTTCACACCGTTCCCGGCCAAACCCTGTGCCCCGGTCTCCCCCTTGTCCCCCTTATCGCCCTTCAAGCCCTGCGCGCCCGCAGCGCCGACCGCGCCCTCGGCACCCGTGTCACCCTTCGGGCCCTGCGCACCAGTGGGCCCCACTGCCCCGGCCACGCCCTGAACACCGGCATCGCCCTTGTCGCCCTTGTCGCCCTTCGGACCCTGCGATCCGGCGGCACCGACCGCACCTTCGGAACCCGTGTCGCCCTTCGCGCCCTGCGCACCGGTGGGCCCGGCGGTCCCGGACTCACCCTTCGGCCCGGCCACGCCCTGAACACCGGCATCGCCCTTGTCGCCCTTCAGACCCTGCCCACCCGGAGCGCCGACCTCGCCCTCGGCACCCGTGTCGCCCTTCGCGCCGGTGGGCCCGGCCGCCCCGGCCTCACCCTTCGGCCCGGCCGCGCCCTGAACACCGGCGTCACCCTTGTCGCCCTTCGGGCCCTGCTCGCCCTGCGCACCGACGGCACCGGGGTCACCCTTCGCGCCGGTGGCGCCGTCGGATCCGGCCGGGCCCTGGGGGCCGGATTCGCCTCGGTCTCCCTTGGCTCCCAGGCCACCCTTGGGGCCCTCAGGTCCGGCCGGGCCCTGGTCTCCGTCCCGTCCGGACTCGCCCTTGGGCCCGGCCGGGCCGCGCTCCCCCCGGTCGCCCTGGTCCGCGGCGGCGCCGTCCCGGCCCCGCTCGCCCGGAGCGCCGTCCTGGCCCCGCTCGCCCCGGGGCCCGGCCGGCCCCCGCTCGCCGGGGTCGCCCTTGGCCCCCGGCGCGCCGTCCCGTCCCGGGGCGCCCTTCGGCCCGGCGGCCCCCGGGCCGCCGTGCTCGCCCCGGTCACCCTTGTCGCCCTTGTCGCCCTTCAGGCCGGGCTCACCCCGGTCACCCTTCTCACCCTGGTCCCCCTTGTCGCCCTTCTCCCCCTTGACCGGCGGCTTGACGGGGCACCACGGAACCGGGTGATGGTTCTTCACGTAGCGGGCGGCCATCCAGCCCTGGCGGTCAGCGAGCAGGTACCAGATGTCATTGCCGTAGACCGCCTCACCGCGCAGCTTGCACTTGAGCCCGACGCGCGAGCCGCCGTGGCGGGACCCCACCCGCTTCGCCTTCGTCGTCGGACCAGCGTGGACGGACTGGGCGCCCTTGGTGGTCACCTTCCCGTCCGCGCGGTCGTGACCGCCGCCGAACGGACTGGCGGCCGCGGCGGTCGCGGGCAGGACCAGGGCCACCGTCAGACCGAGGGTGACGGCACCGGCGGCGAGTTGCCGCCGCGCTGCCGAGAGGTCCGCCCAGGAGGCGAGAGACATGGGGGTGCGCCTTTCGATTCGATCGGGCTTGCGCAATCGCCGTGATCATCAGATATGCGGACCCGCGCACGGGTGAGCGCCGCGCTGCGGTACGACCGGTCGGCCGAACCCGACCACCTTCCGGCCCACGGCCCACGGCCCACGGGCCAGGTCCCACCCACACCCCCCGCTCCCGGCGCCCGGCCCCCGGCGCCCCCGCACACGAAAAAGCCCCCGGCCTGCGAGAGATCTCGCGAGCCGGGGGCTTTCTCAACATGGGGTGGTGGAGATGGCGGGAATCGAACCCGCGTCCAACGGTGCAGAAGTAGGGCTTCTCCGAGCGCATTCCGCTGCGCTTTTCTCGGCCCCGGAGATCACACGGACAAGTCTCCGACGGGCTCAGTCACTGTTTGATTTCCCTCTATCCCCCGTGACCGGAGTTAGAGGTTTAGATCCCTAATTGACGCCAGGATCCGGACCGGGACCACTTCCGGGCTGACGCTCCTCACAGAGGCTTCAGCTCACTGTTATTAGGCAGCGAGGGTGAAGCGGGAGTTATCGCTCTTGGAGTTGGCGATTATTGTTTGCGACATATGGTTAACGAGATCATTGCCGCTTTCTCGGCTCGCTTCCCCTACATCGACATCCGCTGTCGAAACCGATCATCCCCATGTTTCACGCTGTTCAGTTATGAGATCCAGCAGGCGCTCTCCATGCGTCCCGCTCGACCGGCACCACCCGCAAGCGCGTGGTGCTGACGCCATGGTACGCGAAGTGGACCACGGTGTGCCAGGAGGTTAAAGCTGGCCGCGCTCCTTGCGCTTCACCGCCGAGATCACCCGGTTCGTCTCGCGCGTGTCCTGCTTCTCGCGCAGCGACTGCCGCTTGTCGTACTCCTTCTTGCCCCTCGCCAGCGCGATCTCGATCTTCGCCCGGCCGTCCTTGAAGTACAGGGCGAGCGGCACGATCGTGTTGCCCGTCTCCCCCGTCTTCGAGTCCAGCTTGTCGATCTCCTCGCGGTGCAGGAGGAGCTTGCGCTTGCGCCGCGCGCTGTGGTTGGTCCAGGTGCCCTGGCTGTACTCCGGCACGTGCACGTTGTAGAGCCAGGCCTCGCCGCTCTCCACCGACACGAAGCCGTCCACCAGCGAGGCACGGCCCTGGCGCAGGGACTTGACCTCGGTACCCGTGAGCACGAGGCCGCACTCGTAGGTGTCGATGATCGTGTAGTCGTGCCGCGCCTTCTTGTTCTGGGCGATCAGCTTGCGCCCTGTTTCCTTAGCCATAGTGCGGCCATTTTCGCACTACGGACCCACCCCGATGCCACTCAATACCGTGCGGGCCCGTTCCTCGACCCGGTCCGCCGCCGCCAGGTCCGGGGTGATGCCCGCACCGTCCAGGCTGCGGCCCGCCGGAGTGCGGTACGTACCCACCGTCAGCTCCGCCACCGATCCGTCCGGCAGCTCCGTGGGCATCTGCACCGACCCCTTGCCGAAGGTGCGGGTACCGACCGCCACCGCGCGGCCGCGGTCCTGGAGGGCGCCGGTGACCAGCTCGGCCGCGCTCATCGTGCCGCCGTCGATCAGCGCCACCAGCGGCCGGGCCGTATCGCCGCCCGGGGCCGCGTAGAGGGCGCGCTGTGCACCGCGTACGTCGTACGTCGCCACCAGCCCGCCGTCCAGGAAGGCGGAGGCGGCCGTCACGGCCTCGGTGACCAGGCCGCCGGTGTTGCCGCGCAGGTCGAGCATGACCCCGCCGCCGGGCGGCGCGGCGCGGACGGCGGAGCGGACCCGGTCGCCGGAACCCCGGGTGAAGGAGGCCACCTTGATGACCGTGATCCCGCCGGGGAGCGATCGGACCGTCACGGGCTCGCTGCGCAGTTCCTCGCGCCGCACGGTCTCCGTGAAGTCGGCCCCGCCGCGGGTCAGCTTCAGCACCACCGAGGTGCCGGCCTTCCCGCGCAGCAGGGCCACCACCTCGGCCACCCTGAGCCCGGTCACGCCCTGCCCGTCGATGCTCAACAGCCGGTCCCCGGCGCGCATCCCGGCCCGCGCCGCGGGGCCGCCGGGCTGGACCCGGTCGATCTCGATGCGGCCGTCGCGCAGCCGGCCGGCCCACAGGCCGACGCCCGTCCAGTGGCCGTCCAGGTCGCCGGCGAAGGCCTCGTACTCCCCCTGGTCGTACACCGTGCCCCAGCGGTCCCCGCTGCGGCTGACGACCTCCTGGGCCGCCGACTTGGCGGACTTGCCCTCGGCGACGGCCTCGGCGGCCGCGCGGGCCACCGCGTCCCGGTCGGCGGTGCCCGCCTCGCGGTGCGGCCGCACCGGTGCCCGCGGCCCGGGTACGGCCGCGGCGGGCTCCGTACCCGCCACCAGGGCGGCGGGGCCCTCGGACGGGCCGGAGGCGGTGCGGTCCCAGCTCCCGGTGAACGCGCCGGTACCCACGGCGGCGAGGAAGACCAACGTCAAAACGGCCCCGCGACGTGCGTCGCGGGGCCGGAGACAGAAGGCGGGCAGTCCCGGCATGGCGCCGAGTCTAGGACAAGCCCCGCGGCGGTACGGGTGGTTGGCCGTACCGCTCGCGGGGCACTCGTCACACCTTCAGGTACTTGCGCAACGCGATGAAGGCGGCCAGTGAGGGCATCAGCACACCGATGACCAGCACCAGCGGCAGCTTGGTCAGGACCGAGTCCCAGCCGATGAAGTTGATGAGCTCCATCTTGTCGCGCAGCGCGGCGCCGTGGTCGATCACGAAGTACTGGCCCGCGCCGAGCATCCCGCAGGCGAGCAGCGCGCCGATCAGGCCGGCGAAGGCCGCCTCCATGATGAACGGCACCTGGATGTAGAAGCTGGAGGCGCCCACCAGGCGCATGATCCCGGTTTCGCGCCGACGGCTGAAGGCCGAGACGCGCACCGTGTTGACGATCAGCAGCAGGGCCACGACCAGCATGATCAACATGATGCCGAGGGCGGCCCAGTTGAGGTAGCCGAGGAGTCTGAAGAGGTTGTCCAGCACGGTGCGCTGGTCCTCCACCGACTGGACTCCGTCGCGTCCGGAGAAGGAGGTCGTGATGACCTTGTACTTCTCCGGCTGCTTGAGCTTCACCCGGAAGGACTCGGGCATCTGGTCCGGGGTGATGGACGCGGCCAGGGCGGTGTGCCCGAACTGCTCCTTGTAGTGCTTGAAGGCCTCGTCGGAGGACTCGTAGGTGACGGCCTCGACGAGGTCCATGCCCTTGAGCTCGGTCTCCAGCGCCTGCTTCTGCTCCGGGGTCACCGCGCCCTTGGAACAGGAGGCCCCGTTGGTGGCCTCGGCGTCGCTCTTGTTGCAGAGGTAGATGGAGACGTTGACCTTGTCGTACCAGTACCCCTTCATCTTGCTCACCTGGTCGCGCATGAGCAGGGACCCGCCGAACAGGGCCAGCGACAGGGACACGGAGATGATGACCGCGAAGGTCATGGTCAGATTGCGGCGGAGACCGACCCCGATCTCCGACATGACGAACTGGGCGCGCATCGCGTCTCAGGAGCCTTTCAGTGCTGGTAGCCGTAGACGCCGCGCGACTGGTCGCGGACGAGACGGCCCTGCTCGAGTTCGATGACGCGCTTGCGCATCTGGTCGACGATCTGCTGGTCGTGGGTCGCCATGATCACGGTGGTGCCGGTCCGGTTGATCCGGTCCAGCAGCTTCATGATGCCGACGGAGGTCTGGGGGTCCAGGTTGCCGGTGGGCTCGTCCGCGATCAGCAGCGCCGGCCGGTTGACGAAGGCACGGGCGATGGCCACGCGCTGCTGCTCACCGCCGGAGAGCTCGCCGGGCATCCGGTCCTCTTTGCCGCCGAGGCCGACGAGTTCCAGGACCTGGGGGACGGCCTTCTTGATCTCGCCGCGCGGTCTGCCGATGACCTCCTGGGCGAAGGCCACGTTGTCGGCCACCGACTTGTTGGGCAGGAGCCGGAAGTCCTGGAAGACGGTCCCCAGCTGGCGCCGCATCTGCGGAACCTTCCAGTTGGAGAGCTTGGCGAGGTCCTTGCCCAGGACGTGCACCTGGCCGTGGCTCGCCCGCTCCTCGCGCAGGATGAGCCGCATGAAGGTGGACTTGCCGGAGCCGGAGGAGCCGACCAGGAAGACGAACTCGCCCTTCGCGATGTCCAGGGAGACATCTCTGAGTGCGGGGCGGCTCTGCTTCGGGTAGGACTTGGAGACGTTGTCGAATCGGATCACGGGTGCACCACGGTCGCCGGGAGTAGGTGTGCGTGACCATACGCGAACAGGCGCGAGGTGTGGACCCGGCGTCCGGAGTTGCCCGATATATCCCCTGGTCCGAGAGGTGCCGACCGCGATTGCCCGGAGGGGCCGCGCCGAATGTCATCGAAGCTGGCACAGTGGGAGGGGGAACGGACCGGTTCCCGCGACCGTTGTAACCGAGGGGACGAAAGGAGGAGCGCATGACATATGACCGGCTCGTGTGCGCGAACTGCGCCGCACCCGTCAGCCAGGGCCGCTGCCCGGTGTGCCGGGCGAACCGGGGGCGCCTCCAGCGGGAGGACCCCTTCTCCGGCGGTCTCAACCCGGTGGCGCTCGTCGCGCTGCTGGTGATCCTGGTGGCCGCGCTGGCACTGGTGGCTCAGCAGACGGCGTAGTTCCTCAGCCGCCACGTCCCGATCAGACTCGAAAACCGGAAGGGCCCGGACACCTTTACGGCGTCCGGGCCCTTCCGTCGGTTCCGACTGCTACGCGGTCTGCTCCTGCTGCTTGCGCCAGCGGATCCCGGCCTCCAGGAAGCCGTCGATCTCGCCGTCGAGCACCGCCTGCGGGTTGCCGACCTCGAACTCCGTCCGGAGGTCCTTGACCATCTGGTACGGGTGCAGGACGTAGGAGCGCATCTGGTTGCCCCAGGAGCTTCCGCCATCCTTGAGGGCGTCCATCCTGTCCTTCTCCTCCTGGCGGCGCCGCTCCAGCAGCTTGGCCTGGAGCACGTTCATCGCGCTGGCCTTGTTCTGGATCTGCGAGCGCTCGTTCTGGCAGGAGACCACGATGCCGGTCGGCAGGTGCGTGATGCGGACCGCCGAGTCGGTCGTGTTGACGCCCTGGCCGCCGGGGCCCGAGGCGCGGTACACGTCCACGCGCAGCTCGCCCTCGTCGATCTCGACGTGGTCGCTCGACTCGACGACCGGCAGCACCTCGACGCCCGCGAAGGAGGTCTGGCGGCGGCCCTGGTTGTCGAAGGGCGAGATCCGGACGAGGCGGTGCGTGCCCTGCTCGACGGAGAGGGTGCCGTAGGCGTACGGGGCCTTGACCACGAAGGTGGTCGACTTGATGCCGGCCTCTTCCGCGTACGAGGTCTCGTAGATCTCGGTCGGGTAGCCGTGGCGCTCGGCCCAGCGCAGGTACATGCGCTGGAGGCGCTCGGCGAAGTCGGAGGCGTCCACGCCGCCGGCCTCGGCACGGATGTTGACCAGCGCCTCGCGCTCGGAGTACTCGCCGGAGAGCAGGGTGCGGACCTCCATCTCGTCCAGTGCCTTGCGTACGGAGACCAGCTCGGTCTCCGCCTCGGCGAGGGTGTCCGCGTCGTCCATTTCCTGGGCGAGCTCGAACAGCACCGCGAGGTCGTCGATGCGCCCGCGCAGGCTCTCGGTCTTGCGGACCTCCGCCTGGAGGTGCGAAAGCTTGCTCGTGATCTTCTGGGCGGCCTCCGGGTCGTCCCACAGGGACGGCGCGGCGGCCTGCTCCTCGAGCACGGCGATATCTGCCCTCAGCTTGTCGAGGTCCAGGACGGCCTCGATCGACCCCATGGTCGAGGAGAGGGACTTCAGCTCTTCGGAAACATCGACGACTGCCACGGGTCCAGCGTAGCCGGTCCCCGGGGGGCGCTCTCCGGCCAGGCCGAATCACCCGTACTAATGGCGGGTCGCACGGGCGTACGCTCACGATATGACCGTCTTCCTCGTCAAGCGCCGCCATGTGGACCACATGCGTGTCACGACGACGAGCTGTCTGCCGCCGGACCATCCCCAAGCCTGATCCACCCCGATCCGACTTGGTCCTGTACGCGGCCTCGCGGTCCCGGCGCCAACCCTGCCGGCGGCCCTCCCCAGCCGCGGCCCCCGCCATCCCTGGGGACAGGACCCCGTGACATCCCGAAACGGAGCCGTCATGCCGTCCGCGCACCCTTCTCCCTCTTCTCCGCCCTCCCTCCCGGTCCTGGACCTGTCCCAAGCGGACGATCCGGAGCTGCGCGACTCCTTCCGCAAAGAACTGCACGCGGCCGCCCGGGACAGCGGCTTCCTGCACCTCACCGGGCACGGGGTCACCCCCGCCGAGACCGCCCGCATCCTGGAGCTGACCAGGGCGTTCTTCGCCCTCCCGGAGGCGGACCGGCTGGCCGTGAGCAATCTCAACTCCCCGCACTTCCGCGGCTACACCCGCATCGGGCACGAACTGACCGGCGGCGCCTCCGACTGGCGCGACCAGCTCGACGTGGGCGCGGAGCGGGCGGCGCGGGACGTGGGCCCGGACGACCCGGCGTACCTGTGGCTGGAGGGCCCGAACCAGTGGCCCGGGGCGCTCCCGGAACTGCGGGACGTGGTCCTGGAGTGGCAGTCCCGGCTGGCGGCGGTGGCCCACCGCCTGCTCCGGGAGCTGCTCGCCTCGATCGGCGCCCCGGAGGACTTCTTCGACGCGGCCTTCGCGGACCGGCCCCACCTGCACACGAAGCTGATCCGCTACCCGGGATCCGCCCCGACGGGCACCGACCAGGGGGTCGGGGCCCACAAGGACTACGGCTTCCTCACCCTCCTCCTCCAGGACTCGGTGGGCGGGCTCCAGGTGGTCCGGGACGGCGCCTTCCTGGACGTCCCCCCGATGCCCGGGGCCTTCGTGGTCAACCTGGGCGAGCTGCTGGAGATCGCGACGGAGGGGTACCTGACGGCGACGGACCACCGCGTGGTGAGCCCGGCGGGGAGCGTGGAGCGGTTCTCGGTGCCGTTCTTCTACAACCCACGGCTGGACGCCGTCATCGAGACGGTCCCGGGTGACTACCTGGACGCGGCGCCGGGGATAGCGCACGACGCGTCGAACCCGCTGCACGCGGAGTACGGCCGCAACGAACTGAAGGGCTGGGTCCGCGCCCACCCGGCGGTGGCGCACCGCTGGCACCCGGAGCTGACGGGGGCGTAGCCGCCGAAGCCCCCGCGGAGCAGGCTCGGGCTGCTCCGCGGAGCCAGTCCCCTACCCTCCCTTCGCCCGTTCCCCGGGGGCCAGCCCCCGGACCCCCGCTCCTCAAACGCCGGAGGGGCTGGATTTGCCTGGGGTGGGTTGGCGCGGAGCGACATTTCAGCCTCGCCGGCGTTTGAGGCGCGGGGTCTGGGGCGGAGCCCCAGGAGGGGTTCGGGCGCAGCCCGGGGAACGGTGGAAGGGCGGGTAGGGGACTTCGCCCCGCAGGGCCCGCCCACCCGCACCCGGCTACGGGGCCGTGGAGCCCGACTGCTTGTTGTCCTGGGGCGGCGCCGAGTCGGAGGAGACGGCCAGCCAGCCGCCGACGCCGACGGCCGCGACCAGCGCCACCGCGGCAGCCGACAGCGCGAGCCGCCGCTTGCGGACGGTCTCCGCCCGGTGCCGCGCGGAGCCCGGCCGGTGCCCCCCGGCGGGGCGCGGAACCCGGGCCGTGCCCAGGGCCCCGCCCGCCAGCTCGTCCGGCCCCGGCACCCGCATCGAGGTGTGGGTGTCCCGGTTGGAATCCGTGGAGGAGCCGGGGACCAGCGGAACCACGCCCCGCCGCCGCACCGGATCCGCGGCCGCCTCCGGTTCAACGAAGTCCGACTGCTCCGGCTCGTCCGGTTCGTCCACGTCCAGCGGCGGCATCCCCGCCAGCAGCGGCAGCAGGTCCCGCAGCCGCAGCGAGAGCTCCGAGGCCCGCAGCCGCGAGGCGGGGGCCTTGGCCAGGCACTGGACCATCAGCTGCCACAGCTCGTCGGGGATGCCGGGCAGCGGGACGACGGTCTCCGTCACGTGGCGCCGCAGCACCGCCCCGGGATGCCCGCCGCCGAACGGCGTGAAACCGGCGAGCAGTTCGTACAGCACGGTGGCCAGGGCGTAGATGTCCACCGCCGCGCGCGGCGGCAGCCCCTCCACGATCTCCGGCGCCAGGTAGTCGGGCGTGCCGATGATCCGGGTCGTGGGCGCCGAGACCCGTCCGCCGGTGGCCCGCCGCGGTGAGTCGATGAGCTTGGCCACGCCGAAGTCGGTGAGCAGCGCGGGATGCGCGCCGCCCGGGCCGAGCGGGCCCTGCATGTCGAGGAGGACGTTCTCCGGCTTCACGTCCCGGTGCACGACCCCGGCCGTGTGCGCGGCGGCCAGCGCGTCGGCGACGTCCGCGACGATGGCGACGGCCGCCTCGGGGGCGAGCCGCCGCTCGCGGTCGAGGCGCGTGCGGAGGTCCGTACCGCGGACGAGGTCCATGACGAGGGCGAGGTCGTTGCCGTCGACGACGAGGTCGCGGACGCAGACGACGTGCGGGTGCTCGAGGCCCAGGAGCGCGCTGCGCTCCTGGACGAACCGTCCGACCAGTTCCTGGTCGGACGCGAGGTCCTCGCGCAGCAGTTTGACGGCGACGGGGCCGTCAGGCCCCTCGCCCAGCCACACCGTGCCCGCGCTGCCGCGTCCCAGGATCTGGTGCGCGGTGTACCGGCTGCCGATCTTCCGTGCCACAACTGCTCCCTCAGCGGCTGGCGTACGCACCAAAGCTACGCGGCCAGGTGGGTGTTGGAGTCCACGGATCGCGGCGACCTTCACTTCTGCGGGCGAAATCACGTCCCGGAAGTCGACAAATCCACGAAGTCACCGGTACAAGGCCCGGTTCGGGTGGATTGCGCCGGTACAGCGCCCTCGGGAAGCGCGCGGAGATCAGGGACTCGTACCGCCGCCCGTGGCCTCGCCGATCGCGGTGACCCAGTCCACGACGTCCGAGCCCCAGGTCCACACCTGGTCCCACCAGCCCCGGCCGGTGCCGACCCACTCCTGGAGCGGGGTCAACTCCCAGACCAGCCAGCCCGCGACGAAGAACACCAGGATCATCACCAGGCAGCCCTTGAGGCAGCCCAGCCCCGGGATCTTCACCGGGTTCGCGCTGCGGCGCGGCTCGCGGGGCTCCCGCCGGGGCGGCTGCTGACGCGGCGGCGGCCCCTGAGGGGGCTGCTGCTGGGGCGGCGGCTGGGGCTGGCGGTACTGGGGCTGCCCCTGCGGCTGCTGGTACTGCTGGGGTTGCTGCTGCTGCGGCTGATAGTGCTGCGGCGGGGGCTGCGGCGCGTACTGCTGCTGCGGGTACTGCTGGGGCTGCTGGTACTGCTGCTGCGGCGGCGGAGCCTGCCGGTACGGCTGCTGCTGCGGAGGCTGCTGCGGTCGCTGCGGCTGCTGCTGGGGCCGCTGAGGCTGCTGGTGCTGCTGCGGCGGCGGGCCCTGGCGCTGCGGCCGGCGGCGCAGGGGATCCTCGCTCGGGTCCAGGTAGTGCATCTGCGTCTGCTCGTTGCGGTCACGGGCGGCCTGCATCTGCGACTGCCACGGGTGCGGCTGGTCCGGCCGCTGCACGGGCGGCATCACGGAGGTCGGGTCGGCCCCGGGCGCCCCCGTGCTCGGGAGTACGGACGTGGCGTCGGCCGCGCCGACCGGCGGCATCACGCTGGTCATCGCGTTGGGGTCGTAGGCCCCCATCGGGGAGGCCCCGGCCGCGCCGGGCAGCATCTGCGTGGCGTCCGCGGCGCCCGGGGTCTCGGGCACCGGCGCGGGCGAGGGATCGGGTGCGAGGAGCGCGCCGACGCCGAGGGCGGCCTCGACCTCGGCGGCCGTGGAGTGCACGCCGATGCCGGAGGCGACGACGCGCAGGCCGCGCGCCAGGGTCTCCGCACTCGGGCGCTCGTAGGGCTCCTTGCGCATGCAGCGCTCGATGACCGTCCACAGCGGCTCGGGCACGTTCGGCGGGCGCTGCGGCTCCTCGCTGAGGTGGCGGTGCAGGACCTCCAGCGCGGTACCCCCCGCGAACGGCGGCCGGCCGGTGAGGAGCTCATAGAGCAGGATGCCGGCGCCGTAGATGTCCACGGCGGAGGTCTGCGGGCGGCCCTCGGCGGACTCGGGGGCGACGTAGGCCGGGGTGCCGACGAACTCGTGCGTGCGCGTCAGGCCCGGGGAGTCGGCCAGGCGCGCGATGCCGAAGTCGGTGAGCATCGGCTTCATCTGGCCGTCGCGCTCGTCGACCAGGACGTTGGCGGGCTTCAGGTCGCGGTGGACCACGCCGTCGGCGTGGCTGGCGGCGAGCGCGTCCGCGATCTGGGCGGTGAGCAGGCTCGCGGCGACCGGGGTGAAGGGACCGTTCTCGCGCAGGTACCGGTGCAGGTCCGGGCCGTCGATGAGGTCCATGACGAGGGCGAGGAGATCGCCCTCGACGACGAGGTCGCGGGTGCGGACGATGTTGGGGTGGGTCAGGCGCAGCAGGACCGAGCGCTCGCGCAGGAAGCGCATGACGATGTCCGGGTCCTGGGCCAGCTCCTCCTTGAGGACCTTGATGGCCACGGTCTCGCCGGGGTGGCCGGCTACCGCCGCCTCCGCACCGGCCGCCTCCCGCTGGCGGGCGCGCCAGACGGTGCCCGTGGCGCCGCGCCCGAGCGGCTCCTCGAGCAGGTACTTGCTGCCGACTGGCCGCACGTCGCGCGCTCCCTGCTGTCGTCTGATCTGCGAAATGGTTTTCCGGCCCACTCTAGGGCTTGTCCCGAGGGAAGACGCGGGGTGAGGGAGGTTGGTTGCCGGACATATGCGCGAAGGGTGATGTTTGCGGCGTATGCCGCGGGCGATTTTCCCGGCCTTGGTGTCGATATCCGATCGGCCCGCTTGCAGGTCCGGTGCCGGTCCGCGACCGATCAAGATCACTTGCCGGTGGGTGGCGGGCGTGTTGAGGACGACAGGTGCGAGGATGCACCCGTACGGAACGGCCGGGACGGGAGCCCCGCCTTCCAAGCAGACCTGACCGGACGACGCGTCCGTGCCGGGTGGGGGCGGACGGACGGGCACCGCATGCGAACGGCATGGGTGACCGTCCCGCGGGTCCCTGCCGGGCGCACGCACCGCGCACCGCGCAGAAGGGACCGCTGACGGCGATGCAGATCCGGCTGACCGTCCTTGGGTCGGGGTCGCGCAGCGGCCACCAGACCGCCACCGCGACCGCCTCCGGCGGGGGTTCCGGCGGAGGAGGCGCGCCGGCGAGCTGTGACGTACTCGTCACCGCGCCCGCCGGCACCGCGCTGTCCGCGGTGGCCTCCGGGCTCGCGGCGACCGTCGGCGGACCCGACACCGGCGGCACGGTCGTGCTGTACGCCGGTGCGGAGCGCCTGGACCCCGCGCGGTGCGCGCTCGGCGAGCCGCCGCTCGTGGACGGGGCGGTGCTGTCCCTGAACGTGCCCGGCCCCGACGTCCGGACGGACGGGACCGCGGCCGCGACCTCCCTCGGCGACGGGCCGCAGCTGCACGTCGTGGCCGGACCGGACGCCGGCGGGGTGCACCTGCTGCACCCCGGAGCGATCCGGATCGGGCGCTCGGCCGACGCGGACGTCCCGCTGGACGATCCGGACGTATCGCGCCTGCACTGCACCGTGACGGTGCTCCCCGACGGGCGGGTGGCCGTGGCCGACCTCGGGTCGACGAACGGTACGACGCTCGACGGCGCGGTGGTCGGCGCGGAGCGGGTGGCGCTCGCGCCGGGGGCGCTGCTGCGGGTCGGCGAGTCCACCCTCCGGCTGGCCGTGGGCCCGGCCCCCGCTCCCCTCCCCCTCACCCCGGACCTGGAGGGCCACCTCTCCGTGCCCCTCCCGGGACCCCACCCGGACGGGGACCCCGGCCACCCCGATGCGGTCCGCACCGGCGGTACGCCCGCCCCCGCGGCGGGACCGCACCCCGGGGGCGGCGCCTCCGGCGGAGCGTGGACCGGCCCCGGCGCGGGGGGGTCGCACCCTGACGGCGGAGCCTGGGCCGGCGCTGCGCCCGGCGCCACCGGCGGGGCGTACCCCGGCCCGGGGGGCCGGGGGGCACCGGGGCAGATCCCCCACCCCGCCCCTTCCCGAAACGGGGGCTCCGCCCCCGACCCCGTCCGGCGCGACTCCGTGGCCGGCGGCCCCGGGTACGGCACCCCGGCCGCGGCCGGGGCCCCTTGGGACGGCCACGCCGGAGCTGCCCCCGCCGCCCGGGGCGGGTCAGGCTCCGCCTCCCCGGACCCCTGGCCGTACGACGAGGCCGACCGGGACGGCGCCGGCCCGCTCCGGGCGGGCCGCATCGCCCGGCCCGGGCCCGGGTCCGGCACCTCGGGAGCAGGGCACCACGTGCTCCCCAACCGGCCCGCCGGGACCGGTTCCGCGGCCGGACCGGCCTCACCGAACACCGAGCCCTACGCAGCACACCCGGGCGCAGCCCCCAGCCCGCACGCCGCCGGGCCGGCACACCCGGGCGGTCCCGCCGGCCCGCAGGGCCAGGCCGGGTCGGGGTCGTCGCCGCGGACCGGTGTCGAGCACCACGGCGCGGGCGGCTGGGAGGAACCCGCGCCGTCCCACGAGGCCGGTGCCGGGGCCGGATCCGGAGCCGAGGCCGAGGCCGGGGCCGGGGCCGAACCCCGCCGTGGAGGGCGTCGCGGGATCGGGGCCTGGGCGCGGAAGTGGGTGCGCGGGGCGGAGGCCGCCGAGGTGGAGGTGGTCGCCGAGACGGCGGCAGCCGTCGCCGCGCGGCCCGGCTCCGACGATCCCGCGGCCCTGCTCCTCACCGCCCTCGGGCCGGCCCCGCGGCTGTGGGCCGGGCCCGCCGGGCTCGATGTCACGCTCGGCGCGGGCAGCGAGGTCGCGCTCCGCGAGACCGGCGCGCTCGGCGTCGCCGGACCCCGGGCCCGGCTGACCGGTGTGGCCCGCTCCGTCATCGCACGGCTGGCGGCCCTGCACGCCCCCGGCCAGCGCCTGGAGATCGTGCTGATCTCCACCGACCGGGCCCGCCCGCTCGCCGAACGCCGCCGCGACTGGGGCTGGCTCGGCTGGCTGCCCCACGTGCGCCCCGCGCACGGTCAGGACTGCCGGCTGCTGCTCGCGTACGACCGCGATCAGGCGGCCGCCCGCGCCGGGGAGCTGACCCGGCGGCTCGACGACGGCCCCCTCGGCACCCACTGGGCCGCCGCCGGCCCGGACGCGGTCCGCGAGGCCTCGTACGGCTACCGGGGCCCGTTCACCCTCCTGGTCCTCGACGGGGACCCCGGTCCGGGGGCGCTGCGGGACATCACCGCCCGGCTGACCTCGCACGGGCCGGCCGCCGGGATCCACGTGCTGGCCCTGGCCGAGGCCCCGGCCGCGACGCCCGCCTCACCGGTCGCCGAGACCTACGAGGCGGCCTGCGCGGCCGCCCCCGCCTTCCGGGACTGCTCGACCGCCGCGCTGCTCAGCGGTGATGTGGCCACGACCGTACGGACCTTCGCGGTCTCCGGCGGCAAACCGGCCGCCTCCGGCGGGACGGCCACGGCGGACGCCGTATCGGCGGCCTGGGCGGAGCGGTTCGCCCGCGCCCTGGCCCCCCTCAAGGCCGACTCCCCGGTCGCGGAGGGCGGTTACCGGCCGGCCGCCGCCAACCTGCCCCAGACCTCCCGGCTGCTCGACGAGTTGGGGCTGGCCCGGGCCACCCCGGCGTCCCTGATGGCCCGTTGGGCCGCCGCCACCGACCAGGGGCAGCGCGTCGGCGGGCTCGCGGAGATAGTCCTGGGCACCGGTCGGCGCGGTCCGGTGGGCGCCGAACTGGTCACCGACGGGCCGCACGTGCTGATCGAGGGGCCCGCCGGCAGCGGCCGTACGGAACTGCTGCGCTCCGTCGCGGCCTCCCTGTCGGCCGCCGCCCGGCCCGACCGGCTCGGCCTGGTCCTGCTCGACGGCGCCGGCGGCGAGCGCGGCGACGGCCTGCTGCCCTGTACGGAGCTGCCGCACGTCTCGGCGCACCTGGTGGCCTCGGACCCGCTGCGGATGCGGGAGTTCGCGCAGGCGCTGGGCGCCGAGCTCAAACGGCGGGCCGAGCTCCTGGACGGGGTGCCGTTCTCCGAGTGGCACGCTGTGCACGAGGTCTCCGACCGGATGGTCTCGCCCCGCCAGCCCACCCCCGGCGAGCTGCGCGGCGATCTCGAACCGCAGCGTTCCGGCACCCTGCGGCTGCGCTCCTCGGCCGCCCGTACCGATCAGGCGGCCGGGCCCAGCCCGCTGCCCCGCCTCGTGGTGCTCGTGGACGACTTCGACGCGCTGGTCGCGCCGGGCCTGGGCAGCACGGGCCGGCCCGCCGCCGGTTCGGTGGTCCGCGCGCTGGAGGCGGTGGCCCGCGAGGGAGCCCGGCTCGGGGTGCACCTGGTGGCCACCAGCGCCCGCCCGGACCGGACGGCCGACACCGAGCTGGCCCGGCTGACGACCCTGCGGGTGGAGCTCGACGCCCCGGACCAGCCGGGCCCCGGCCGCGGCGTGCTCCGGTACGCCGACGGCCGCACGGTCCCCTTCCAGGGCGGCCGGGTCACCGGCCGGATCCCCCGGACGGCGACGCTGCGGCCGACGGTGGTGCCGGTGGAGTGGGAGCGGATGGGCGATCCGCCGGCCCGTCGCCCGGTCCGCGAGCTGGGCAACGGCCCGACGGACCTGGCGCTGCTGGCCAGCGCCCTGGACCGGGCCTCGCACCTGGTGTCGGCGGTACCGGTGCTGTTCCCGCCGGCCCCCTGAACCGGGCACCCGAGCGGCCCCGCGAGCGGTCCTCCGCACACCCCCGTACGCCGCGAGGCGGTATTGCGGGGGTGCGCGGGGCGGCGTAGACCTTGTGGCTCAGGACACACCATCGCCAGCGAGGCATCGGGGGCACCGCCATGCGCAAGCACGGAACGAGCCGCACTAAATCCCTGCGTACACAGCACACTTGGGCCGCTCTGGCCGTGGCCGGCGCGCTCGCGCTCAGCGCCTGCGGCGGCGACGGCGACGGCAAGGAGCCCGCGAAGGGCACCGACGGCACCGGCACCGCGGGCGGGCCGGTCGTCGCGCTGCCCCGGCTCGACGGGGAGAAGCTGGAGGTCGCCGCCGTCTGGACGGGCGCGGAGCAGGCGAACTTCGTCAAGGTCCTGAAGGAGTTCGAGCGGCGGACGGGCGCCACGGTCACCTTCGTCCCGGCGCAGGACCCGATCGTCACCTTCCTCGGCTCGAAGATCGCGGGCGGCGCCCCGCCGGACGTGGCGCTGCTCCCGCAGGTCGGGGCGCTGGTCTCGGCGGTCAAGAACAAGTGGGCGCAGCCGGTCGGCGCCGACGCGCAGGCCCAGCTCGACAACAACTACTCGCCCGGCTGGAAGAAGCTGGGCGCGGTCGACGGCACCCAGTACGGCGTGTACTACAAGGCCGCCAACAAGTCGCTGATCTGGTACAACGCGAAGGCCTTCGAGGCGGCGGGCGTGAGTCCCCCGGCCACCTGGAAGGAGCTCCTCACCGCGGCCGACACCCTGTCCGCGTCCGGTACCCCGGCGGTTTCGGTGGCCGGGGCCGACGGCTGGACCCTGACCGACTGGTTCGAGAACGTCTACCTCTCGCAGGCGGGCCCGGAGAAGTACGACCAGTTGGCGAAGCACGAGATCAAGTGGACGGACGACAGCGTGAAGCGCGCGCTGACCTCGCTCGCCGAGCTTTTCGGCCGCAAGGACTTCCTGGCGGGCGGCCAGAGCGGGGCGCTGGCGACCGAGTTCCCGAAGTCGGTGACGCAGACCTTCACCGGCGGCGACCGGCCGGCGGCCGCGATGGTCTTCGAGGGCGACTTCGTGGCGGTGAACATCGCGCAGACGGACGCGAAGGTGGGTACGGACGCGCTGGTCTTCCCCTTCCCCTCGGTCGGCGGCAAGGCCCCGGTGGTCTCGGGCGGCGACGTGGCGGTCGCGCTGAAGGCCTCGAAGGGCGCGCAGGCGCTGCTGACGTTCCTGGCCTCGCCGGACTCGGCGCGGATCCAGGCCCGTGAGGGCGGCTTCCTCTCCCCGAACAAGGCGCTCGAACCGGCCGCGTACCCGAACGACATCCAGCGCGGTATCGCCGAGGCCCTGATCGCGGCGGGCGACGACTTCCGCTTCGACATGTCGGACCAGGCCCCGGCGGCCTTCGGCGGAACCCCGGGCGCGGGCGAGTGGAAGGCGCTCCAGGACTTCCTGGCGAACCCGGCCGACGTGGCGGGGACGCAGGCGAGGCTGGAGGCGGACGCGGCCAAGGCCTACGGGAACTGATCCCGTGGCCTCCCCCACCGGATCCCCCGGGGCCTCCCCGGTGATGCGCCGCCCCGCGACCGGCCCCGGCTCCCCGTCGCGCCGCAGGAGCGCGGAGAGCCGGCGCCGCCGGCTGACCGCGGCGGCGTTCCTCCTGCCCTCCCTCGTCCTGCTCGGCGCGCTCGTCGTGCACCCCATCGGGTACTCGCTCTACCGCAGCTTCTTCGACCGCTCGGGCGAGGAGTTCGTGGGCGCCGGAAACTACGGGGAGATCCTGCGCGACGACACGATCCGCACCGCCCTGGGAAACACGGCGATCTGGGTCGTGCTGGCCCCGGTCACCGCCACCGCGCTCGGCCTGCTCTTCGCCGTGCTGACCGAACGGGTGCGCTGGGGCACGGCCTTCAAGCTGATCGTCTTCATGCCGATGGCCATCTCGATGCTCGCCGCCGGCATCATCTTCCGGCTCGTCTACGACGCCGACCCCGACCGGGGCGTGGCCAACGCCGTCTGGGTCGGCGTCCACGACACCTTCGCCGAGTCCTCCGCGTTCCCCAAGGCCCGCCCCGGCCGGGACTCCCCGCTGGTCCCGGCGGACGGGGGCGCGTACGTGACCCGCGATCCGGTACGGGCGGGCGTGCCCGCACCGCTCCCGCTGGTCGGCATCGCCCCGGAGGCGCTTCCCCCGGGAACGCGTACGGCACGGCCGGCCGCCGCCGAGCCCGGGAAGGTCACCGGCACCGCCTGGCAGGACTTCACCCGGGGCGGGGGCGGCGCGACGAACACGGTCGACGCCACCGAGTCCGCGCTCTCCGGGCTGCGGGTCGAGGCGGTCAAGGACGGCCGGGTGGTCGACTCGGCGAAAACCCGGGCCGACGGCACCTTCACCCTGTCCGCCGCGGCCGACGGCGCACTGCTGCGGCTGCCCGCCTCGAACTTCCGGGAGGCGTACGGGGGCGTGGAGTGGCTCGGCCCGACGCTGGTGACCCCGGCGGTGATCGGGGCCTACGTGTGGATGTGGGCCGGGTTCGCGATGGTGCTGATCGCGGCCGGGCTGGCCGCCGTACCGCGCGAGCTGCTGGAGGCGGCGCGGGTGGACGGGGCGAGCGAATGGCAGGTGCTGCGGCGGGTCACCGTGCCGCTGCTGGCGCCGGTCCTGGCCGTCGTGCTGGTCACCCTGGTCATCAACGTCATGAAGGTGTTCGACCTGGTCTTCGTGATCGCCCCGGGCGCGGTGCAGGACGACGCGAACGTCCTGGCGCTCCAGCTCTACCGGACCTCCTTCGGCACGGACGCCGATCCGGGGCTGGGCAGCGCCATCGCGGTGCTCCTGCTGGTCCTGGTGGCTCCCGTCATGGCCTACAACATCCGCCGGATGCGCCGGGAGGCCCGCCGATGAGCACACTGCCGGGCGCCCCGCCCCGTACCCCGCCGACCGCGCGGTCCCTCGCCTCCCGGGCGGCCGGCGGGGCGCTGCGCGTCTTCCTGGTCCTCGCGGGCCTGTTCTGGCTGCTGCCCACGCTCGGGCTGCTGGTCTCCTCCTTCCTGTCCCCCACCGCGCTGAACGACGGCGGCTGGTGGCAGGCGCTGACGGCGCCCTCCCGGCTGACGGCCGACAACTACGAGCGGCTGCTGGCCAACGACACCGTCACCGGCTCGCTCCTCGACACGGCGGCCATCGCCGTGCCCGCCACCCTGCTCGTCCTCGCGCTGGGGGCGTTCGCCGGATACGCCTTCGCCTGGCTGGAGTTCCCCGGCCGCGACTGGCTGTTCCTGATCGTGGTCGCGCTGCTCGTCGTACCCGTCCAGGTGGCGCTGATCCCGGTCTCCGAACTCTTCGGCTCCATCGGCCTGTTCGAGACCACGGCGGGCGTGGTCCTCTTCCACACCGCCTTCGGGCTGCCGTTCGCGGTGTTCCTGCTGCGCAACTTCTTCGCGGAGATCCCGCGCGAGCTGCTGGAGGCGGCCCGACTCGACGGGGCGGGCGAACTGCGGCTGTTCGCGCGGGTGGTACTGCCCCTGGGCGGTCCGGCGATCGCCTCGCTCGGCATCTTCCAGTTCCTGTGGGTGTGGAACGACATGCTGGTCGCGCTGGTGTTCGCGGACTCGGCGCACCCGCCCGTCACGGTCGCGCTCCAGCAGCAGGTACGGCAGTTCGGGAACAACATCGACGTGCTGGCGCCCGGCGCCTTCCTGTCGATGGTCGTGCCGCTCGTCGTCTTCTTCGCCTTCCAGCGGCAGTTCGTCTCGGGGGTGATGGCCGGAGCGATCAAGTAGAGCGGTGTGGATCACGGCATTGACGTGCGTGGTTGACGCTCCGTAACCCGAATGCCGCACCCTGCGTAACCCGATCACCACGCCGGGGGTTCCTGGGCCATATGCCCGCGCCGACCCCTGGATGTGCCGTGCCCCGGTTCAGCGTCATCGTGCCCGCGTACAAGGTCCAGGCGTACCTCCAGGAGAGTCTGGACTCGGTCCTGACCCAGTCGTACCCGGATCTCGAACTGATCGTGGTCGACGACGCCTCCCCGGACGCCTGCGGTTCGATCATCGACGACTACGCGGCCCGCGACCCCCGGGTGACCGCCGTGCACCTGGCGCACAACCTGGGCCTGGGGCCGGCCCGCAACGCGGGCCTGTCCCGGGCCACCGGCGACTACCTGGTCTTCCTCGACGGAGACGACACCCTGGCGCCCGGCGCCCTGCAGGCCATCACCGACCGGCTGAAGGCCACCGGCTCCCCGGACGTCCTCGTCTACGACTACGCGCGCACCTACTGGACCGGCGAGCTGGTCCGCAACAGCCTCTCCCACCGCCTCTCCGAGGAGGGCCCGGCCAGCTTCCGCCTCGCCGACCGCCCCGCCCTCCTGGGCATGCTGATGGTGGTGTGGAACAAGACCTACCGCCGCGAGTACGTGGAGCGCGAGGGCCTCGCCTTCCCGCCCGGCTTCTACGAGGACACCCCCTGGACCTATCCGGCGCTCCTGGCGGCGGAGTCGGTCGCCGTCCTCGACCGGGTCTGCGTGCACTACCGCCAGCGCCGCACGGGCTCGATCCTGACCACGTCCACCCGCCGCCACCTGGACGTCTTCGACCAGTACGACCGCGTCTTCGGCTACCTCGCCACCCGCCCCGAGCTGGAGCGCTGGCGGCCCGCCGTGCACCGGCGGATGGCCGAGCACTTCTGCGCCCTGTACGCGGACCCGCGCCGGCTCCCGCGCGCCGCCCGGGCCGAGTTCTTCGCCCGGGCCTCGGCCCTGCTGCGCCGCTACCGGGTGCCGGGCCCCCGGCCGCTGTCGCTGAGCCGGACGGACCGTACCCGCCACCTCCTGATGCGGCTGGGCACGAGGCGCGCGTACCGCGTCCTCTCCCTGCTCCGCTCGGCCTCGCTCACGGCGGGCCGCGCCGGGGCCGCCCTGGGGCGGGGCCTGCGCGAAACCGCTCTGCGCCTGCACTACCGCGCGCAGCGGCTGCTCCCGCTCCGCCCGGAGCTCGCGGTCTTCTCCGCGTACTGGCACGGCGGTTACGCCTGCAACCCGGCGGCGATCGAGGCCAAGCTGCGCGAACTCGCCCCGCGCATGCGGACGGCCTGGATCTGCGACCCGGCGCACGCCTCGACCCTGCCCCGCGACACCACCGCCCTCCGCCCGGGCTCGGCGGCGTACTGGACGGCCCTGGCCCGCGCCACCTACCTCGTCACGAACGTCAACTTCGACCGTGCGCTGGTCAAGCGCCCCGGCCAGATCCTCGTCCAGACGCAGCACGGCACCCCGCTCAAGCGGGTCGGCCTCGACCTCCAGGACCGCCCGGCGGCCACCCCCACGACGGACTTCGCGGGCCTGCTCCGCGGCGCGGACCAGTGGGACTACCTGCTCTCCTCGAACCGCCACTCCACCCTCGTCTGGGAGAAGGCGGTCCCCTCCTCGTACACGACGCTCGAATACGGCTACCCCCGCAACGACGTGTTCCACCAGGCCACCCAGGCCGACGTCCTGGAGATGCGCGAACGCCTCGGCATCCCGCCGGGCTCCACGGCGATCCTGTACGCGCCGACCCACCGCGACTACCGCCGCAGCCGCCCCGAACACCTGGACTTCGACCGCATCCTGCGCGACCTGGGCCCGCGCTACACGATCCTCACCCGCACCCACCTCACGTACGCGGGCTCACCCGCCCCGGACCCCCACCCGCGCCTCATCGACGTCTCCTCCCACCCCTCCGTCGAGGAACTCTGCCTGGCCTCGGACGCGTTGGTGACGGACTACTCGTCCCTGATGTTCGACTACGCGTCCCTGGACCGCCCGATCGTGATCCACGCGGACGACTGGGAGGCGTACGAGGCCTCCCGCGGCACGTACTTCGACCTCCGCGCCTTCCCCCCGGGGGCGATCGCCCGCACCGAGGACGAGCTGGTGGACATCTTCTCCACCGGCCACTGGCAGGGCTCGCGCTCGGCACAGCTCCGCACGTCCTTCCGGACCCGGTTCTGCACGCACGACGACGGCCAGGCGGCGGAGCGGGTAGTCCGCCGCGTCTTCCTGAGCCAGCCAGCAACCCCCATCACCCCGCTGGAAGACCGCCGCCCCACCCCCGCGGCCCCCTCCGCCACCCCGGAACCCACCCTGGCCCACCTGACGACGGGCCGCTGGCCGTAGCCCGAATCCAGCCCCGCCGGCGTTTGAGGCGCGGGGTCTGGGGCGGAGCCCCAGGGGGGTCCGGGCACAGCCCGGGGAACGGGCGAAGGGCGGGTAGGGGAACTCCGCACCGCGCAGCGGAAGCCCCTCAGGCCGCCGGCCCCCCGACCGTCAGCCCGGCGACCACCGACCGCGCAAGGTCATCCAGATACCCCCGCGACACCGCGTCCCGCACGACCACCTGCCGCCAGTACAACGGCCCGATCGCCAGATCGAGCGCCCTCCCCGCGTCCACCCCCACCGGCAGCTCCCCCCGGGAGACCGCCTCGGAGACGATCCCCTCCGCCATCCGCCGCTGCCCCTCCAGCAGAGCCCCCCGCACCGCATCCGCGATCTCCGGGTTCCGCGCCGCCTCCACCAGCAGGTCGGGGATCACCGCCGAGGCCACCGGATGCCGCAGCACATGTGACATCACCTCCAGCAGCGCCCGTACGTCCCCGTAGAGCGACCCCGTCGACGGCACCGGCAGGCCGTCCACGGCGAAGGCCCCCACCAGGTCCAGCACCAGGTGCAGCTTCGACTTCCACCGGCGGTACACGGCCGTCTTCCCCACGCCCGCCCGCCGCGCGATGCCCTCGATCGACATCTTCGAGAACCCGACGGTGGCCAGCTCCTCGACGACGGCCGCCCGGATCGCCTCGGTCACGTCCTCACGGAGAACGGCGGCCCCCGCGGGGGCTCTACGGGCGGCAGGGGCGGCGGCAGCGGCGGCAGGCTCAGGCGTCATAAGCAGAGCTTAACCCGCGACGACGATACGGTTGCGTTCCGACGTCGAACGACCTAACCTCACCGTAGCGACGATACGGACCCGTCCCATCGCCAGCCGACGCCCTGACCCCGTCGAAAGCGACCCCCGTGACTGTGACCACCGCGCCACCCCCGGCCCCCACGAACACCAAGGGCCGGACCAAGGACAAGCGCAAGGACCAGGCCCCGGACCCCATCGCCGAGCTGGCGGCGGCCCACGACCTGACCCTCAGCGGAGCCCGCCCCACCCTCCCGCGCTACCTCGCACAGCTCTGGGGCCGGCGCCACTTCGTGACCGCGTACGCCACCGCCCGGATGCACGCCCAGTACAGCCAGGCCAGCCTCGGCCAGGTCTGGCACCTGATGACCCCGCTGCTCAACGCGGCCGTCTACTACTTCATCTTCGGCATCGTCATGCACGCCAGCCGCGGCATCACGAACTACGTGCCGTTCCTGATCACCGGCGTCTTCGTCTGGGACTTCATCGGAAGCTGCATCAACGCCTCCACCCGCGCCGTCCAGTCCAACCTCGGCCTGGTGCGCGCCCTGCACTTCCCGCGCGCCTCACTGCCCCTGTCCACCGTCGTCCAGCTCTTCCAGCAGCTGCTGATCACCATGGGCGCACTGATCGTCCTGCTGCTCGCCTTCGGCCAGACCCCCACCCTGAACTGGCTGCTCGCCTTCCCCACCCTCCTCCTCATGGCCGCCTTCTGCGCCGGCTGCGCCATGACCATGGCGCGGATCGGGGCGAAGAGCCCGGACGTCAGCCAGCTGATGCCCTTCGTCCTGCGGACCTGGATGTACGCCTCGGGCGTCATGTGGTCGATCGACCAGATGCTCCGCACGGACCACCTGCCGGACTGGGTCTCGACGGCCCTCAAGCTCAACCCCGCAGCCGTCTTCATCGACCTGATGCGCTTCGCGCTCATCGACTCGTACAAGGCGGGCCAGCTCCCGCCGCACGTCTGGCTGATCGCCCTGGGCTGGGCGCTGCTCGCCGGCGTCGGCGGGTTCGTTTTCTTCTGGAAGGCAGAGGAGGAGTACGGCCGTGGCTGACACCGCAACCGCAACCCCGATCGAGACCCGGACCCCGACCGTCATCGCCGACGAGGTCCACGTGATCTACAAGGTGCACGGCTCGGGCGGCCGCAAGGGCGGCGCGACCGCGGCCCTGAGCAGGCTGTTCTCCCGCAAGCCGGCTCCCGGCATCCGCGAGGTGCACGCCGTCAAGGGCGTCAGCTTCACCGCGTACAAGGGCGAGGCCATCGGCCTGATCGGCACCAACGGCTCCGGCAAGTCCACCCTGCTGTCCGCCATCGCAGGCCTCCAGCCGGTCGCGCGCGGCCGGATCTTCTCGCACGGCCAGCCGTCCCTGCTCGGCGTGAACGCCGCCCTGATGAACGACCTGACCGGCGAACGCAACGTGGTCCTCGGCGGCCTCGCCATGGGGATGTCCAAGCAGCAGATCCGCGAGCGCTACCAGGGGATCGTCGACTTCTCCGGCATCAACGAGAAGGGCGACTTCATCTCCCTGCCCATGCGCACCTACTCCTCCGGCATGGGAGCCCGCCTGCGCTTCTCCATCGCCGCCGCCAAGGACCACGACGTCCTGATGATCGACGAGGCCCTGGCCACCGGCGACGCCGCCTTCCAGCGCCGCAGCCAGGCCCGCATCGAGCAGCTCCGCGAACGGGCCGGCACCGTCTTCCTCGTCAGCCACGGCATCGGCACGGTCCGCGAAACCTGCGACCGCGCAATCTGGCTCGAAACAGGCGTCCTCCGCATGGACGGCCCCTCGGAAGAGGTCTGCGACGCGTACGAAGAGTTCACCAACAAGCGCTGACCCAACTCCACCACCTCCGGGCCAAATCCAGCCCCTCCGGCGTTTGAGGAGCGGGGGTCCGGGGGCAGCGCCCCCGGCAACGGCGCCGCACCCGCCCACGACGGACCGGAACACGAACGGGCCGGGCCCGGAACCCCGAAGAGGGTCCCGGGCCCGGCCCGTACCGGTACAGCCGCCCGCAGGGCTACGCGTGCGCCCTCAAGAGCGAGCGCATCGTCCGCATCGCCACCGACAGGTTCGCCAGATCGAAGTCGTCCGACCCCTGGATCTCGTCCAGAGTCGTCCGCGCCCGCCCGATGATCGCCGCGTTCTTCTCCTCCCACGCCTTGAAGCGCTCCTCGGGAGTCGAGGTCCCGTTCCCGACCGCCAGCACGTCCGCGGTGAGCGCCGCGTGCGCCGAGAACAGGTCCTCGCGGATGGACGCGCGGGCCATCGACTGCCAGCGGTCGGCCCGCGGCAGCTCGATGATCCGGTCCATCAGCTGGGTGATGTCCAGCCGGTCGGCGAGGTCGTAGTACACCTCGGCGACGGCCAGCGGCTCGACACCCGTACGGTCCGAGATCGCGACGATGTCCAGCGTCGGGAAGGCGGACGAGAAGCCGGCCACCTTGGCCGCCAGCTCCTGCGGCACGCCCTCGCCGATCAGCTCGGCCATGACGGCCTCGTACCACTCCAGGTCCGCGCCGCGCACCAGCTTCGGCAGGTCCGACCAGACCCGCTCCACCCGCTCGGCGAAGAACTCGATGGTCTCGGTGATCTGGAGCGGCTGCGGACGGTTGTTCAGCAGCCAGCGCGTACCGCGCTCGACCAGCCGCCGCGAGTGCAGCCGGATCCGGGTCTGGACGTCGGCGGCGACCACGTTGTCGAGGGATTCGACCGCGTCCCACACCCCGGCCAGGCCGAAGATCTCGCGGGCCGCGAGCTGCGCCCGGACGATCTCCTCCAGGGAGGCCCCGGTCTCCTCGCGCAGGCGGTGCAGGAAGGTCGAGCCGCCGCTGTTGACGGTGTCGTTGACCAGCACCGTGGTGATGATCTCGCGGCGCAGCGCGTGCCCGTCGACCTGCTCGGGGAACTTCGCGAGCAGCGCGCCCGGGAAGTAGGCGTGCAGCAGGCGGGCGAGGTACGGGTCGTCCGGCAGCCCGGTGTGGATGAGCTCGTCCGCCACCGTGATCTTGGTGTAGGCGAACAGGACGGCCAGCTCCGGCTGGGTCAGGCCCTTGGCGTTGTTCAGCAGCTCGCGGAGCTGCCGGTCGTTGGGCAGGAACTCCAGGGCGCGGTCCAGCAGGCCGTCACGGCCCAGGCGGCGCATGAAGCGCTGCTGGGCGTGGAGCAGGCTGGGGGCCTGGGCGGCGCCGTTGGCCAGCGCCACGTTCTGGGCGTAGTTGTTGCGCAGCACCAGCCGGCCGACCTCGTCGGTCATCTCGGCGAGGAACTTGTTGCGCTGCTTGACGGTCAGGTCCCCGTCGGCGACCACCGAGTTCAGCAGGATCTTGATGTTCACCTCGTGGTCGGAGGTGTCCACGCCCGCGCTGTTGTCGATGGCGTCGGTGTTGACCTTGCCGCCCTCGCCGCCGGCGCCGCTGCGCGCGAACTCGATGCGCCCGAGCTGGGTCAGGCCCAGGTTGCCGCCCTCGCCGATGACCTTGGCCCACACGTCGGAGCCGTTGACGCGGATGGAGTCGTTGGCCTTGTCGCCGACGTCCGCGTGCGTCTCGGCCGTCGCCTTGACGTACGTACCGATGCCGCCGTTCCACAGCAGGTCGACGGGGGCCTTGAGGATGGCCTGCATCAGCTCGGCGGGGGTCATCTTGGAGACGCCCGCCTCGATCCCGAGGGCCGCGCGGACCTGCGCGTTGACCGGGATGGCCTTCGCGCTGCGCGGGTGGATCCCGCCGCCGGCGGACAGCAGGGAGCTGTCGTAGTCCGCCCACGAGGAGCGCGGCAGGTCGAACAGGCGCCGGCGCTCGGCGTAGGAGGTCGCCGCGTCCGGGTTCGGGTCGATGAAGATGTGCCGGTGGTCGAAGGCCGCCACCAGGCGGATGTGCTCGGAGAGCAGCATGCCGTTGCCGAAGACGTCGCCGGACATGTCGCCGACGCCGACGACCGTGAAGTCCTGGGTCTGGGTGTCGTGCCCGAGCTCGCGGAAGTGCCGCTTGACGGACTCCCAGGCGCCGCGGGCGGTGATGCCCATGCCCTTGTGGTCGTAGCCGGCCGAGCCGCCGGAGGCGAAGGCGTCGCCCAGCCAGAACCCGTAGGACTCGGCGACCCCGTTGGCGATGTCGGAGAAGGTCGCGGTGCCCTTGTCGGCGGCGACGACGAGGTAGGTGTCGTCCTCGTCGTGGCGGACCACGGCCTTGGGGTGGACGACCTCGCCGCCGACCATGTTGTCGGTGATGTCGAGCAGCGCCGAGATGAAAATCTTGTACGAGGCGATGCCCTCGGCGAGCCAGGCGTCGCGGTCCACCGACGGGTCGGGGAGGTTCTTGGCGACGAAGCCGCCCTTGGCGCCGACGGGCACGATGACGGTGTTCTTGACCATCTGCGCCTTGACCAGGCCGAGGATCTCCGTACGGAAGTCCTCGCGGCGGTCGGACCAGCGCAGGCCGCCGCGGGCGACCTTGCCGAAGCGCAGGTGGACGCCCTCGACGCGCGGGGAGTACACCCAGATCTCGAAGGCCGGACGCGGGGCCGGCAGGTCGGGGATGGCCTGCGGGTCGAACTTCATCGACACGTAGGAGTGCTGCTCGCCGGCGTTGGTCAGCTGGAAGAAGTTCGTGCGCAGCGTCGCCTTGATGAGCGTGAGGAAGGACCGCAGGATCCGGTCCTCGTCGAGGGAGGCGACCTGGTCCAGGGCCCCGTCCAGCTCCTCCAGCATCGCGTCGACGAGCTCGGTGCCCGCGGACTGGCGGCCCGGCGACATCCGGGCCTCGAAGAGGGAGATCAGCAGCCGGGTGGTGTGGGCGTTGTTGCGGAGGGTGTCCTCCATGTAGTCCTGGCTGAAGGTCGCACCGGCCTGCCGCAGGTACTTGGCGTACGCGCGCAGGACCACGGCCTGCCGCCAGGTCAGTCCGGCGCCGAGCACCAGGGTGTTGAAGTTGTCGTTCTCGGCGTCGCCCTGCCAGACCGCCGAGAAGGCGTCCTGGAACCGCTCGCGGGCGTCGTCGCCGAGGTAGTTGGCCGTCGCCGTGCCGTCACCGTTGCCGGTCGCCAGCGGCATCCGCAGACCGAAGTCGTAGATCCACGCGTTGGAGCGGTCGGTGCAGCGCAGCTCGTACGGCCGCTCGTCGGTGACCTCGACGCCCAGGCGCTGCAGGACCGGCAGGACCGCGGAGAGCGAGACCTGCTCGCCCGTGCGGTAGATCTTGAACCGGCGTTCGCCGGGGCCCGCGCCGACCGGCTCGTACAGCGACAGCGCGAACTCGCGGTCGCTGGCCGACAGCCGCTCCAGGTGGACCAGGTCCGCCACGGCCGAGCGCGGCGAGTGGTCGGCCTTGTAGCCCTCGGGGAAGGAGTTCGCGTACTTGCGCAGCAGCTCGGCGGCGCGCTCCTCGCCCAGCTCCGCGACGAGCGCCTCGCCGAAGCCGTCGGCCCAGGAGCGGGCGGCCTCGACCAGCCGGCCCTCGATCCGCTCGACGTCGGCGTCGGTCAGCACGGGCAGCTCGGTGCCCTGCGGGACGCGGACGACGAAGTGGATGCGGGAGAGGATCGACTCGGTGTTCCAGGCGGTGAAGTCGACGCTGATGCCGTCGAGCTCCTCCTGCAGGATCGCGATCAGCCGCAGCCGCACGCCGGTGGTGTAGCGGTCGCGCGGCAGGTAGACCAGCGCGGAGTAGTAGCGCCCGTACTCGTCCTGGCGCAGGTACAGCCGCAGCCGGCGGCGCTCCTGGAGGTACAGGACGGAGGTGGCGATGGCCTGGAGCTGGTCGACCGGGGTCTGGAACAGCTCGTCGCGCGGGTAGGTCTCCAGGATCTGGAGCAGGTCGCGGCCGTCGTGGCTGGACGGGGCGAAGCCGGCGCCTTCGAGGACCTCGGCGACCTTGCGGCGGATGACCGGGACCCGGCGCACCGACTCGGTGTAGGCGGCGGAGGAGAACAGGCCGAGGAAGCGGCGCTCGCCGACGACGTTGCCCTCGGCGTCGAACTTCTTCACGCCCACGTAGTCGAGGTACGAGGGGCGGTGCACGGTGGAGCGGCTGTTGGCCTTGGTCAGCACCAGCAGGCGGTGCTCGCGGGCCTTGGCGCGGGCGTCGGCCGGCAGCCGGTTGAAGGACGGCGAGACGGGGTGCGCCTCGTCCTGACCGTGGTGCAGCGGGTCGGAGCGCAGGATGCCGAGGCCGGTGCCGGGCACGGCGGCCAGGGCATCGCCGTCGACGAGGTTGTACTCGCGGTAGCCGAGGAACGTGAAGTGGTCGTCGGCGAGCCAGCGCAGCAGCTCGCGGGCCTCTTCGAGCTCGTACTCGCGCAGGTCCGGGGCGGTCGGCTCCTCGGGGAGGTCCTGGGCGATGCGCAGCGCCGCGTCGCGCATCTTCTCCCAGTCCTCGACGGACTCGCGTACGTCGGACAGGACGCGCTGCAGATCGGCGGTGATCTGCTTGAGGTCGGCCTTGTCGGTCTCGCGGTCGATCTCGACGTGGATCCAGGACTCGACGAGCGAGTCGTGGGGGCGCTCGGTGCGGGGACCGTGCGCGTCGCAGTCGGGGCCGAGGATCTCGATCAGCTTGCCGGTGACGTCGCGGCGGACGACGACCTGCGGGTGGATCACGACGTGGATGCCGCGCCCGTGGCGGGACAGCTCGTTCGTCACGGAGTCCACGAGGAACGGCATGTCGTCGGTGACCACCTCGACGACGGAGTGGCTGGAGGTCCAGCCGTTCTCCTCCACCGTGGGCGTGTGCACCCGCACGTTCGCCGTGCCCTGCGGACGGTTCGCCGCGAGCCGGTAGTGCGAGAGCGCGCCCCCGAACACGTCGACCGGATCCCGGTCGAGCAGGTCCTCCGGGGCGGTGTGCAGGTAGTAGCGCTGGAGGTAGGCGAGAGTCGTGTCCCGGTCGGGACGCTCCCCCTGCTCGGACCCAGTCGGAAGTAGCCCCCCGGCCGGGCTGTTCTCAGCTACCCGTGCCGCCCGCGCGAGCAGCTCGGCCTTTGCTTCGTCCAGCTTGGTCTGCATGTCCTCTGGCTCCTGTCGCGCGCCATTGCGTGACGTAGGTGAAGGAAGGAATGGCATAGCACCGCGAGGCGGGATGTCGGTGTCCGTTCGGGATCGACGCTATGCCGTCGAGAGAGCCCACCGGGAGGAAATCGGCCATGATCGGCAGGATGTCCCGGGGGCGGGGATCAGCGACGGCCCGGGCACGGTGGTGCGCCGGGCGCCGGCCGGAGGCTTCAGTGCCTCCGAGAACTATCGCGCTGATCACGGGTACCAGGCTATCTCGCTCCACCCCCGGCTCGTCATGAGCTGTATGTGTACAAAAGAGGGGGGGTAACTTTGACACTCTGGATAGGGACTGGCCCGGCCGTGCGTGCCTGGCCGGGGCGCGGTCGCTCTCCGCTCATCTTCCGGTCGCTATCCGGCCAGCTCGCGAGCAGTGCGTACGGCCTCCGCCAGGCTGTCCACGACGGGGACACCGGCTGATTCCAGACTGCCGCGGCTGTGCGAACCGCCCGTATAGAGGACGGCCCGCGCGCCCACGTGTGCGGCGGCCAGCGCGTCGTCCACGGCGTCTCCGATGAGGACCGTACGGCCGGCCGTCACTCCCGTCCCGTCCAGGGCAGCCATGTGGCGTACGAGGTGTCCCGCCTTGGTGGTGTGGGAGGGCCCGGTACGCCCGTCGACGCGCAGGAAGTGCCCGTCGATCCCGTGCGCCCGGACGAGCGGGACGAGCTGCTCGTGGGGCGCGAGGGACAGCAGCGACTGGGTGAGCCCCTCCGCCTGCCAGCCCCGCAGGAGTTCGAGCGCCCCCTCGGCGAGCCCGGCGTCCTCGGCGGCCACCCAGTAGTGGCGGTGGAAGGCCTCGTCCATGACCAGCCACTCGGAGTCCGTGGGGAGCCGGCCCATGAGGCGCTCGTAGAACTTCGGCACCGGTACGACGTACAGCTCGCGGTACCGCTCCAGGGTGATCGGCGCGAGGCCGAGCTCGGCGAAGGAGGCGTTGGTGGCGGCTATGACGGCGTCGATGTCGTGGAGCAGCGTGCCGTTCCAGTCCCAGACGATGTGCGGGGCCGGCGCGGGGGCCGGGACCACCGGAGCGGGCGCGGCGGCCGCCAGGCCCGCGGGAGCGGTGCCCGCCGGCGCCGGCACCACGAGCGCCGGCACCACGAGCGCCGGGCCCTCGGGGGTCGGGAGCACGGGCGCGGGGCCCTCGGATACGGGGTTCTCGGGTGTCGGGTTCACTTCAGCAGCCCCGGGATCTCCTGGACCCCGAACCACAGCAGCTCGTGGTCCTCGGCTCCGTCGACGGTGGACCGCGCGTCCTCGTCGCCCCCGTCCGCGGCCGGAACGGCCGCCACGGCGGCGCTCACGTCCTCCAGGGCCTCTTCCGCGTCCACGTGCACCGCGGCCGCCACCGAGAGCCGTACGGCCCCGTCGAGGGCCACCTGGCCGAGCGCGGCCTCGTCGACGCCGGGGGTGGCGGTGGCGGCCCTGTCGTCCACGTCGACGGCCACCACGACCCGCTTGTGCGGCGCGGCCCCGTCCTCGGCGATCATCCGGAGCGAGGCGGCGGCGGCCCTGGTCAGGGCGGCGTACTCCAGCTCCTCGATGTCGTCCGACACGTACCACTCGCGCAGCCCGGGCGTGACGGCGTACGCCCGCAGCGGAGCCGGGCCCAGCTCACCCGCCCGGTGCGCCTCGGCGAGCCCGGGCAGGGTCAGGGGGACGTACACGCGCATGGCCGGCTGCTTTCGGTAGTCGGAAACGCCCCCAGGATACGACCGGGCCGCCGCCACTCCTTCGCGGCGCCCCCTCGCACGCCTCGGCCCCGGGGGCCTCCGCTGCTTCGGCGGGCTGTACCGGACTCCGTCCGGTGACGGCCCGGGCCGGACGGGGTCACGCCGGGAGCACGCCCGGAGGTCCCGGACTCCGTCCGTGACGGCCCGCGTCCCCCTTCGGGGTGCCGCGGCGGGGCCGCGCGGCGTCCACCTCGCTCCTCGCGGGACCCGGGGCGGGGCCCGGGGGCAGCCGGGGACCGACCCGGATAGGTGAAGGGCGGCCGGGCGCGGGGCGGCCCCGCGGCGTCGTTGCGGAGCGTGTTCGCAGCCCCGTAGAAG
>NZ_JBWJVM010000050.1:0-64233 GCF_056428985.1 Streptomyces sp. CA189 | reverse complement strand
GCGCGGCCCTCTCGGCGTCGGTCAAACCGCCGCCCTGCGCGTACCTCACAGCATCAGGGCTACCGGAACGACCCGGACGCTGTCAGGCGAACAGCCCCGACATCACCCAATCAAGTTCAGTAGCCGAAGTCGTACACCGTGACGGGTATGCCCTTCGCGCACAGACCGTCCCGGATCAGCGGCTCGATGCGTGACCACTTACCGCCCGCGAGCCCGCAGCCGAGGCGGGGCATGTGGACGGAGGCCCCCAGTTCAGTGGCGTGCGCCGCCAGGAGCGCGAGGCAGTGCTCAATCGCCTCGTAGCGGACGGGCGGGCCGCCACTGCCGGTGCGCATGCCGTGCTGGCCGACCATGTTCGCGACCCAGGTGTCCGGGCGGACCTGGACGATCTGTACCGCGCCGAGCGCGAAGTCGTTCCCGCTGCGGCCCCTGTGCCAGGCCCGGTACGCGGCCTCCGGCTCGCTCCAGCGCTTCGAGAGCGCGAGGACGAAGCCCTTCCCCCAGCCCCCGAGGTCGTTGCAGACGTGCGCGATGATCTTCGGCCCCCGGGCCTGCGGACTGCTCGCGTCCCCTCGGATGACGGTCGGCTGCTGCATGATCCCCCCTTCCTCTCCCCTGCTCGGAAGGTAACCGGACCCTCTGACATCGCCGGAAGGCACACGGCTCGGGGGGCGTGGGGCCTCAGCCTTCGGGTCGTAGGTCCACAGTCTGTCCGACCATGGGTTTATGCGGTTTTAAGCGTGTTACAAGTGGAACATCGCGCTGCAAATGGCGCATTTTCCCTAGCTGTTGCCCAGCCCACACAAGCGCTGCCTGCCTTGGCAACACACCCGTTTCCTCTGGAGGAAGCAACCGTGAGTACAGCCGAGCAGACGGCCCCGTCTGCCAAGAAGAACTCCACCGCGATGGCGGTCATGCAGCGCCTCGGCCGCAGCCTCATGCTGCCGATCGCCGTGCTGCCGGCCGCCGCGCTGCTGATGCGCTTCGGCCAGGAGGACATGCTGGGCAGCGCCTCCCTGCCCGGCTGGTGCAACGAGATCGCCACGTACATGGCGGCCGGCGGCAACGCGATCTTCAACAACCTGGCGCTGCTCTTCGCCGTCGGCATCGCCGTCGGCTTCGCCAAGAAGGCCGACGGTTCCACCGGCCTCGCGGCCGTCGCGGGCTACCTCGTCTTCTCGAACGTGCTCGACACCTTCACCGACGGCAACGTCCCGCAGGTCGAGAAGGTCGTCGACCACCAGGTCGCCCTGGTCAACGCACCCGTCAACGCGGGCGTCCTCGGCGGCGTCGTGATGGGCATCGTCACCGCCCTGCTCTACCAGAAGTTCTACCGGACCAAGCTCCCCGACTGGGCGGGCTTCTTCGGCGGCCGCCGCCTCGTCCCGATCCTGTCCTCCTTCTCGGGCCTGGTCATCGGCATCGTCATGGGTCTGATCTGGCCGGTCCTCGGCAAGGGCATCCACGGCTTCGGCGAGTGGCTGGTCAACTCCGGCGCCGTCGGCGCGGGCATCTTCGGTGTCGCCAACCGCGCGCTGATCCCCGTCGGCATGCACCACCTCCTGAACTCCTTCCCCTGGTACCAGGCGGGCGAGTTCGACGGCAAGCACGGCGACATCGCCCGCTTCCTCGCCGGCGACCCGAGCGCCGGACAGTTCATGACCGGCTTCTTCCCGATCATGATGTTCGCCCTCCCGGCCGCCTGCCTCGCCATCACCCACTGCGCGCGCCCCGAGCGCCGCAAGGTCATCGGCGGCATGATGTTCTCCCTCGCGCTCACCGCCTTCGTCACGGGCATCACCGAGCCGATCGAGTTCACGTTCATGTTCATCGCCCCGGTCCTCTACGCGATCCACGCGGTCCTGACCGGTGTGTCCATGGCGCTGACCTGGTCGCTCGGAATGAAGGACGGCTTCGGCTTCTCGGCCGGCGCGATCGACTTCTTCCTCAACCTCGGCATCGCGTCCAACCCGTGGGGTCTGGCCGGCATCGGGCTCTGCTTCGCGGCGCTGTACTACTTCATCTTCCGCTTCGCGATCACCAAGTGGAACCTGCCGACGCCGGGCCGCGAGTCCGACGAGGAGCTCGCCGAGATCCTCAAGGCCGAGGCGAAGTAACCGTGCCCGCGCAGCGCACTCCCGGCCGGGGAATGCCCTGCGAGGAGCGGCGCGAGCTGATCGCCGGCACGGTACGGGCCAGGGGCCGCGTACGGGTCGCGGACCTCGTACGGGACCTGGGCGTCAGCCGGATGACGATCCACCGGGACCTCCAGCACCTGGCGGCCCGGGGCCGGATCCACCGGATCCGCTCCGGAGCGGTTTCGACAGCCTCGATGACCTCGACGACCTCCTGAGCGCCACCCCGAAAGCAGGGGCGGGGCACCACCGACCGACCGGTGGTGCCCCGCCCCTTTTCGCGCACCCCGGACCCGACAGGGTGACGAGCGCAACACCGGTCCGACCCCCTGCGCCCGGCCCACCCATTCCGCAGGCCGGAGCGGGGCCCCGGCCCCGGTTTCCAAGGGCTCCTGGCGCCCGTACCCAAGCTTTGCGCGAAAGGGGACATATCGGTCCGCCGCCCACCCCTCCGCTCCCGGTCCAATACCGGAGCGCGCCCGCATCAGGACCCGTAAGCTCCCGTCATGCAGGTGATCCAGTCAACGAAACTCGCCAATGTCTGCTACGAGATCCGCGGCCCCGTGCTCGAAGAGGCGATGCGGCTCGAAGCAGCAGGTCATCGCATCCTCAAGCTCAACACCGGCAACCCCGCGGCCTTCGGCTTCGAGTGCCCGCCGGAGATCCTTGAGGACATGCTCCGCAACCTGGGCAACGCCCACGGCTACGGGGACGCGAAGGGGCTGCTCTCCGCGCGCCGCGCGGTCATGCAGCACTACCAGACCAAGGGCATCGACCTGGACGTCGAGGACATCTACATCGGCAACGGGGTCTCCGAGCTGATCCAGATGTCGATGCAGGCGCTGCTCGACGACGGCGACGAGGTGCTCGTCCCGGCGCCGGACTACCCGCTGTGGACCGCCTCCGTCAGCCTGGCCGGCGGCACCGCCGTGCACTACCGCTGCGACGAGCAGTCCGACTGGATGCCGGACCTCGCCGACATCGAGCGCAAGGTCACCGACCGCACCCGCGCGATCGTGATCATCAACCCGAACAACCCGACCGGCGCCGTCTACGACGACGAGATGCTGCGCGGGCTCACGGACATCGCGCGCCGCCACAACCTGGTCGTCTGCTCGGACGAGATCTACGACCGGATCCTCTACGACGGCGCCACGCACACGAACACCGCCGCCATCGCGCCGGACCTGCTGACGCTCACCTTCAACGGGCTCTCCAAGAACTACCGCGTCGCCGGCTACCGGTCCGGATGGATGGCGGTGTGCGGGCCCAAGAAGCACGCCTCGTCGTACATCGAGGGCCTGACGATCCTGGCGAACATGCGGCTCTGCGCCAACATGCCCTCCCAGCACGCCATCGCCACCGCCCTCGGCGGCCGGCAGTCGATCAACGACCTGGTGCTGCCCGGCGGCCGGATCCTGGAGCAGCGCGACACGGCGTACGACCTGCTGACGCAGATCCCCGGCATCACCTGCGTGAAGCCCAAGGGCGCGCTGTACCTGTTCCCGAAGCTGGACCCGTCCGTCTACAAGATCAAGGACGACCGGCAGATGGTCCTCGACCTGCTGCGCGAGGAAAAGATCATGGTCGTGCACGGTACGGGCTTCAACTGGCCCGAGCCCGATCACTTCCGGATCGTGACCCTGCCCAACGCGAAGGACCTCGCCGACGCGGTCACCCGGATCGGGAACTTCCTCGACGGGTACAGCCAGCCGTAGGCACGAGCCCGGAGGACAGTGCCCCGGTGATCGCGGCGACGTGGTCGTAGGCGCGCCCGGCGGCGGTGATCACGCGGTCCTGCTGCCCGGGCTCGGGCAGCGCCTCGTCCATGCGCGCCGTGAAGCGGACCCAGCGCTCGCGGTCGCCGGCGGCGTAGTAGGCCACGCCGTCCGTGCCGCGCAGCCCGTAGGCCTCGGTGACGTACCGGCGCAGGATCATGCCGCCGAGCGTGGAGCCCTCCAGCACGTAGAGGAACCCGAGCAGTGCCGGGGGGTCCGCGGCCGCGGCGGCGCGGACCTCCCGCGCGAAGGCCCCGGCCGGGCCCTTCGCGGCGGACGCCGGGAACACGCCGTCCTCGGCGAAGTACATCAGGTCGCGGTCCACGAGGGGGAGCTTGACCAGGTCCGCCGACCACACCGAGGCGACGGACGGGTCCGTGGCGCGGCAGAGTTCCTCCTCCAGCGCCTTCAGGACCACGCGGTAGGCGGCAAGCTGGTCGACGTACCGGTCGAGCGGGAGCGTGCCGGCGAGCATCCCGACGGAGAAGGGGGTGTCCTCCAGCTCCTGGTGCCGGCCGCGGGTGCTCGCCCGTATGCGCTCGACCACCGTGGGGCCGTCCGTGGGGCCGTCCGTGGGGCTCACGCCTCTTCGCCCTTCAGGAGCGTGGCGTGCAGCCGGTCGATGAGGTGTCCCTTGCGTTCGATCGTCACGTCGAAGTACCGCGCGCTCTCCTCGGAGCGGCACACGCCGCGCACCGCCCCCATCGCCGCGCGCTTCAGCTCCACCGCCTGCGCCGCGAGGCGCAGGAGCGTCTGCCGCAGGTCCGGGTGGCCGAGCACGAACTCCTTGAGCCGCGCCCCCACGAGCTCGCCGGACGCGCGCTGGTCCGCGGGCGCGGAGTCGAGCAGTTCGAGGAAGACCCGGTTGCTCAACTGGCCGTAGTCCTCGTGGGTGTTGCGGCCGCCGAACCCGGGCACGAAGTCGGTCAGGTCGTTGAACAGCTGGCTGGCCAGTCCGAGGTCGCGCATGGCCCCGTCCAGGACCCGCCGCTCCTCCTCCACGACGCCCAGGGCCGCCACCGCCGCGTCCAGCGGCATCCAGAAGAGCGTGCCCGTCTTGAGCGCGGCCATCGACTCCCAGAACGCCACCCGCTCGGCGAGGGGGGCCGCCATCAGTTCGGCGCGCGTGAGCGCGGTGCGCGTGGAGACGTCGACGGCCTGGCCGGTGAGGCCCCGGCCGACCGACCGCAGCAGGCTCCGTACGACGGCCGGCTCGGCCGCGTGCTCCAGCGCCGCGGTGATCAGCAGGGAGCCCGTGTTGAGGGCGAGCGGGATGCCGTGGGCGACGTGGAGGGCGGGCTCGCCGTAGCGGATGCCGCTGCCGTCCTGGATGTCGTCGAGGGCGACCGCCGCCTTCAGCAGCACGCGTACCGCCACCGCCGCGCGGCGGACCGCGGCCAGGTCGGCCGAGGAGTCCTCCTCCCCGGCCGGGCCGGGGAAGCCCCGGTAGTTGCGGTAGGCCCAGAACACCATCGAGGGGCGCAGCGGGGCCCGGCCGGCGGGCGCTCCCGCGGTGGGCGCCAGCGCCGGCTGGCCCACCTTCGATCCGACCGCGTCGGCGACGGGCGCGTACAGGGAACGCGCCAGCACGGCCTCGTACACCGATTCCGGCGCGGCCGGCGGCCCCGCCCCCGGCTCCTGCCGCGCGGGCGCGGTGGCCAGGGAGGCCAGGAAGGCCGCCAGGTCCTCCTCCAGGAGCGCCGCGTCGCTCCGTACCACTGCCTCTACAGCGGATATGCCCGGCACATCCGACATGCCTTTGACCCCAGCCATTTCCGCCCACCCCGAACTTTACGAACGTCGGCCCGCGGGAACATCACGCCTGCGGTACCGAATGAAGAAGCGTGGCTGCCGTTCCCCGGACGCCACAAGTCCCATTTAAGCCGACACGCGCGACCAAGATTCAGCTCAACTTTAGAACGGATCCAATGTAGGATGGCCCTCTGACCACGCAGGAGGACTCCCATGTACGAGCCGACACGCACCAAGGCGGTCGACCCCCGCATAGGCGCCCACCGCAGCGACTATCCCCGCAGCAGCCGCGCCGAAGCCCTGGACATCCAGCTCGCCGGGCACCTCGCGGCGCTGCTCACCGTGACCGACGAGCTCGGCCTCGACGAAGCCGCCGCCGGCATCGCCGCCCAGGTGACCCGCCTGCGCGGGGCCCAGCCCGCCCGCGCGCCCCGGCGCCCCGGCCAGGAGCCCGACGCCGAGGCCGTCGCCTCGCTGCACCAGCGCGCCCACGACCTCGCCGCCCGCGCCCTGCTCGTCGCCGCGTCCCGCGCCGACACCACGGTCGCGATCCTCGCCGCCGAGCGCATGGACGCGCACACCGCCGCGCTCGACCTCGTCGGCGCCCACTGACGGCCCCGGTCCGGGGCCGCGGAGGCTCCGGACCGGGTGCCATGCCCTGCGGGGCTTGAACGTGCACCCCTCTCCGGCCGCCCCCGGCCCTGCGGGGCTTGTCCCCTACCCGCCCTTCGCCCGTTCCCCGGGCGCTGCCCGGACCCGCGCCTCAAACGCCGGCGGGGCTGAGGTGTGCGCCGGACGGGCTGGATTGTGCCGCGCAGCGGCAAATTCAGCCTCGCCGGCGTTTGAGGCGCGGGGTCTGGGGCGGAGCCCCAGGGAACGGGCGAAGGGCGGGTCCGGGGCGAAGACAGCTGCGGCGATGCCGCACCAAGGCGTCGTGGCCGGGGGCCAGACCGGGCCGACGGCCTCCGCGTGCTCCGGCGCAGCCGGACCGACACCCGGGACCTTCACCAGCGCTTGGGGGCCCCGCGCGGCCGGCGGCGGCTGTTCGCGGAACTCCACCGTGACCACGTAAGCCCCCGGCTCCGGGAAGCCGTTGACCGCCTCGACGGAGGCGACCACGCGGCGGCTCGCCGGGTCGATCCGGCAGCCGGTGATCCGCACGTCGGCCCGCGCGGCCCCCGCCGGCCGCGCAGCGGGAGCGCCGCCGGCCCACACGTACAGCCCCAGCGGGGCGAAGACCAGCAGTCCCGCCACGAACACCAGGGCGACCAGCCAGCCCTGCCACTTCAACGCGCTCACGCCCATGGAACGATCCTCCCGGCAGCCCGCCCCGGTCACCAGCACCCACGGGCCCACACAGCATTTCGAAGTGGGACCGCCTCGTCACCTCGCGTTCACCCAACTCCGCGCGGAATGTGGGTTTCCGCGAGCACGCTGCACCCGTGAGACGCATCCTAGGAATCGCCCTGGCGGTCCTCCTGGTCGGCGGCGTGATAGCCGTCATCGCCATCGGAGGAAAGAAGCCGGAGGGCACGGCAACGAAGACCGTGCGCGGCGTCATCGGTTCGGAGAAGTCCGAGTTCTTCCGCGACCCCGACGTCGTCAAGGCCCTTGCAGACAAGGGCTACACCGTGAAGACCGAAACCTCGGGCTCCTGGGCGATGGACCAACTCGCCCTGAAGGACTTCGACTTCGCCTTCCCCAGCAGCAATGAGCCGGCCAAGGAGATCGAGGCGGCGGCCGGAGTGAAGGGCGCGCAGAACACCAAGCCCTTCTTCTCCCCGCTCGTCGTCATCGCCCGGGCCAACGCGGCCAAGGTCCTCACCGACCACGGCCTCGCGAAGATGACCGGCAAGAACTCCGGCACCCTCCTCCTCGGCCCCTTCCTGAAGGCCGCCGCCGAGGACGAGAAGTGGCAGGAGCTCCAGGGCGGCACCACCGCCTACCCCGAGCTGGCCGGCACGGTGTTCATCAAGACCACCGACCCCACCACCTCCAACTCGGGCGCGCTCTTCCTCGCCACCACCTCGAACGTCGCCAACAGCTCGGCCGTCGTCTCCGACGACGCCGCCATCGAGCGGACCGCGCCCCTGATGAAGAAGCTGATCTCCGTCCAGGGCGCCCTGGAGCAGAGCACGGACGACCCCTTCCGCTCCTTCATCAGCGGCAGCGGCGAACCGCTCATCCTCGCCTACGAGTCCCAGGTGGCCAGCCTGCTCCAGCAGAAGCAGGATCCGGGCGACATGGTCGTGCTCTACCCGGACACCACCGTCAACTCCCCGCACACCTTCGTGCCGATCAGCGAGAAGGCCGGGGAGCTCGGCTCCCTGCTCGCCGAGGACCCGAAGCTGCGCGCGCTCGCGGTCCGCCACGGGTTCCGGCCGACGGAGGGCCTGACCGAGTTCACCGCCGCCACCGCGCCGCACACCGCGTACCTCAACCCGGGGCTGACCGGCATCCGCCAGGTCAGCGCACCGACCGTCAAGGTCCTGATGGCGCTCGCCGCCCGCGCCAAGGGATAGGGGGACCGATCAGCATGACACTGACTCCACCCGAGAACGCTCCGCTCGTCCTCACCGCTCCCGAGCCCGTGGCCCCCGTCCAGCGGGAGCAGGCCTCCGGCCTGGTACCACTCCAGGACGGGGTGCGCGAGGAGATGGCCCGCCGGGCCGGGGAGTACGTCGGCTCGCTGGCCGGCGTCGACAGCCGCTCCCCCGAGTTCGCGCACCGCATCGGGGAGATCGCCGGCCTCGGCTCCGCCGACATCCGCGGCGCCGCCCAGCAGTCCAACCGCATGCTGGAGCGGGCCGTACGCTCCCTCGCCGCGGACGGCGGCGGCGACGCCCAGGCCCGCGTAGCGGGCTCGCTGGTCGAACTGCGCCGCACCGTCGAGGACTTGGACCCGAGCGAAGGTTCAGGCGGCTCGGCCGGCTCGGTGAGGGGCGTGCGCAAGCTCATCTCCAAGCTGCCCGGCGGCAACAAGTTCCGCGACCACGTGGCCAAGTACGCCTCCTCGCAAGCCACCCTCAACCGGATCGTCGGCGCGCTGCGCGGCGGCCAGGACGAGCTGCGGCGCGACAACGCCGCCCTGCACACCGAGCGCGCCCGCCTGTGGGAGACCATGGGCAAGCTCCAGGAGTACGCGGTGCTCACCGAAGCCCTGGACGCGGCCGTCGAACAGCGGATCGCCGGCCAGAGCGACCCGCAGCAGGCCGACGCGCTGCGCGTGGACGTGCTGTTCCCCGTACGGCAGAAGCACCAGGACCTGCTGACCCAGCTGGCCGTCTGCGCCCAGGGCTACCTCGCGATGGACGTGGTCCGGCGCAACAACGAAGAGCTGATCAAGGGCGTCGACCGGGCCGCGACCACCACGGTGTCCGCGCTGCGGATCGCCGTGATGCTGGCGCAGGCGCTGAACACCCAGGGCGAGGTGATCCAGCAGATCAACAGCCTGCGCGACACCACCGAGGGCCTGATCCGCGGCAACGCGGAGATGCTGTCCACGCAGAGCGGGGAGATCCAGCGGATCGCCGCCGACCCGGCCGTCGGCGCGGAGACGCTGCGGACGGCCTTCGCCCAGATCTACAAGACGCTCGACACCATCGACACCTTCAAGGTGCAGGCCACCGAGAACATGGCCGCCACCGTGGAATCCCTGACCGGCGAACTCCGACACGCCTCCGCGTACCTGGCGCGCACCCGCACCGCGAGCGCCCTGGAAGGCGGCGACGCCCGATGAACGGCATGAGCATCCGCAGCGCTGTGATGCGCAGACGGCTCGCCGCGGCGGTGGCGCTCGCCGCGACCCTGCTCGGGGCGAGCGCGTGCACGGAGGATCCCGCCCACACGAAGCCGGAGCGGACCGCGTACCAGGAGGGCAAGCTCCGCGTACTGGCCTCCAGCGAGCTGTCCGACATGGACGAGGTGCTGAAGGCGGCGAAGGCCGCCACCGGGGTCGCCGTGGAGCTGACCATGTCGGGCACCCTCGACGCGGTCGAGCAGATCGCCTCCGGCACGGCGGACGGAAAGTTCGACGCCGTCTGGCTCTCCTCCAACGACTACCTGCGCCTGCGGCCCGAGGCCGCGGGCAAGCTGTCGAGCGAGACCCCGGTGATGTCCTCGCCCGTCGCCCTCGGCGTGAAGCCCGAGGCGCTGGCCCGGCTGGGCTGGAAGCCCGAGTCGGTCACCTGGTCGGCGGTCCACGAGGCCGTGGCCGCCGGGAAGCTGACGTACGGGATGACCGACCCGGTGCGCTCCAACTCCGGCTTCTCCGCCCTGGTCTCGGTGGCCTCCGGGCTCTCGGGCGCACAGGCGGCGCTGACCGACGCGGACGTGGCGAAGGCGCAGCCGAAGCTGAAGGAGTTCTTCACCGGGCAGAAGCTGACCTCGGGCTCCTCGGGCTGGCTGGCGACGGCGTACGGCCAGCGCGGGGACGTGGACGCGCTGGTGAACTACGAGTCGGTGCTGCTGTCCATGAACCGGGACGCGAAGACGGGCCTGACGGTGATCCGGCCGCTCGACGGCGTGGTCACGGCCCACTACCCGCTGACCCTGCTGACCTCGGCCCCGGCCGGGGCCCGCGAGTCGGGGCGCGCGCTGACCGAGTACCTGCGCGGCACCGAGGCGCAGAAGGCGATCACCGAGAAGACCTTCCGGCGGCCGGTCGCCGCCGGGGTGACCCCGGCGGCCGGACTGAACCCGGACAAGCGGCGGGAGCTGCCCTTCCCGGGCACCCGGTCGGTGGCGGACGGGCTGCTGGCCAGCTACGAGAACGAGCTGCGCCGGCCCTCGCGCACGGTGTACGTGCTGGACACCTCGGGGTCGATGGCCGAGGAGGACCGGATCGGCCGGCTGAAGTCGGCGCTCACCGACCTGACGGGGACCGGGAGTTCGGGCACCGGGGAGCGGTTCCGGGACCGCGAGGAGGTCACGCTGCTGCCCTTCGGCGACAAGGTGAAGAAGGTCCTGACGCACACGGTCGAGCCGGGCAACCCCGGTCCCGCCCTGGACGCGATCCGGGGGGACGTGAAGGCGCTGAGGCCGGACGGGGGCACGGCGATCTACAGCAGCCTGGAGGCGGCGTACCAGCAGCTCGGCAAGGGCAACGCGGACGCCTTCACCTCGATCGTGCTGATGACGGACGGCGAGAACACCGCGGGCGTCGGGGCCAAGCACTTCGACGCCTTCTACGCGGGACTGCCCGAGGCGCAGAAGCACACCCCGGTCTTCGCGGTGCTGTTCGGCGACTCGGACCGCAAGGAGCTCGCGCACATCACCGAACTGACCGGCGGGCGGCTCTTCGACGCCACCGACGGCAACGGTTCGCTGGACGGAGCCTTCGAGGAGATCCGTGGCTACCAGTAGGCCGGTCGGCGCGCGGCTCCTCGCGTACCTGGAGTCGAAGAAGAACCTGGCCGGCAGCGCCTGCGGGGTGGTCGGGGTGGGCCTGACCCTCACCGGGGTGGCCGGCACGTACTGGCCGGTGGTGGTCGCCGGGCTGTACGGGGCGGGCGCGCTCGTCGCCCCGCCGGAGGTGCCGGCGCCGCCGGTACCGCCGGAGCCCGCCGAGCAGCTGGGCTTCGTACGGGACGACTTCGCGCGGCTCGAGGAGTACGTCGGCGAGGTGGACCTGCCGGCGGAGCCCGCCGAGGTGCTGGCCGGGCTGCTGGGGCTGTACGCGGCGATGCTGGAGCCGGGCTGGGTGGCGGGCGTGCTGGCCGCCGACCCGGAGGCGGTGCACGCGCTGACCCGGGCCATCCGCACGGACGTGCCGGAGTGCGTGGACACCTACAACCGGACCCGCTGGTGGACCCGGCTCACGGCGGGCGGCGAATCGCCCGAGCGCCACCTGGAGCGGCAGCTGACGCTGCTGCGGGAGGAAGCGGAACGCATGACGGCGGACCTCCGTGAAACGGAGGCCCGCCGTCAGCAGACGCACACGACCTATTTGGAAGGTCGCAGGGAATCCTAGGTCGGGGAATCCCGCGTCAGCCCGTGGCCGGGGACAGCCGGCCGCAGGGGTTCGGTGGGGGCTTGATCAGCCCGGTGGCAGGCTCAGCCCAGGCGCTCGACGAGCGCTTCGTACTGGTCCCACAGCTCCTTCGGCGTGTGGTCGCCGTAGGTGTTCAGGTGGGCGGGGACCAGCGAGGCCTCGTCGCGCCAGACCTCCTTGTCGACCGTGAGCAGGAACTCCAGGTCGGAGGCCGGCAGGTCCAGGCCGTCGGTGTCCAGGGAGGCGACGGTCGGCAGGATGCCGATCGGGGTCTCCACACCCTCGGCGGTGCCGTCGAGGCGCTCGACGATCCACTTCAGGACGCGGCTGTTCTCGCCGAAGCCGGGCCACACGAACTTGCCCGCGTCGTTCTTGCGGAACCAGTTCACGTAGTAGATCTTCGGGAGCTTGGCCTGGTCCTTGCCCTTGGCCACGTCGACCCAGTGACCCATGTAGTCGCCCATGTTGTAGCCGCAGAACGGCAGCATGGCGAAGGGGTCGCGGCGCAGCTCGCCGACCTTGCCCTCGGCGGCGGCGGTCTTCTCGGAGGCGATGTTCGAGCCGATGAAGACGCCGTGGTTCCAGTCGAAGGACTCGGTGACCAGCGGCACGGCGGAGGCGCGGCGGCCGCCGAAGAGGATCGCGGAGATCGGGACGCCCTTGGGGTCCTCCCACTCGGGGGCGATCGTCGGGCACTGCGAGGCGGGGACGGCGAAGCGGGCGTTCGGGTGGGCCGCCGGGGTGTCGGACTCCGGGGTCCAGGCGTTGCCCTTCCAGTCGACCAGGTGCGCGGGCGCCTCTTCGGTCATGCCCTCCCACCAGACGTCGGAGCCGTCGGGGGTGAGCGCGACGTTGGTGAAGACGGTGTTCGCGTACATGGTCTTCATGGCGTTGGCGTTGGTGTGCTCGCCGGTGCCGGGGGCCACGCCGAAGAAGCCGGCCTCGGGGTTGATCGCGTAGAGGCGGCCGTCCTCGCCGAAGCGCATCCAGGCGATGTCGTCACCGACGGTCTCGACGGTCCAGCCGGGGATGGTCGGCTCCAGCATGGCCAGGTTGGTCTTGCCGCAGGCGCTCGGGAAGGCGGCGGCGATGTACTTCGCCTCGCCGGCCGGCGGGGTGAGCTTGAGGATCAGCATGTGCTCGGCGAGCCAGCCCTCGTCGCGGGCCATGACGGACGCGATGCGCAGGGCGTAGCACTTCTTGCCGAGCAGGGCGTTGCCGCCGTAGCCCGATCCGTAGGACCAGATCTCGCGGGTCTCGGGGAAGTGCGAGATGTACTTGGTGGTGTTGCACGGCCACGCCACGTCGGCCTGGCCCTCGGCGAGCGGAGCGCCGAGGGTGTGGACCGCCTTGACGAAGAACCCGTCGGTGCCGAGCTCGTCGAGGACGGCCCGGCCCATGCGGGTCATGGTGCGCATGGCGACCGCGACGTAGGCGGAGTCGGTGATCTCGACGCCGATCGCGGAGAGCTCCGAGCCGAGGGGGCCCATGCAGAAGGGGACGACGTACATCGTGCGGCCCTTCATGGAGCCGCGGAAGATCCCGCCCTCTTCGCCCTTGCCCGCGAACAGCTCCTTCATCTCGGAAGGGGCCTTCCAGTGGTTGGTCGGGCCCGCGTCCTCCTCCTTCTCGGAGCAGATGAAGGTCCGGTCCTCGACGCGCGCGACGTCGGAGGGGTCGGAGGCGGCGTAGTACGAGTTCGGGCGCTTGGCCGGGTCCAGCTTCTTGAAGGTGCCCTTGGAGACGAGCTCCTCGCAGAGGGCCTCGTACTCGGCCTCGGAGCCGTCGCACCAGACGATGCGGTCCGGCTGGGTGAGGGCAGCGATGTCCTCGACCCAGGAGGCGAGCTCCTGGTGCTTGGTGGGGACGTCGGAAGTGGTGCCAGCCGCGATGTCGCGCGCCACGATCGCTCCTTGTTGAGGGGTTTGATTTGTGATTGCCCCGTGGGGGCCGCGACCCGGACGCTTCGCGCTCCGCTCATCCGGTGTCGACCGCACTCATCTGATCATCCGGTGCGTGTGCGCATATGTCCAGGGGGCCTCTCACGTGAGCATCGCCACTCCGGTCAATCTTCCGTAAAGCGCACTAACGGAAACCTACGCAACCGTAGGTAGCATGGCCGCCATGACTTCTGACGCCGCTGCCGTGGCCGCTCCGGTGGTCGAACCCGCCGATCAGGAGGCCAAGCCGCTCATGCGCGGCTGGCTGCACACCGGCATGTTCCCCGCCGTGGTGATCGCCGGCCTCGTCCTGATGGCCTTCACCGACTCGACCCGGGCCCGGGTGGCGTGCGGGGTGTACATCCTCACCGCGTGCCTGCTCTTCGGAGTCAGCGCCGTCTACCACCGCGGTACGTGGGGCCCGCGCGGCGAGGCCATCCTGCGGCGGCTCGACCACGCCAACATCTTCCTGATCATCGCGGGCACGTACACCCCGCTGACCGTGCTGCTCCTGCCGGACTCCACCGGCCGGACCCTGCTGTGGGCGGTCTGGATCGCGGCCACGGCCGGCATCGCCTTCCGCGTCTTCTGGGTCGGCGCCCCGCGCTGGCTGTACACGCCCTGCTACATCGCCATGGGCTGGGCGGCGGTCTTCTTCCTCCCCGACTTCATGCGCTCCGGCGGCATCGCCGTCCTGGTCCTGATCATCGTCGGCGGCCTGCTCTACAGCGTCGGCGGCGTCATCTACGGCATGAAGCGCCCGGACCCCTCACCCCGCTTCTTCGGCTTCCACGAGGTCTTCCACTCCCTGACCCTGGCCGCATTCGTCGCCCACTACGTGGGCATCTCGCTGGCGGCCTACTCGCAGTAGACGGGCCGGGGCCCCGCCGCGCGTGCTTCCACGTGCGGCGGGGCCCCGACTCGGTACACGCACCTACGTGCAGGCGTAGCCGTCACCGTCCGGGTCCAGGCGCAGCGGGTCGCTGCCGTTGACCTTCAGTCGGGCCGGGTACTTGTGGGCGGCCAGCCAGTCACAGCGGGCCTTCGTGGTCGGCTTCACCTCCGCCGGGAACCGCGTGGGCACGCACACGTTGGCCGTGCCGTAGTGCCGGTCGCAGCCGGCCACGTTCGGGGCCACCGGGGCCGAGTCCCGCTTCGCGGGGTTCTGCTTCGGGGCCGCCAGCTCGTTCGCGAAGGTGTGCTCGTGCGCGGTCGGAGGCTCCGCGGTGGCCGCCAGGGCCGACGGGCCGCCCAGGTGCACCCACTGCGCGATCGACGGGACGCCGTTCGCGTCGACCGCGAAGAGCATGTACCAGCCGGGGGGCGCCAGGTTCGGGTTGCTGGTGACGTTCAGGTCGATGGTGGTGCCGTTGACGACCGTCAGCGGCAGGTCCACGAACCGCTGGTTCGGGTCCGAGGAGTGGGTGACCGCCGCCGGACGGATCAGCTCCGCCTTGGCGACCGCCCGGTTGACGGTGATGCGCTGCGTGTCCCCGTACACCCACTGCTTGTCGATCACCGAGGTGATCTGCGGGCGCGCCCCCTTGAAGAGGTACGGCGGGGTGTAGATCGACACGTTGTGGTTGTACGTGCCGTTGCCCGGGTTGTCCCCGACCGACATGACGCGGCCGTCCGGCATCAGGAACGACGCCGAGTGGTACCCCCGCGGGATCGGGTCGGTGGCCAGGCCCGCCTGGTAGGTGTTGGTGGTCGGGTCGAAGAACGAGGCCTCGTACACCGGGTCGGCCCGGTCGTGGAGGGCGCCGCCGGTCTCCAGCACCTTGCCGTCCGGGAGCAGCACGGCGGACACGTACATCTTGCCCTCGGCGCCGGTCTGCGGGCGCTTGCCGGCGCCCTGGTCGACCAGGCCCTGCGGCAGGTCCGGGCCGGCCGTGTAGGCGGGGCTCGGCTGCTTCAGGTCGATGATGTCGGTGATCCGGTTCGCGGCCGGGTTGGTCTCGTTGTTGCCGCCGCCGATGGTCAGGACCCGCTGGTCCTGTGCCGGGGGCAGCAGCACGCTCGCCGACTCGTCGCGCTGGTCCTTGTTGCGCAGGCCCGGCACGTCGGTGATGGTGTTGGCGGCGTAGTCGTAGACGGAGGCGCCGGTGCCAGGGGTGCCGTTGCCGAAGGTGTGGCTGCCCGAGTAGAAGAGCCGGCCGTCCTGCATGAGGATCATCGACGGGTACAGGCCCCAGTACGACCAGGTCTGGTTGACCTCGTTCATCGGCAGCCACTTGTTCTGCGCCGCCGAGAACTTCTCCGCGGTCACGTTGCCGGTGGAGTCCTCCTTCAGTCCGCCGAAGGAGATCACGTCGCCGTTGCCGAGGATCGTCGCCGACGGGTACCAGTGCCCGCCGTTCATGTCGTTGGTCTTCGTGTACTTCTCGGTCGCCGGGTCGAAGGTGTACGAGTCCTTCAGCCCCTGGTAGCCGATCGTGCCGTCCGCCGAGGGATAGCCCTTGTTGCCGCTCATCACCAGCACCCGGCCGTCGGACAGCTGGACGTGCCCGGAGCAGAACATGTCCACGGGCGTCGGGATCGTCTTGAACGAGCCGTTCGCCGGGTCGTAGACGGCGGAGGTGAAGGTGCCCGCGTTGAACTGGGCGATGTCGTTGCCCGAGCCCGCGATCAGCAGCACCTTGCCGTTCTTCAGCACGACGGCGTGCATGGAGCGCACCGGGTTCTTGGCGGCGATCACCTCCCACTTGCCCTTCGCGCACTCCGTGGCCGTGCCCGTACAGGTGGCCGGCGGCGGGGGCACGGCCACCTCCTCCAGCGCGTAGTCGTCGGTGGTGAGCGTGCCCACCCCGTAGACGGACAGACCCCACACGATCTTGTCGGTGCCCGGCGGGACCGCCGGCGTACGGACCTCCGTGCGCGCCCACGCGGCACTGACGGGCGGGTTCTGCAGATCGGTCCAGTACTGCCAGCCGGCCGTCGTGTCGTGGCGGAACACCGTCACCGACACGTCCGGGGTGTTCGACTTGTACCAGGCCGAGAGGTCGTACTGGCGGCCCGGTACGACCGTCGGGGCGCAGGTGCCGTTCTCGGTGACCAGGGCCTTGCGGTCGCCGTCCACCCGGCGGGTGAGCGAGACCTTCATCGCCTTGGTGCCGGAGTGCGCGTCGGCGACGGTGGTGAAGCTGAAGTCGTTGTCGCCCCAGCCGGACTTCGACCAGCAGGAGGGCATGTCGGAGCCGGCCGGGCCGGCGGTCTCGAAACCGGGGTTGGTGAGCAGGTTGGGCGGTCCGGCCGTGGCCTGCTGCGGTGCGGTCAGCAGCAGGCCCGCGGTCATCGCCCCGACGGCCAGCAGAGCGGCCCGCCACCCTGCCCTGCGCCGGATCTTCCTTCGCATGGGGAGCATCCCTTCGTGCGGCTCAACTCGTGCGGTTCTCGTACGGTTCAACTCGTGCGGGTGGAGCCCGCCTTGCGCGGGAGGTAGACGAGTGCCTCCGTCGCCGCGAACCGCAGGACGAAGGTGGTGACCAGCGCGAGCGCGGTCGCGGACAGGACCCCGAAGCCCCAGGTGCCGACGAGCAGCGCGATCAGCGGGATCCGCAGCAGCAGATCGGCGTTGGCCAGCAGCGTGAAGCGCCCGAACCGGTCGGCCCAGCGGCGGTGCCGGCGCCGGTCGCGGAAGAGCAGGGTCTCGATGAGGAGGAAGTTCCACAGCACCCCGGCCTGGTTCGCCACCACCTCGGCGAGCAGGTAGTTCATCCCGGTGTGCGTGAGCATCCACAGCGCGGCCAGGTTCGGTACGAAGCCGGAGAGCCCGACCAGCCCGAAGCCGATCATGCGGGCCAGCGGGGTCGCGGAGCGCAGCGAGGCGAGGTGGGTCAGGAAGCGCAGGCCCTCGCGGGCGGTGGACTTGGACTCCCCGGAGAAGCGGTCCTGGAAGACGAAGGGCACCTCGGCCACCCGCGCCGGCCGGCAGCGCACGGCCAGCTCCAGCAGGATCTTGTAGCCCAGCGGCTTCAGCGCCTCCTCCGTGACCGCCGAGCGGCGCATCGCGAAGAACCCGCTCATCGGATCGCTGATCCCGTGCAGGGCCCGCGGGAAGAGCCCCTTGGTCAGCCAGGTCGCTCCGCGCGAGACGGCGATCCGGTAGCTCCCGGCGAGCCCGGCCCGGCTGCCCCCGGCGATGTAGCGGGAGGCCACGACCAGGTCGGCGCCGGTGCGCGCGCCCTCCCCGACGAGCTCGGGGACCAGGTGGGGCGGGTGCTGGAGGTCGGCGTCCATGACGACGATCCAGTCCGTGTCCGCCCGCGCGATGCCCTCCACGACCGCCCCGCCGAGCCCTCCGGCGGGGGTCTCGCGGTGCAGGACCGCCACCGGGAAGGCGCATTCCAGGGCGGCCTTCTCGATGACGGCCGGGGTGTCGTCCGTGGAGTCGTCGACGAACAGCACCGAGCAGGGCAGGTGCGCGGGCAGCGCGATGGCCAGCCTGCGCAGCAACTCGGCTATGTTCCCGGCCTCGTTGAAGGTCGGGATGATGAGGGTGACACTGCCCGGGGCGGGCGCCTCGGCGACGTCCTCCGGCAGGTGCGGGGCATGTGGTGCGCGCGGGGCGTACGGTGCGCGCAGGGGGTGCGGGACCCACAGGTCTTCGGTCATGCCGGATCAACTCCCGTTGACGGTGCGGGCCGTGGGGTCGGTGCGGCGGATCTCGATGCGGTCCTCGCCCGTACCGAAGACGGCGACCGGCGTCGAATGCTCCAACGCGGCCTTCACGTTGGGCAGTTGCGCCGCGTCGCGCCGGACGGTGGGCGAGGAGACCACGTAGTCGATGTCCCGCCAGCCGCCCGGCAGGGTCTTGGTGACCGCCGGGTCCAGGTCGGCCTTGTAGAACCAGATGGCGCCGAGCCCCGGGTCGAACCCGTGGTGGACGGCGTCCAGCCACAGTGCGTCGTCGACCAGCACCCGGGTCGTGGCGGGGTCGCTCACCTCGCGTCCGAGCCAGGCCGCGGCCTCCCGGTACGGGGCGTTCGCGTCGACCGTGAGCGCCGTGCGGTTGCCGTCGTACCAGCGCGGGACGAGGTACACGGCGGCCGCGGCGGCCAGGACGCCGACCAGCGCCCACCGCCCGTAGGCCAGGGCGCGCCGCTCCCCCGGCGCCCGGCGGCGGCGCAGCACGGCGTGGGTGACGCTGGCCGCGCCCCCGGCGAGGACCAGCGCCAGGAACGGCAGCGCCTGGATCACGTACATCGCCGGGAGGTAGCCGGAGGGGCGCAGCGCGACGAGGCCCAGGATGACCACGGCCAGCGCCGGGCCGGCGAGCGCCCGGGCGGTGACCGACCAGCGGATGGTGACGAGGAGCAGGACCGCGCCGGCCAGTCCGCCGAGCGGCAGCACGGTGTCGTAGTACAGCCAGGACTCGAAGACCCCGTGCGAGCCGGAGCCGGGGTCGAGGATGAAGCCGGAGCCGGCCCGGCCCATCTGGTAGACGATCCCGCCGATGAGCGAGACGTGGCCGGAGCCGGGCAGCAGCTCGGCGTTGAGCAGCGCGTACAGGGGGTACGTCACCCCGATGAGCACGCAGGCGGTGATGGCCCCGGTGACGGCGAACTTGCGGGTGTCCCGGTGGCTGTGGCGCCACATGGTCACCAGCAGCGCCGGGAGCACCACCAGCATCGTCTCCTTGGTCAGCACGGCGGTTGCGGCCGCCAGGCCGGAGGCGAAGTGGTGCCACAGGTGGCGGCTGGGGGACGCGGCGAGGCAGAAGGCCAGCAGCATCCACATCACGGCGATGTTGTCGAGGAAGATCTCCCGCTGGAGCACGACGGAGAGCGGGGAGAGGCCGAACAGGCCCATGGCGAGGCCGGCCGCCCAGCGCGGCAGCCAGAGCCGGCGCGCGAGCACGTACAGCAGGACCGCGCTGGCGGCGGAGACCACGAGCATCGAGAACCGCATCGGCGCGACGGTCATCGACTCGGGCACGAACAGGGACGGCAGGTAGGTCAGGCCCGCGATCTGGATCCAGCCGAGCGGGGGGTGGTCGTACCAGTAGGTGTAGTGGGCCAGTCCCCGGCCCTCCTGGACGGCCCAGGCCTGCGCGAGGTAGGTGCCCTCGTCGTCGCTGAGGGTCGGGAAGTTGGTGATGTTCCAGCCCTGCACGAGGAGGATCGCGAGCAGCAGCACCCCGCAGAGCAACAGGTCGGGGCGCGAGGAACGGAACCGGACGAGCGGCCGGGCCGGCGCGGGCGGGCGGACGCCGAGTCCGCCGGTCCGCTGGCGCGGGACGAGAGCGGTCGCGGTGCCGGAGGCATGGGCAGTGGCGTCGGTGATGGCCGCACCGGGCTGGGGATCAGTGGCCGCGGGCAGAGTGGTGGTCACCGGATTTCTCCCAGGAGGCTCCGGCCTTCAGGCCGAGGAGGAATGGGTCCTTGGGGTGGAGGCGCGGAGCGCCGGAGTTCGGTTCGCATCTGGTCTGACCTGCTCTTCCGGCTGTTGTCAGTGGGCGGGGCTACGTTGTTGGGATGAGGACGACACCGATCGTGGGGGATGCCGGGCATGCCCGGTGGACCTTCCGCGTCCGCGTGTCGTCTACCGCGCTCACTGCCCTGATGGGTGAGTGGGACCGGTGCCGGTGGGTGTGGAACGAGTGCTGCGCGAAGTCGAAGCAGACGCATCTGTGGAACAAGGCTCGGCCTGAGGGGGCGGACAAGCGGACCTGTGGCCCGGCGCAGCTCGACAAGATGCTGACCGAGGCCCGGACCCGGATCGTCTGGCTGCGGGATGGGTCGTCGGTTGTGCAGCAGCAGTTGATCCGGGATTTCGGGAAGTCCCGCGCCAAGGCGCAGAAGGACGTCAAGGACCGGTTGCCAGTGCGGCAGCGGGCCGGGATGCCGAAGTGGAAGAAGAAGCGGGAAGCACTGCCGTCCCTGAACTACACCAAGCGCGGTTTCCGCTTGAAGGACGGCCGCCTGTACCTGGCGGGCGGGATCGTGCTGAGTGTGGTGTGGTCGCGGAACCTTCCCGCGGGCCCGTCCAGCGTGCGCGTGTATCAGGACAGTCTTGGGCACTGGTACTGCTCGTTCATCGTCCCCGCCGAGGTCGAGCCGCTGCCTGAGACCGGTCGTGTGATCGGGATCGACTGGGGAGTGGAGGAGACCGCGACCACCACCAGTGACGACCACGACCTTCCGCACGCCGAGCACGGCAAGAAGGCGGCTGCTGGGCTCGCCCGCCATCAGCGGATGATGGCCCGCCGGAAACCGGCGAAGGGCAAACCCGGGTCGAAGGGATACCAGGCGGCGAAAAGGCACGTCGCGAAGCTGCACAAGAAGGTGGCCCGGCAACGCCAGGACACCGGCCGCAAGTGGGCCAAGCGCGTGGTCCGCGATCATGACGCCCTGGCGGTTGAGGACTTCCGCCCGAAGTTCCTCGCCAAGTCCACCATGGCCAGGAAGGCGGCCGACGCGGCGATCTCCGCGACGAAGACGACCCTGATCGAGATGGGCCGAAAGCACGGCCGGACCGTGCACCTTGTCCACCCCGCGCACACCACCATGGACTGCGCGCAGTGCGGAGCGAGAACCAAGCACGCACTACCCCTTTCGGAACGTACCTACGCCTGCACCGTGTGCGGAGCCGTGTCTCCCAGGGACAAGAACTCCGCCCGCGTGATGCTGGTCCGGGCTGGTCTCAACCCGGCTAGTGCTGATCGCGTAAGACCAGACCAGGCGCTGCCTGGCCTGGCAGCGTGAGCTAGAAATCCCCGATCAGCCCTGGAGGGCGAGGACTCCCCTCCCTTCAGGGAGGGGAGGATTCAATGGGGGCTGTCCTCTCGGGTGAGGGTGCTCGGGGCGCCGGCACTGCCGCGGATGACGGGTGTGCCCGCTTCACCGGACGCGGACGCGGACGCGAGGTGGGCTCCGGTGTGGCTGGTGAGCTCCCACTCGTTGCGTCCCCGCTGCTCGCGCCAGACCGCGCGGATCGCGGCGCCGGCCAGCATCACCTGGTAGAACGGGCCGCCGACCACGAGCTTGACGTAGTGCGTGAAGCGCACCCGCAGCCCGTACTGGCGGCCGAAGTCGTGCAGGCCGACCACCTCGAAGACGAAGGTCACCATCGCGGTGATCATCGGCAGGAAGGTGACGATCGCGACGCCGACGGGCACGTCGAGGAAGACGGCCACGGCGAAGTTCACCGGGATGACGACCCCGGACGTGGCCTGCATGAACGGGGTCATCAGCGTGTAGCGGGCCAGCCAGCGCTGACCGCGGCCGGGCAGCTGCTGCCAGTCCTTCTTGCGGTAGACCTGGAGGAAGCCCTGGTTCCAGCGGGTGCGCTGCTTGAGGAGGCTGACCAGCGACCCCGGGGTCTCCTCACGGGTCACCATGTCGGAGTCGTAGGCGACGACCACCTTCTTGCCGACGGAGGACAGCCGTACGCCCAGGTCACAGTCCTCGGCGAGGCAGTTCGGGTCCCAGCCGCCGGCCTCGCGCAGGACTTCGGTGCGCACGAAGACGGTGTTGCCGCCGAGCGGGATGAAGCCCTTCTCGGCGTGCAGGTGCAGCCGGGAGCGGAACCAGAAGAAGTACTCCAGGCAGTTGCGCAGGCTGTACCAGCTGGAGTGGAAGTTGATGAGCTGGACCCCGCCCTGGACCACGTCGGCGCCGGTGGCGCGGAAGGCGTGGTCCACGTGGGACAGCAGCTCGGGATGGACCTGGTCCTCGGCGTCGAAGACCCCGACGATGTCGCCCCGGCAGTGCGGGAGGGCGGTGTTGAGGGCCTTCGGCTTGTTCTTGACCTCGTGGTGGTCGGTGATGACGCGTACGAGACCGGGCGCGCGGGCGGCGGCGCGCTCGGCCACCTCCGCGGTCCCGGGGTCGTCGTGGCCGACGATCACGATGATCTCGTAGTCGCGGTGGCTCGACTCCAGGAGCCGCTCGATGGTGTGCTCCAGCACGGCCTGCTCGTGGCGGGCCGGCAGCAGCAGGGAGAAGGCCAGCCGGCCGCCGCCGTCGGGGCGGTCGAAACGGGTCGAGGCGAGCGTCTCGGGCGTCCGCCACGCGTGCATCTGCCACCAGAGCGTGAACGCCGCCATCCAGAAGAGCGCGAGCGATACGACGCAGATGAATATGGATATGAACAAAGCGCCCCCCACAGACATGCCGCAACCCCAGGCGGCGATCCTTCAACCCCCCGGGGGCGGACGCGCGGCGGGCTCCCCAGCCCGCCGTCCTCGCCCCACCCCCGATTCCCCCGCCTGCGCAACCCCCGGTGCGCGCTCCCCCGGCGCCCGAGGGCGCTGTCCGTGACTGATCGGTGACTCCGAAGTCACGAGACTAGGCAGCAAACATGACGCGTAGGCGCTTTCCAGATAAAAACCACGTTGCCGAAGTGACCTTCAGACAACCGGAATTGACGCTACTCCAGTGCTTTCAGGGACGAACCGTACCCAACTGCTCCGCCAGCTCGACCGGATCGGTCGTAGGCCGCGCGCAGACGAAATGTCGACAGACATACGCCGTCGGGAGGTCGCGCATGAGCGTGCGCTCGGCCAGAAGGGGGAACTCCCCGCCGCTGCCGTCCTCCGCCCCCGGCATGCCCGTCGCCACGACCGCCCCGGGAGCCGTCCCCAGCAGCGCCACCCGGTGCAGCTCCGCCCGCGCCGGATCCTCCGGATGGCCGACCACGGCGACCTCGCGCGGCCCGTCGACCAGCGCCTCGGCGACCGCCAGCCCGTGCCCGATGAAGCGCGGAGCGCGCGGCCCGAGCGCGTGCACCACGGCGAGCGCCCGCTCGGCCGCCGTACGGTGCGCCTGCGAACCGGTGTGCGCGGCGTACGAGAGCAGGGCGCCGGCCGCGGCGGTCCAGCCGGAGGGGGCCGCGGTGTCGGTCGGGTCCTGCGGCCGCCTGATCAGCCGCTCCGCGTCGTGCGCGGTGTCGTACAGCGAGCCGTCCTCGGCGGTGAACCGGTCCAGGACCAGGTCGACGAGGAACCCGGCGAACTCCAGCCAGACCCCTTCACCGGTGACGGCCGCCAGCGCCAGGAACCCCTCGGCGACGTCCCCGTAGTCCTCCAGCACCCCGGCGTTGACCCCGACGCGCCCGTCCCTGCTGGTCCGCGCGAGCCGCGCCCGCCCATCCATATGGACCCGTACGAGCAGATCGGCGGCCTCGGTGGCCCGCTCGACCAGGTCGGGCCGGTCGAAGAAGGCCCCGCACTCGGCGAGGGCCGCGATGGCCAGCCCGTTCCAGGCGGCGACGATCTTGTCGTCCCGGCCGGGCGCGGGCCGCGCCTGCCGCGCGGCGAGCAGCCGCTCCTTGAAACCGGCGAGCCGCTCGTCACCGATGTCCGGCCCTTGCGCGGGCAGTTGGAGTACGGACATGCCGTGCTCGAAGGTCCCCTCCTCCGTCACCCCGAAACAGGCGGCGGCCAGATCCCCGTCCTCCTCCCCCAGCACCTCCCGCAACTGGGCCGGAGTCCAGGCGTAGTAGACCCCCTCCACGTGCTTGCCGGTCTCCGGGTGCTCGCTGTCGGCATCCAGGGCGGAGGCGAAGCCGCCCTCGTGGGTGCGCAGTTCGCGGACCATGAAGTCGGCGGTCTCCAGGGCGACCCGGCGCGCGAGATCGTCCCCGGTGGTGCGCCAGAGGTGGGCGTAGACCCGACACAGCAGCGCGTTGTCGTACAACATCTTCTCGAAGTGCGGCACGACCCACTCCCGGTCCACGGAGTACCGCGCGAAGCCGCCCCCGAGCTGGTCGTAGATCCCGCCCCGCGCCATGGCCTCACACGTATCGGCCGCCATCTCCAGCGCCCCGTCGGACCCGGTCCGGGCGTGGTGGCGCAGCAGGAACTCCAGCACCATGGACGGCGGGAACTTCGGCGCCCCGCCGAACCCCCCGCGCGTGGAGTCGTACTCCCGCACCAGCCCGAGCAGCGCCTGCGCGAGCTCCTCGGGCCCGGGGGTGCCGGCCTTCCCGTAGTCGAGCTGCCGCCCCGCGAGGTCCCGTACGATCCGCTGCGCGACCTCCGCCACCTCCTCGGGCCGCCCGACCCACGCGGTGCGCACGCCTTCGAGCACCTGCATGAAGGAGGGCATCCCGTGCCGGGGCTCGGGCGGGAAGTAGGTCCCGAAGTAGAACGGCTCGGCGTCGGCCGTCAGGAACACGGTCATGGGCCAGCCACCCTGCCCGGTGGCGGCCTGCACGGCCTCCATGTACACGGCGTCGATGTCGGGCCGCTCCTCGCGGTCGACCTTGACGTTGACGAAGTGCTCGTTGAGATAGGCGGCCGTCAGCTCGTCCTCGAAGGATTCGTTGGCCATGACATGACACCAATGACACGAGCTATACCCAACGCTTAGCAGAACGGGTACACCACGCTCCCGTGCCTCCGCGAAGGCCTCCGGGGACCAGGGCCACCACTCGACGGGGTTGTCGGCATGCTGGAGCAGGTAAGGGGAGGTCTCGTTCGCGAGGCGGTTCGGCATGGGGCCAAATCTATGCGCAGCAAGTCCACCCGGACGACCTGCCACGTCGCTCACGCGAACCGGCCGCCCCAGCCCACGATCGGCGCAAGGGGTACGGCCCCACCACTACGAAGTGCTCGTTCATTTGACATGCACCTTGGCCCGCGAGCCAAGTACTACAGCGGCAGATCATGTGACTGCTGATCGGTTGTGTCGTTGAGCGGTCATGCGAGGGACGACGACGGCTGGGACTACAACCAGACCACCACCATGAGCGACGCCGCCAACGTCCGCATCAACGAGTGGACCCAGCTCACCGCCACCTACGACGAGACCACCGGCCTGATCGCCCTGTACGTCAACGGCACCCTCGCCGGCACCGGCCACCACCCCAAGGCCAACGTCTGGAGCGCCACTGGCCCGATGGTCCTCGGCCGCTTCAAGAACCAGAGTCAGCCGTCCTCCTTCTGGATGGGACGCATCAGCAACGTGGCGGTCTACGACCACTCCACCGTCCCCTCCGCGACCAGCACCACCCTCGTGTCCGCAGTGAGCAGCACCAAGTGCGCGGACGACGACTACGGCAGCAATGCCGAAGGCGACCGCATCTACATCCACGACTGCAACGCCGACCCCGGCGCCTCCCAGACGTTCAACGTCCGCGAGAACGGCGAACTGCGCGTGGTAGGCAAGTGCCTGACCGTCGCGGCCGGAGGCACTGCCAACCGCACGCTCATCCAGCTCAACACCTGCAACGGTGCCGGCGGCCAGCAATGGCTCCCCACCGCCACCAGCGGCTTCTACAACCCGCAGTCCGGCCGCTGCCTCGACCTGCCGTACGCCCGCATCGACAACGGCACCCAGCTCGAACTGTTCGACTGCAATGTCTCCAACGCGCAACGCTGGTACGCCTCCGGCCTCGCCTCACCCCTCGGAGCCACCGGCTAGCCCAGACCACTGACCAATGACCGCCGGCCCGCCTCCCCCCTGGGGAGACGGGCCGGCGGCTTGGGAGTCCCGACGCGCAGTGTCGCGCCGGGGCTCCGGTGTTTCTCAGGCGAGGGACTCGATGTAGGCCCAGCCGCCTTCGCCGACTCGGACCGGGGTGCCGAAGGTGCCCGTGGTGCCCGGGCGGAACCACAGGTCGCCGCCCGTGGCCGTTGTCGCGTCGTACTTCGTGGTGACCCAGAGGTCGGCGCGGCCGTCGGCGTCCGCGTCGCCGAGGGAGACGGCCAGGGGGCGCTGTGCGGCGGTCCAGGTGTCGCCGCCGATCGTCTGGGGCGCGGCCAGGCCGGCCGCGCCCTTGGAGCGGAACTCCTTGAGCTCACCCGTGGTTCGGTTGCGTGCCCACAGGTCGGCCATGTTCTCGTCACCGGTCTCGGCCGGGTTCTCAGTGACGTCCCCCGGGGTGAGGACGTCGTGATCCGCCCAGTCCCCCTCGGTGGGCAGCAGCTCGATCGCCGCGCGGGGCAGTGAGGGGCCGGTCGCCGGGGTGCCGCCCCGGTGCAGCCACAGGCGGCTGCCGCTCGCGCTCTTGACGACCAGGTCGCTCTGGCCGTCGCCGTCGAGGTCTCCGGCGGCGAGCGGGACGGTGCCCGTCCAGCCGGTTTCCCGGTTGAGTACGGCTACGCGCTCGCCCAGCGTTCCGCCGCCCACGTTGGGGTAGACCCACAGGTTGTCGCCGATCCGCGCCACCACGTCCTCGCGCCCGTCGCCGGTCCAGTCGCCGCGGTGACTGACCACGGCCCCCAGCCAGCCACCGCTTCCCATCAGCTGAGGGGAGCCGAACCGGCCGGCGCCGATGCCCGGGTAGAGGCGCAGCGTCCCGTCCTTGCGTACGGCGAGCAGGTCGGGGCGGCCGTCTCCGGTGAGATCGCCGTCCACGGGGGCCCGGGTGACCGTCTTCGCCCGCAGGAGGGCGTGGTCCTTCGTTCCGGCGAGCTGCACGTCCGCGACGGACGCGGACGGGGTCTCGAAGTCCTCCGAGCTGAAGAACGCGTGGTCGAACTTCGCCGTGTAGGCCTTGGTGGTGGAGTTCCACCCCGCCGTCGGGGTTTTCGGCCCGGCGTCCGCTTCCACGAGCGGGCCCGTCACGGGCCTGCCCGGGCCGACCGTCGGATCCACGACGTCGGGCCTTGCGTTGAAGTCGCCGCCGAGGATCACGGCGGCGCCGCCCGCGTTCGCCTCGATGTGCCCGAACAGCTCGTGCATATCGCCCGCCGAGGTACTGGCGGACAGGTGGACGCTGCAGGCCAGGGTGTGGCGGCCGGCGACCGGACCCTTCGCGCACACCGCGAGCCGCGTGTCGTTCGCCGTGACCTGGACGGACGATCCGACGACGCCCGCGCTCGTCCGCAGGATGACGGCCTGTCCGAGCCGGGTCGAATCAGTGGTCGGCGTGGCCGTGGTGCTCCACTGGTCGCATCCGGAGCTGCTGAGCTTGGCCGTGAAATGGCCGGAGTATCCCGCGCCCAGCTTCTGCATCAGCTTCTCGTACTGGCCGGCGCACAGCTCCTGAAGCATGACCACATCGGTGGCTCCCAGGTCAGGCACCTTCTGCAGCGCCTCGTCCGCCCACACGTCCTCGTCCGCCGCGCTGCTCTTGCACGTCGACGCGCCGCACACGTTGTACGAGATCAGGCTCACCGGCTTCCCGGCGGGGGCGGTCCCCGCCGCGACGGCCGGGCCCGCCGCCGTACCGGCGAACAGACCCGCCGCGAGCACGACTCCGGCCACCAGTGTTCTTCGAATCGCTTGCACGTACTCGTGCCACCCCTCTGAGGAGATCACCAAAACCTGGTGAGTCTACAAGGGCTCCTCACGCTACGGGCGCGCGCCCGTGACCTCGCCGCATCAACAGGCCCGCACTGTCCGTGGGATTGAGGGCCTGGATGCGAAGTTTGGCATACCGCTGGTGGAGCAGGCTGACGTCTTTCAGGTCCGTGATCACCTGGCCTGTACTACAGCGGCGGATCTTGCTGATGTGATCGGGTCGGTTTGGTTGGGCGAAGGTGTGCGGGCAGGGGGTCGCCGCGTCGCTGGTAGTGGCTGATGGCGGCTGCGGTCTGGTGTTCGACTCGCCAGTGGTGCTGGCGCAGGAGCTCGGCGTCGTCGTGGCGGACGGCCAGGCCGGTGAGGGCGAGGAGTCCGGCGATGGCCGAGAGGGTCAGCCGGACCATCGGGCCGGATTCGCGCGCGCGGGAGGTCGGGACCGCAGCCGCCCCGGGGGGCGCGGGGGCGGCTTCGGCCAGGCTCGTTGTGTCGTGCGGGAGCTCGGGAACATCGCCCGGGTGCCGGGCGCGCCGGACGGTGATGAAGGCGTGGGCGAGCATCGTGCAGGTGACGCTGCGGTGCCACGGGGTCCACTTGCGGACCTGGTACTGGTCCAGACCGGTGAGCTGTTTTCCCTGCTCGTTGTCCTCCTCGATCTGCCATCTCACGCCGGCCTGCCCGATCGCCGCACCGGCCGGGGTGCCCATGGGGGCGTGGACGAGGAAGTAGGCGTACTCGTAGTCGAACCGTCCGCCGGCGAGCTGCTTCTTGTGGGTGGAGCGGCGGATCAGCAGATGGTGTTCGAATCCGTCGGCCGGTTCCTGTCCGGTGGCCTTCACCGCGAACAGGGTCCAGTCGTAGTAGCGCAGGCCCTTGGAACCCTCCCCGCAGGAGCGGCGTTCCCACTGGTCACGGCGCTTCGCGTAGGGCAGCAGGTGGTCCGCGCGCTTGATCCTCGCGGTGCCCGGGGCGGGGCTGCCGGGCGGGCCGGCCAGCGGCAGAGTGACCGGGACCGCCAGCACGTAGGACAGGCGTTCGCGATGCAGGAAGTCGCGCAGGCCGCCATCGCGGCCGTAACCGGAGTCGGCCACGACCCAGGAGAACAGCACCCCCTCGGCCAAGGCCTGTTCGAGCATGCGAACCGCCAGCTGCGGCTTCGTGGCGAACGCGACCGCGTCGGGTACCCCGGCCTCGCGGCAGCGGGCCCGGTCGCGGGTCCAGGCCGCGGGCAGGTACAGGCGGCGGTCGATGTAGGTGTGCCCGCCAGGGGCGGCGTAGGTCAGCATCACCATGACCTGGCAGTTCCGTACGTCGCCGGTCACCCCGCAGTGCTGCCTGGCGACCCCCACCGACTTGGTCCCCTTCTTCTGCACCTGTGTGTCGTCCAGGACGAGCGTCGCGGCCGGGTCGCCCAGGTGTTCGGCGACGTAGGCGCACAGCTCGCCGAGCAGGGCGTCCGCCGACCACGAGGCCGCGTTCAGGAACTTCTGGATCCGCGAGGGCGTGACGTGGCCCGCGCGTGCGGACATCGTCCACGCGTTCTTCCTGCGCAGGTCCGACAGCAGCCCCTCGACCAGGTCCGCGAACACCTCCCGCGGCTCCGGCCGCGCGAACAAGTGCCCGAGACCAGCCAGGAAGACCGCTAACTCCTCGGCCCACTCACCGAGTTGCTCCTCAGTCACAACAGCCAGCATGACCGCTCAACGACACAACCGATCAGCAGTCACATGATCTGCCGCTGTAGTACAAGGACTCCTGCCACGGCCACACGACCGTCTCGGCGGCTTCCTGCTTCATCACGCCGCGCCGGACCCCTCGATCCGGTCTTACCTGCGCTCCACGAGGCGTTTAGCCTGTCCGCCCGTCCGGCGGCCAGGGTGTTGATTGCTGCGTTCTCATCCCGGTCATGCACAGCCCCGCACTGCTCGCAGGTCCATTTCCTGACGTTCAAGGGTTTGGACCATCCCTGTGTCCGCAGCGGGAGCAGACTTGGGTGGTCGGTTCGAAGCGGCCTATCCTCCCGAAGTACCTGCCATGCTTGGCGGCCTTGTACTCCAACATGCCCACGAACGTCGACCAGCCCGCGTCGTGAACCGACTTGGCAAGCCGGGTGCGCATAAGGCCGGACACCGCGAGGTCTTCCACGTACACCGCTTGATTGTCGCGGATGATCCGTGTCGACACCTTGTGATGCCAGTCCCTACGCTGGTCAGCCACCCGTGCATGCTGCCGGGCGACCTTGATCCGCGCCTTCACCCGGTTCCTTGACCCCCTCGCCTTACGCGACAGGTCCCGATGCAGCCTCTTGAGCTTCTTCTCCGCACGTCGAAGGAACTTGGGGGCCACAACCTTGCTGCCGTCAGAGAGCACCGCGAACGTTGCCAGACCCAGATCGATACCCGTCTCACCATCCGTCTCCGGCAGTGGATCGGCATCCACGTTCACGACGAAACTCGCAAAGTACCGACCTGCCGAATCCTTGACAACCGTCAAGGAGGTTGGAGCCGCCGGCAGGACCCGCGACCAAGCGACTTTGAGGTCACCGACCCTTGCCACGCTCAGCAGCCCGTTACCCTTCAGCCGGAAAGCACCGGAGGCGAAGCGAATGGACTGCCGCGTGTCCTTCTTCGACTTGAACCGCGGCGGGCCGACCTTCCTACCCTTTCGCTTGCCCGCGATCGAGTCAAAGTAGGACTTGAACGCAGCATCCAGATCTCGAAGCGACTGCTGCAGTACGACTGCAGAGACCTCACCTAACCAGGACCTCTCCTCCGTGCGCTTCGCCTGGGTTATGTGGACCTTGGACATCACCGCCGAAGCCGGATACGGCAGCCCCTCCGCATGCGCTTCTTTGCGGACGCGCAAACAGTCATTCCACACCACACGAGCACACCCGAACGCCCGCGCCAGAGAAACTTGCTGGGATGCATCCGGATAAACCCGGTAGTTATATCGGAGCTGCACAGAACCAAGATATCCCTGCAATACGATTTGATGGTCGAAGTTGCCACAAGAGTACGAAATTGACTTCACTGGATCATCAATGACCACTCCTGCCTACCCACGGCGACACCAGAGCGGCCGGGCGGTACGGGTCGGGGTGGTCGGCCGAGGAGGCTGGAAGCGAGAGGTCATTGCCGTCGCGCGTGGTTCCGGAGGGACTCGATCTCCGCCCGCCGCAGACCACAAGCGACCGGTTGCCGACCAACTCCCTCTGAACTAGCTCAGATTCCCTCGCGCTTGCGACCGTCCCGAAGGACACTTGTGGCACGGTGCCGGAGCTCTCTGAGGGGGATGCCGATGCGGGACAGTCATCGCGGTGAGGCCGAGCGGCTGCTGGGGCGGGCCGTGGAGGAGGAGTCCCGGCGGGGAGCGGGCGGAGCGGCCGGCACTCCGGAGGCCAAGGCGGCACTGCTGGCGCGCGGCAAGCAGGCACTGGACGCGCTCGCGGCGAGCGCCGCCACCGAGTACGAGGCGTACACGCGCGCCCTGGACGAGGCGGCGGCCGGGGACGAATCGCTCGGCGAGGCCTTCCGGCGCGCGAACACCTCGACGGCGCTCCTGGTGACGGGGGTCGCGGCCGCTGCCGCGATCGTGGCCGACCTGGCCTTCAGCGTGGCGGTCGGCACGGCGCTGACCACCGGCGCCATCGTGGGCGTGGCCGGGGCCACGGCGACCGTGGTCAAGGTGACCGCCCTGCACCTGCCCGCGGCGAACCGGCGCGCCGGGGAGGCGGGCCGGCCGGGAGGCGCGGAGCAGCTCAAACTGCAGTGGCTGTCGGCGCTGGAGGTGCGCGGGATACGCCCCTTCCTGGAGCAGCAGCGCAAGGTGGCCGCGGCGCAGCACGCCCCGCACAAGGTGAACGGGACCGGCAACGGGGGCAACGCCCTCCAGCTGCGCGGCGCCAATCGCAGCGCAGAGGCCCGCCGGCGGGCCATGCTGGAGCAGTCCTTCGGCCAACTCCCGGCACTGGAGGGCGCGTTCGTCGGCCGTCGGGCCGAGCTGGCCCGGATCGCCCAGTGGGTGCAGAGCGCCCGGGCGAGCACCGAGACCCGTCCGGTGGTCGTGGTGCTGCACGGGGAGCCCGGGGTCGGCCGCACCACGCTGGCGCTGCATGCCGCGCAGGCGCTGCGGGACCAGTTCAGGGGTGCCTGCGTGGTGGACCTGCGCGGCGGCGGCGCCTCCGAGAGCCCGCTGCCGACCCGCGAGGCGCTGCTGCACCTGATGAACCGGCTCGGCGCGCCCCGCGAGCAGTTGCTGTTCCGCGAGGGCTCGTCGGCGGAGCAACAGGTTCGCAGGCTGGGAGAGTTGTACCACCAGCACGTGCAGGGCACCCCGGTGGCGGTGGTCCTGGACGACGCCGTGGACGCCGCACAGGTACGGATGCTCGTGCCCGAGCGCTCCGAGAGCCTGGTGCTGGTCACGGCCCGGGAGCCGCTGGAGCTGCCCGCCGAGCTGGCGGCCTGGGTGTACCAGTTGCCGGTGACCCGGCTGGCGGAGGAGGCCGGCGCGGAGCTGGTCCGGGCGGCGGGCGCGGACCCGGCGGGGACCGTGGCCGTGGGGACGGTGGCAGCGGGCACGGGAGCAGGAAGGCCGGGAGCCGCCGGGAAGGGAGCCGGGGCCACCGGAGCCGGCGGGCCGGCGGCCGGAGCCGCGGAGCCGCCCGCCGACGCGGCCGCGCCCGCAGCCCCGTACCCGGAGGAGACCGTACGGGCACTGCTCGCGCTCGGCGCCGGCCTGCCGCTGGCGCTGCGCGTGCTGGCCCCCCTCGGGGAGGTCGGGGCGTCCCCGGAGCCCGGCGGCTCCCTGGACGCCGCCCTGGACCTGGCCTACGCGGCCCTGCCCGAGGAGCGGCGCCGGCTGCTGCGCCGGCTGACGCTGGCCGGCCGGGCCTCGCTCGGGGCGGCGGCCGCGGCGGCGCTGATCGACGCGGACCAGGTGGAGGCCGGGCGGCTGCTGCGCGAGCTGGCGCGGGCCGGGCTGCTGGACCACGTACGCGGGGACCGGTTCCGGATGCACGACGCGGTGCGCGCGTACGCGGCGGCGCGGCTGGCCCAGGACGAGGACCGGGCCGGCGCCTCGGCCGCGCACGAGCGGCTGATCCGTACGTACGCGCAGCTCGCCGACTCGGTGATCCGGATGGTCGACGGGAAGATGTCCACGCGGGCGAACGCCCTGTCCAAGGCGAGCACGGTCGGCGGCCACGGCTTCGTCTCCCTGGACGCGGCCCTGCGCTGGCTGGACGACGAGTCGAGCTTCATCACGGCGGCGCTGCGGCACTCGGAGGGCGTGGACCAGCAGGCCGTACTCGATCTGCTGGGCGCGCTCTGCGACTTCTGCCTGCTGCGCGGGGACCTGTATCGACTCGGCGAGATCAACGAGCTCACCCAGGCCGTCGACCAGGGGCTGCTGGTCCGCTCGGTGCAGTGGCGTACGGGCATCGCGGCCCGCCAGCTCGGCGAGCTGGACAAGTCCCGCACCACGCTGACCTCGCTGGTCGACCAGTACATGGAGGCCCGGCAGGAGGCGGGCGCGGGCATGGCCCTGGTCTCGCTCGGCATCACCCTGCACCACCAGGGCAACCTCCCCGAGGCCTCGGCCCGCATCCGCGAGGCGCTGGTGCTCCAGGCCCCGGACGAGCTGGCGGGCGACCGGGCCTGGGGCCTGCACGCGCTCGGCGCGGTGGAGCGCGACCGCGCGCACCTCGCGGAGGCGCTGCGGCTGCTGCGCGAGTCGCTGGTGCTGCACCGCGAGAGCGAGAGCGTGCACGGCGAGGCCTGGGCGCACCTGCAGCTCGGCCAGGTGTACCTGCGCCTGGGCGAGGTCCCGCGCGCGGAGGCGGAGCTGCGCCTGGCGCTGGAGCTGTACGGGCGCACGCGGGACGACCGCGGCCAGGCCTGGGCGCTGACCCAGCTGGGCCGGGCCCGGGTGGTCGACGGGGATCCGGGGCCCGCCCTGGACCGGCTGCGGGACGCGCTGGCCCGGCACCGGGAGGCGGAGGACGCGCGCGGCGAGGCGTGGACGCTGTACTACCTGGGGCAGGCGCTGGAGGAGGCCGGGGAGCGGGACCGGGCGGTACGGGAGCTGGAGCGGGCCCGCACGATGTTCTCCCGGATGCGGGACGTGTACGGGCTGGCGCACGCCCGCCACCATTCGGGCCGGGTCACGCGCGACCAGCGGGCGGCGCAGACGGGGAACCTGAAGAACTCCGGGTTCGCCCGCCAGCTCCTGGTGGACGCGCGGGCGGACTTCCGCCGGATCGGGCTGGCCCACGGGGAGGCCTGGACCTGTCTGGAGCTGGCGGTGGTGGACGCGGGCAACGGGCGGACCTCGCAGGCGCTGGACCTGTGCGAGGAGGCGGTGCGGCTGTTCATCTCCTACGGGGACCGGCGCGGGGAGGACTGGGCGCGCTTCCTGCGCTGCACGCTCCTGCCGTACGCGCTCCCGGCGGCCCCGGACGAGGCGCGGACGGAGCTGTCGCGGCTGGCGGCGGCCCCGCACCCGATGCGGGACGGGCGGCTGGAGGACTGCCTGGAGTCCTACACGGTGATCCTGGGGCGCGGGGTGGACCCGGCGGAGGGCTGGCAGGCGTGGCGGCTCTCGCTCGTACCGAACCTGCACTCGCGGGAGATCATGGGCGTCCCGGTGGCGCTGCCCTCCGCGTAGGGCGCGCGGGAAGCCGCCGCCCCGGCCCTGAACGGCGGGGCGGCGGTCACCGCACGTGGACGGCCCCTACGGGGCGCGCGTGCCCTCCGTCGGGGCGGGCTCGGGGGCTTCCTTGAAGTCGACCCGGCCCATGTGGCGGCTCATCGACTTCATCAGGCCCCACACCCCGAGGGCGAGAGCCGCGAAGACGACGAAGCCGAGGAGGCCGGGGGTCACCTTGTTCTTGTCGAAGGTGTCGCCGGCCAGCGGGAGGAGCTGGGTGATTGCTTCCTGCGTAGCGCTCATAGCTACGCATTCTCCCGGATGCCCGCGAAGAGGTCGGACTCGGGGAGGGAAGTGTCCACGAGGGACTTCGCGAGCTCGTACTCCTCCGTCGGCCAGACCTCCTTCTGGATCTCCATTGGGACGCGGAACCAGCCGCCGTCCGGGTCGATCTGCGTGGCGTGCGCGATGAGCGCCTTGTCACGGATCTCGAAGAACTCGGCGCAGGGCACGTGGGTGGTCAGGGTCCGCTCCGTGCGCTCGAACTCCTTCCACCGCTGCAGCCACTCCCCGTACGGGGATTCCAGGCCGCGGGCGAGGAGCGCCTCGTGGAGTGCGACGGTGCGCGGCTTGTTGAAGCCCTGGTTGTAGTAGAGCTTCTGCGGCTGGTACGCCGGGCCGAACTCCGCCTCGGGGTACTTCTCGGTGTCGGCCGCGTGATCGAAGGCCACCATCGTGATCTTGTGGGTCATGATGTGGTCGGGGTGCGGGTAGCCCCCGTTCTCGTCGTACGTGGTGACGGCCTGCGGCCGGAAGGCGCGGATCTTCTTCACCAGGCGGCCGGCCGCCTCGTCGACGTCGGCCAGCGCGAAGCAGCCCTCGGGCAGCGGCGGCAGCGGGTCGCCCTCGGGGAGACCGGAATCGACGTATCCCAGCCATTCCTGGTCGACGCCCAGGATCTCGCGCGCCTCGTCCATCTCCTTGGCGCGCACCTCGTGGATGTGCTCCTCGATGTACTTGTCGCCCTGGAGCTTGGGATTGAGGACGGAGCCGCGCTCACCGCCGGTGCAGGTCACCACCAGCACCGACACCCCCTCGGACACGTACTTGGCCATGGTGGCCGCGCCCTTGCTCGACTCGTCGTCGGGGTGGGCGTGGACGGCCATCAGTCGAAGCTGCTCGGTCAAGACAGGATCCTCTTTGAGTCGTTCAGGCGGGCGCCTCCTATATTGAATCCTCCCCGATCCTGAGGGCCGGGGATTCCTGGCTCACGTTGGCTGTGGGCCTGCGGCCCCTCAGCTCTTACACGATCAGCACCAGCCGGGTTGAGACCAGCCCGGACCAGCATCACGCGGGCGGAATTCTTGTCCCTGGGGGACACGGCTCCACACGCGGTGCAGGTGTAGGTACGTTCCGAGAGAGGCAGTGCGTGCTTGGTTCTCGCTCCGCACTGCGCGCAGTCCATCGTGGTGTGCGCGGGATGGACCAGGTGCACGATACGCCCGTGCTTGCGAGCCATGTTGATCAGCTCACGCTTAGTGGCGGAGATCGCGGCGTCGGCCGCTTTACGTGCCATGGCGGACTTGGCGAGGAACTTCGGGCGGAAGTCCTCCACAGCAAGGGCGTCGTGGTCGCGGACGACCGTCTTGGCCCACTTTCGGGCGCCGTCCCGGCGTTGCCGGGCCACCTGCTTGTAGAGCTTCGCCGCCAGTTTCCTCGCCGCCCGGTAGCCCCTCGACCCGCGCCTGCCCTTCGCCGGTTTCCGGCGGGCCATCATCCGCTGATAGCGCGCGAGCCTGGCAGCGGCCTTCTTGCCGTGCTCGGCGTGTGGGAGGTCATGGGAGTCGCTGGTGGTGGTCGCGGTCTCCTTTACGCCCCAGTCGATGCCGATCACCGCGCCCGTTCCCGGGAGCGGCTGGGCTTCGGCGGGGACTACGAAGGACGCGTACCAGTGCCCGAGGGTGTCGCGGTAGATCCGCACGCTCGACGGGGCCGCCGCAAGTGCGCGGGACCACACCACGGTGAGGCTGATGCCGCCCGCCAGGTGCAGGCGGCCGTCCTTGATCCGGAAACCGCGCCGGGTGTAGTTCAGGCTCGGATCGGCCTTGGCCTTCTTCTTGTACTTGGGCATTCCCGCCCGCTGCCGAATCGGCAACCGGGCCTTGATGTCTTTCAAGGCTTTGGTGCGGGACTTCCCGAAGTCCCGCACCAGCTGCTGCTGCGGAACGCTGCTGCCGTCACCCAACCAGGTGTTGCGGCTGCGGGCTTCAGTCAGCATCTTGTCCAGCCGGGCCGGACCGCACTCCTCATTCTCAGCCCGGGCCTTCCGCGACCGGGCACAGCATTCGTTCCAGACCCACCGGCACCGCGCCCACTCACCCGACAACGCGGCGAGCGCGGTGGAAGACACGCGAAGCCGGTAGGTGAACCGAGCAAGCCCGGTCTCCTCCTTCTCCTGTCGTGCCGTCATGCGATCAACCTAGCCGAGCCCACTGACAATGCCGGAAAGCGCAGATCACGGCAGGTGCGAAGAGAACCGGGGCACTCCGCGTCTACGATGGCGGGACCGCCCTCCCCGGGCTGGGATTTCCGTGGTTCGCCCACCTCGAAGGGAACGATCGATGAGCGCGGTGCGCGAAGAGCTGCCCGAGGGCCGCTACGGCCGGTCGGCGGACGAGCGTGCGGACCGCAAGCTCAAGGTCATCGGGTCGGTCCTCGGCGTCGGGCTGCTGGGTGTGGTCGGCTGGATCGGCTGGGACTACGTGGCCGGTCAGAGCGTGAGCGCCGAGGTGATCAAGTTCAAGGTCGTCTCCGACACCGCGGTCGACGTGCACCTGGAGGTGCGCAAGGGCGCCTCGGACACCGGGGTGTGCACGCTGAGCTCGCAGGACGAGGGGCACGGCGAGGTGGGCCGCGCCGATTTCACCTTCGCGGAGCCGCAGAAGCGCGTGGACCAGATGGTCACGCTGAAGACCACCGGCCGCGCCACGATGATCGAGCTGGTCGGCTGCCGCGTGGCCGGTTCCGCGGGCTGACCTGACGCAGTTCACACACTTGGCGTCCTCCCCCTTTTCTTCCCGAATTGTTAGGCTCGTGGTTTCGTCCGCCGCTGGCGGCTTTGCAGTCCCTGTACCGACGAGGAGCACCCGTGACCCAGACGAGCGAGAGCGTCACCTGGCTGACCCAGGCGGCGTACGACCAGCTGAAGGCCGAGCTGGAGTACCTCTCTGGTCCCGCACGGTCGGAGATCACGATCAAGATCGCGGCCGCCCGCGAGGAGGGTGACCTCCGCGAGAACGGCGGTTACCACGCGGCCAAGGAGGAGCAGGGCAAGCAGGAGCTCCGCATCCGCCAGCTCACGCAGCTGCTGGAGAAGGCCAAGGTCGGCACGGCCCCCGCCTCCGACGGCGTGGTGGCCCCCGGCACCCTGGTCAAGATCGCCTTCGACGGCGACGAGGACGACACGATGGAGTTCCTGCTGGCCTCGCGCGAGTACGCCTCCTCGGACTTCGAGACCTACTCCCCGCAGTCCCCGCTGGGCTCCGGCGTGATGGGCAAGAAGATCGGCGAGGACGCCCAGTACGAGCTGCCGAACGGCAAGCAGGCCTCGGTCAAGATCCTCGACGTCAAGCCCTTCACCGGCTGATCACCCCCCTTCTTTTCACACCTCGCCCCGCCGGGCTGCTGCCCGGCGGGGCGAGGTGTTTTCTGCGGTGCTTGCGGCGGCTACACCGTCGCCGAGCGGTACTTGCGCACCGCCAGGGTGCGGAAGACCACGATGATCAGCACCGACCAGAGGATCGACGCGATGACCGGGTGCTGCATCGGCCACGCCTCGGGGGTCGGGTAGCCCGGCGGAAGGTTCCCGAAGAGCTCGCGGGCGGCCTGGACGGTGGCGCTGAAGGGGTTCCACTCCGCGATGTGCCGCAGGAACGTCGGCATGTTGTCGGAGGGGACGAAGGCGTTCGAGATGAACGTCAGCGGGAAGAGCCAGATCAGCCCGCCCGAGGTGGCGGCCTCCGGGGTGCGCACCGACAGGCCGATCAGGGCGCCGATCCAGGAGAACGCGTAGCCGAGCAGGAGCAGCAGGGCGAAGCCGCCCAGGACCTCGCCGATGTTGGTGTGGGTGCGCCAGCCGACGAGCAGCGCCACGATCGCCAGGACGACGAGCGTGAGGGTGGTCTGCACGAGGTCGGCGAGGGTGCGGCCGGTGAGGACCGCGCCGCGCGCCATGGGCAGGGACCGGAAGCGGTCGATGAGCCCCTTGTGCATGTCGTCCGCGATGCCCGCGCCCGCGCCGGCGGTGGCGAAGGTGACGGTCTGGGCGAAGATGCCGGCCATCAGGAACTCGCGGTAGGCGGCGGGCGAGGTGTTGCCGCCGACGGAGATCGAGCCGCCGAAGACGTAGCTGAAGAGGACGACGAACATCACCGGCTGGATCACCCCGAAGATGATCATCTCGGGGATGCGGGACATGCGGATCAGGTTGCGCTTGGCCATGACCAGCGAGTCGTTGATCCCCTGGACGATGCCGCCGCGCGGGCGGGGCGCCGCCAGCTCCGGGGTCGTGGAGGTGAGGGTCACTTCGCCGCCTCCTTGCGGTCCTTGCGGCTGCCCGTCGACTTCGCGGCCTTTGCGGCCTTCGCGTCGGCGGGGGCCTCTCCGTTCTCCTCGGCGATCAGCTCCGCCGCGTGGCCGGTCAGGGAGATGAACACGTCGTCCAGGGTGGGACGGCGCAGGCCTATGTCGTCGATCTCGATGCCGCGTCCGTCGAGTTCGCGGATGACCTCGGCGAGCAGCTTGGCACCGCCGGAGACCGGCACGGTCAGTTTGCGGGTGTGCTCCTCGACGGTGGTCTCGCCCTTGCCGAAGCCGGCGAGGACCTCGCGGGCGGTGGCTATGTGCTCGCGCTCGTGCACGACGACCTCGACGCGCTCGCCGCCCGTCTGGGCCTTGAGCTGGTCGGAAGTGCCGCGTGCGATGACCCGGCCGTGGTCGACCACGCAGATGTCGTGCGCGAGGTGGTCGGCCTCCTCCAGGTACTGCGTGGTGAGCAGCAGGGTGGTGCCGCCCGCGACGAGCTCCTGGATGATGGCCCACAGCGCCTGGCGGTTGCGCGGGTCGAGACCGGTGGTGGGCTCGTCCATGAACATCACGGGCGGGCTGACGACGAGGGCCGCGGCGAGGTCGAGTCGCCTGCGCATGCCGCCGGAGTACGTCTTGGCCGTGCGGTCCGCGGCGTCGCCGAGGTTGAAGCGCTCCAGCAGTTCGGCGGCCCGGGCCTTGGCCGCCTTGGCGCCCATCTGGTAGAGCTGGCCGACCATTTGGAGGTTCTCGCGGCCGGTGAGGTATTCGTCGACGGCGGCGAACTGGCCGGAGAGGCCGATCGCGCGCCGGACTTCGTTGGGGTGTTTGAGGACGTCGATCCCGGCCACTACCGCCTTGCCGCTGTCGGGCTGGAGGAGGGTGGTCAGGACGCGGACGGTCGTGGTCTTGCCGGCGCCGTTGGGGCCGAGCAGACCGAGGACCGTGCCTTCGGGTACATCGAGGTCAACGCCGTCCAGAGCCCTTACGTCGCCGAAGGTCTTGACCAGACCTTCGGCGTAGATGGCGCCTGGCATATGGGTACTCCCAGTGCGAATCGAACCGGCTGAATCGTTACATTTCTACGCGAATCCTATGGGCGGGGGCCTGGACCCGCCGTCCGAGCGCCACCGTAACGCGCTATATCGCGTCCCGCTACGGAATATCCCCGACCGCACGGGCGTACGAGGACTCCTGGATGCACACATGGGGCGACTCCCAGCGCGAGCGACCGCTGCACCCGACCCCGGGGCCGGCTTTCCCCTACTCGGTGACAGGTCGGCTATTTTCCGTGCTGGGGGTGGGCTTCACGCCAGGCATCCAGCTGGTCAACGGGCCACAGCGGAGTTCGGCCGATGTAGACGGGAGCCGGGAAGTCGGCGCGGCTGCTGTTGAGGTTGTAGACGTGCTGAACGGTCACTTTGAGCCGCTCCGCCGCCTGTCGGGCATCTGCATATCCAGGAATCGTTGCTGCCATGAACCCGTTCCATTCAGCTGTCTTAGCTCAACTCATCAGATATTGTGCCGTAGGTCAGCTACTAGTGATGGGAGGTGACGGTAATGCAAGCTGCCCAGGCGCGGAAGTTCCGGGGAAAGAACAAGGCACCGAAATGGACCAAGCCCGACGACGGGGTCGTGTCGGTGATGGTGCTGCCGCTGACCGTCACCGGCCCCGCCGACATCGCCCGGCTGGAGAAGCTGTTCGGGGCAATGTGGTCGATCAAGCGCGCCGTCCGGCGTGACGCCCGCGCCAAGGTGGACGCCTACTGGGCCTCGGAGCATGAACGCGAGCGCGACAAGGGCAAGTCCGCCCGCCAGCGCCTCGGTCTGTCCCGTGAGGGTCTGGAACGCTGTGCGTACAAGCACTTGGAGGACTCCGGGCACCTGAAGCACCATGTGAGTAAGGCCCTGGCCATGCACATGGCCGATGAGGTGTGGAACGGGGTGCAGCGGCACCTCTTCCCCGACTACACCGGCCAACGCTTCGGCCGTCCGCAGGCAGGCAACTGGCACGACTTCACCCGCATTCCTGGCCGCGCCCGCTCCCACACGACCGACAACAAGTGGGAAACCTTCCGCCTGACCGGCACCCTCCACGGCCACGCCATGGCCTACACCGGCGGCGGCCGGCACGCGCTGACGCAGCCGCTCCGGATGCCCAAGCCCACGACCCCGGACCGCGTGCCCACGGGCAAGGTCAGCGCCTCAGGCAAGCCCGCCACCCGTAAGGCGACGTGGTGGGACCACACCGGCCCCCTCGCCGTGGTGTTCGCCGGGGGCCCCGACAGTGGCCGTGGTGACCTCGTGCTTCCCGTACGTATCCCGCAGCAGCCCGGCCAGTGGGCGCGTACACAGCACTTCCTCTCCCATCCCGGCCGCTGGCACAAGGTGGACCTCGTCCGCCGCCGGAAGGCTTACGCACCGGGCGGCTGGGTGTACGAGGCGCACCTCATGATGCTCGGCCCCCGATACACCGCGCCCGGCGTGCGGGCCATGCGCGACCGTGCCGCCCAGCTCGATCGTGTCGGCGGTGTGGACGGCAACGTCTCCAATCTCTCAGTCGTCTCCTTCCCCGCCGATCTCACCAGCGGCAAGCCCGTCTCCACCGAGGTCACGCTCACCGAAGCCGGGCGGGCCCTGTTGGAGAAGCAGGCGAAGAAGCGGCGGGATCGCACGCGGGCACTGGAGCGCTCCCGTCGTGCGACGAACGCCGCGCAGTACGGGCTGTCGAAGAAGCAGGCCAAGCACGCTGCCCGGAGGGAAGCGCGGGGCCTCAAGCCCAAGGCCGTGACCGTCCCCGGTGGTGCCCGGGCCGCCCGGTCCGACGGAGTACCGAAGCAGGCGTTCCGCCGTGACCGGCTCTCTGCCCATTACCGGGAGACGCGCGCCCGCCAGGCCGAACAGGCTGCCGGGATCGCTGAACACCGCCGCCACCGCGCTCGGCTGGTGGCCCGCGAGATCATTGCTGCCCACGGTCCCGTGCTCGTGGTCGAGGACTGCGACATCCGCACCTGGTACCGGCTGTGGGGCAAGCGTCTGTCGCAGACCACGCCGGGCATGTTGATCTCCGCCCTCAAGGTGGAGTGCGAGGCGGCAGGAGGCCGGCTGGTCCGGGCTTCTACGTGGTCGACGGCCCTGTCCCAGCACTGCCTGTGCGGCGAGCACGTCTCCAAGACCCTGCGAGACCGCGAGCACAGGTGCACCGCGTGCGGCCTCACCGGCAAGCGGGACCTCGTATCCGCCGCGCTGGCCGCGTTCGTCCGCTTCACCGACGTGGACGACCCCAAGACCGCGTACCTGGACGCCACCATGTCCCGGCACGCACAGATCACCTACGCGCAAGCGCTGGAAGAAGCGCTGCGGGAGTCAACCACACCGAGCCCGAAACTGCTCCGGCGGTCGGGTCGCGTGGCAGTCCCACGGCAATGCCGCGAGACCTCTGCTCCCCGAACCGCCGGACAGCGGCACCGAGCGACCCCGGATGAGTCACGCTCGCGTGGCCACGCCGGAAAGCCCGGTCCCCGCCCCGCGTGCAGTCCGCAGCTCACCCTCTGGTGACCTACGGATCAAGTCTTAGCCCATGACCTTGTACCCCGCGCCGTGCAGCGCCCGCGCGACCTCCGCGCAGTGCTTCGGCCCCTTCGTCTCCAGGTGCAGCTCCACCTCCACCTCCGTGAGCCCCAGGCGCGGGTCCGTCCGCACGTGGCTCACGTCCAACACGTTCGCATCCACCACTGACAACTCCCCCAGCAGACCGGCCAGCGCCCCCGGCCGGTCGGTCACCCGCAGCCGCAGCGACAGGTAGCGGCCGGCCGCCGCCATGCCGTGGCGAAGGATCCGCTGCAGGAGCAGCGGGTCGACGTTGCCGCCGGACAGCACGGCCACCACCGGGCCGTCCCCGTACAGTTCGGGCTCGCTCAGCAGCGCGGCCACCGGGCTGCACCCGGCCGGCTCGACCACCATCTTCGCCCGCTCCAGGCAGAGCAACAGGGCGCTGGAGAGCGCGTCCTCGGACACCGTACGGACGTCGTCGAGCAGCTCGCCAATGATTTTGAAGGGGATGTCCCCGGGCCGGCCCACCTTGATGCCGTCCGCCATCGTGTTCGGGTTGTCGATGGACACCGGGTGCCCGACCTTCAGCGAGGGCGGGTACGCGGCCGCGCCCGCCGCCTGGACTCCGATCACCCGGACGTCGGGGCGCAGCGCCTTCACCGCGACCGCCACCCCGGCGGCGAGCCCGCCGCCGCCGATGCCGACCAGGATCGTGCGCACCTCGGGGCACTGCTCCAGGATCTCCAGGCCGACCGTGCCCTGGCCCGCGATGATGTCGCGGTGGTCGAAGGGGTGGATGAACACCGCGCCCGTGCGGTCGGCGTACTCCTGGGCCGCGGCCAGCGTCTCGTCCACGACCTGCCCGTGCATCCGCACCTCGGCGCCGTAGTCCTGGGTCGCGGCCACCTTCGGCAGCGGCGCCCCGACCGGCATGAACACGGTCGAGCGGACCCCGAGGAGGGAGGAGGCCAGCGCCACGCCCTGGGCGTGGTTGCCGGCGCTGGCGGCGACGACGCCGGCGGCCCGCTGCTCGGGGCGCAGGCCCGCGATGCGCACGTACGCGCCGCGCAGCTTGAAGGAGCCGGTGCGCTGGAGGTTCTCGCACTTGAAGTGGACCGGGGAGCCGGTCAGCGAGGAGAGGTACCGGCTGCCCTCCATCGCGGTCACCCGGGAGACGCCGGACAGCATCTTCTGGGCCCCCCGGATGTCGTCGAGGATGACCTGCGGGACGGGCTGCGGCACGCGGTAGTTCATGCGGCCAGTCTCGCAGCCGGTCCGTGGCGCGCTGCGCTGCGCTGGGCGGGACGGGTGAGGGGCGGGGCGCGGGGAGGGGCGGCGGCGGGCCTCGGGGAGGGGCGCCGGCGGGGCCGGGTGGTGGGGCGGGAGGGGCTCGCGGGAAAGGTGCGGGAGCGTCGGAATCTCGCCATGCGGGACGGCTCGTAGTCGCCGTTTCACCGCTGCCGTATCAGTTCTTGTACGAGGAGTACGAGCCGTCGCACGGCCGCGTACTCTGTCCCCCATCCTTGTCGGCCCCATGCGAAGAGAGCCCACGGCCATGCCCTCCACCCCGGCCAGTTCCGACCTGCCCGCGCCGGCCGGCGCACCCGCCGAAGCCGGTCTCCTCGACGCGCTCCAGCACCAGGTGGCGGTCTTCGCCCGGCGCGCCGAGCAGACCCGCCTGGGCGGGGTCGGCCAGGCCCGCAACTCCATGGACCGGGCCGCGTACCTGCTGCTGAACCGGCTCGACCTGGAAGGCCCGATGGGCGTCAAGGCGCTCGCCGGCGGCATGGGCATCGACTCCTCCACCGTCACCCGCCAGGTCGCCCCGCTCGTCGACAGCGGCCTGGTCAAGCGGACCTCGCACCCCGAGGACGGACGGGCCGTCGTGCTCGCGCTGTCCCCGCGCGGGCTGGCGCGGCTGGAGGAGGTCCGCTCCTCGCGGCGCGAGCTGATGGCCCGGGTGACGGACGGCTGGGACGAGGAGGAGCGCGAGTCGTTCACCGCGCTGCTGACCCGCTTCAACGTCTCGCTGTCCGAGCTGATGTCGGCCGGCTCCGAGCCAGGTTCCGAGGCCGGCCCCGCCTCCTGACGTCCGACCCCTTCCGAGGCGGTCCCTCCGGCCGCACTATGTGGACTGTGGACCACGGGCCGGGCCCCTACGCGGAGTTCGAAGCCTTCGTCGCGGGCGCGGCGGGGCGGCTCCTGCGCGTCGCGATCCTGCTGACGGCGGAGCCCGCGACGACCGCGGCCGACGCCCCCGCCGCGCGCGCGTTGCTCGGCGGCGCACTGGCCCGTACGTACGCGAACTGGCGCAGGCTGCGCGGGGACGACCCGTACGACCACACCCGCCAGGAACTGTGCGCCGCCTTCGCCCACACCGGCCGCCGCCACCACGGGGGCAGCGGGGTACTCGGGCGGCTGGGCCCGCTGGAGCGGCTCGTCGTGGTGCTGCGGCTCTACGAAGGGGTCGCGGAGGAAGTCACGGCGGCGCAGCTGGGGCTGGCGCCCGAGCGCGTACGGAGCCTGTGCGACCGGGCCGTCGCCGAGCTGCGCTCGCGCCCCGGCGCGGCCCCCGGTCCCCGGCCGGGCGCCCGCCACCGGGAGGCGGCATGAGTCCCCCCGATCCCAGGGAAGCCCAGGTCAAGCGGCTGCTGGAGGGCCCGTACCCGGCGGTGCCGCCCGATCTCGCGGCGGGCGCGGCCGCCCGCGGCGACCGGCTGCTGCGACGCCGCAGGACCGTACAGCGCATCGGCTGGATCCTGCTGTGGGCGGCGGTGGTGGCCTTCGTGGTGTGGGCCTCGCTGACCGGTGCCTGGTCGACGCCTTCGAGTGAGGTCTCCCCGCCCTGGTAGGACGTGCTCGGGCGGGGAGACCTGTTCGGTCCTACGGGCTGACTAGCCCAGCGCCTGTGCCAGGTCGGCCAGCAGGTCGTCGGCGTTCTCGATGCCGACCGACAGGCGGACCAGGTCGCCCGGGACCTCCAGGGCCGAGCCGGCCACCGAGGCGTGGGTCATGCGGCCCGGGTGCTCGATGAGGGACTCGACGCCGCCGAGGGACTCGCCCAGGGTGAAGATCTTGGTCCGGTCGCAGATCGCGACGGCCTCCTCCTCACCGCCGGTGACGCGGAAGGAGATCATGCCGCCGAAGTTGCGCATCTGCTTGGCGGCGATCTCGTGGCCCGGGTGCTCGGGCAGGCCCGGGTAGAGGACCGTGTGGACCTTGGGGTGGCGGGACAGCATCTCGGCAATCTTGCCCGCGTTCTCCGCGTGCCGGTCCATGCGGACGGCCAGCGTCTTGATGCCGCGCAGCACCAGCCAGGAGTCGAAGGGCCCGGCCACCGCGCCCATGGCGTTCTGGTGGTAGGCCAGTTCCTCGCCCAGCGCCGCGTCGGCGGCGACGAGGGCGCCGCCGACCACGTCGGAGTGGCCGCCCATGTACTTGGTCAGCGAGTGCACGACCACGTCCGCGCCGAGCGCGAGGGGCTGCTGGAGGTAGGGGGACGCGAAGGTGTTGTCCACGACCAGCTTGGCGCCGGCCGTCCGCGCGATGTCGGCGACGACGGCGATGTCCGTAATGCCGAGCAGCGGGTTGGAGGGGGTCTCCACCCAGATGACCTTGGTCTTCGGGGTGATCGCCGCGCGCACCGACGCCGGGTCGGAGGTGTCGGCTACCGACCACTCGACGCCCCAGCGGGAGACGACCTTCGCGAAGAGGCGGAAGGTGCCGCCGTAGGCGTCGTTCGGGATGACCACGTGGTCGCCCGGGGAGAGCAGCGTACGCAGCAGGCAGTCCTCGGCGGCGAGCCCGGACGCGAAGGCGAGGCCGCGCCGGCCGCCCTCCAGCGCCGCGAGGTTCTCCTCAAGCGCGGTACGGGTCGGGTTGCCGCTGCGGCTGTACTCGTAGCCGCCGCGCAGTCCGCCGACGCCGTCCTGCTTGTACGTGGACACCTGGTAGATCGGGGGCACGACCGCGCCGGTCAGCGGGTCCGCCGTATTGCCCGCGTGGATGGCGCGGGTCTCGAAGCTCTGGTGCTCGTGGCTGTCGTCGCTCATGGCCCCGATGCTAAGCGGTCTCGGGGAGGTGGGGTGCGCTTCCGCGTCGTCCGGTGCGGTGCCTCGGCGTGCTGCCGCATCTCCCGCGTACTGGACGTACTCGGGTGATGCGGCAGTGCGGCGAGGTGCCGTGCCGGGCGGCGCGGAAGTGTGCCCCACCTCCCCGAGACCGCTTGTGCCCCGTCCGGGCCCTCCGCGGCCCCGCCTCCGGGGTGCACGGAGGGGGTCGCGGACCAGGTCGCGGGGGGCCTCGGCCGGAAGACCGTTTCGCGCCCTCCTTTGCCTCCTATTGGCCATTCCCGGGGTGGGTCTGGTTCGCTGGGGGGATGGAGATTCTGTGGTTCCTGCTCGCGATGGCCCTGCTCTTGGCAGCCGTCGGACCGATCCTGCGGCGCAGGCGCGGCGGACTGCGCCTGGTCACGCCCGGGAGCCCGGACGCCGCCGACCCGGCGGACTACGGATTCGCCCTCCAGGAGGAGCTCGACATCCGGATCCCCGGGCCCGACCAGGACCTGATGGACGCCCTCGACCACGTGCGACGGACCGGCCAGTGGCAGGCCGCTTCCCAGTTGCTGGCCGGCACCGCCCGGGACGGCGAGGTGCGCTGGCAGCGCGTCCAGGCCTTCGCCGGCTCGGCGGCGCTGGAGCTCTCCCAGGAGCCCGGGGCCGGGGCCGGGTGGCTGAAGGCGTGGCGGCTGGAGGCCCCGAAGGACGCGGGCGGCGCGCAGGTGCACGCCGAGCTGCTGGCGCAGCAGATGTGGCGGCGCCCGGAGGGCATGAGCGAGGCCGACGTACGGATCATCGCGGAGGAGGCCCGGGAGTCCTGCCGGAAGGCCGCGCTGCTGGCCCCCGGCGACCCGGTCCCGTACATCATCGAGCTGTCCGTGGCCCGCATGCTGCACTACTCGGAGCCCGAGTACGACGCCCTGTGGGCGAAGATCATCGACCGGGCGCCGCAGCACATGGGCGCGCACCTGGCGGCGCTGAACTACTGGTGCGAGAAGTGGCACGGCTCCCGGGAGAAGGCCGACGCCTTCACCCACTACGCGGCGGCCCGCGCCCCGCAGGGCTCCCTGCTGGCGGCGCTCCCCCTCTTCGCGCTGTACGAGCACGTCCCCGACGTCGTCCTGATCCGCAGCTTCCACCAGAGCGCGTCCGTGACCCGGGCGGTGGAGGGCGCCCTGTACGCCGTCCACACCGCGCGCCCCGACGACCCGATGCTGGCGCACGTACGCCACCTGCTCATCCTCTTCCTGGTCGGCGGCGAGCGCTGGTCGGAGGCGATGGACCAGATCCGCCACGTCGACGGCTACGTGGGCGCCCTCCCCTGGTCCGCAGACCCGGACCCGGCTGCCTCGTACGCGATCTACCGCGCCCTGGCAGTGGCCGGCTACGAAGCCAACGGCGGCTCCCCGGCAACCCTGCCGCACTGACGGCGGCCGGGGCAGTACGAGAAACAGGGAATCCCGGCCCGTCGTCCGCCGTTATCGGTAGACCACAAGGAGGGAATCCATGTTCTCGTACCGCCGCACGCCCGAGCTCCCCACCCGCGAGGAAGCCCTGACCGGCCGCGCGGAGCCGCTCTTCGGGCTGCCCGCCGTGCACACCGTGCTCGGCAACCCCCTCGCGGGCCCGTACCCCGCCCACCTCCAGGTCGCGGACTTCGGCCTCGGCTGTTTCTGGGGCGCCGAGCGCAAGTTCTGGCAGACCCCGGGGGTGTGGACCACCCTGGCCGGCTACCAGGGCGGCTTCACCGAGAACCCGACCTACGAAGAGGTCTGCTCGGGCGGCACCGGCCACACCGAGGTGGTCCGGGTCGTCTTCGACCCCTCCCTGGTCTCCTACGAAGCCCTGCTGAAGCTCTTCTGGGAGTCCCACGACCCCACCCAGGGCTTCCGCCAGGGCAACGACGTCGGCACCCAGTACCGCTCGGCGGTCTACACCCACTCCGCCGCCGACCAGGCCACCGCGGAGGCCTCCCGCGAGGCCTACCAGCGCGTCCTGACCGCCTCCGGCTACGGCACGATCACCACGGCCGTCCTCCCGGCGTCGGAGCGCCCGTTCTGGAACGCGGAGGCGTACCACCAGCAGTACCTGGACAAGAACCCCGGCGGCTACTGCGGCATCGGCGGCACGGGCGTCTCCTGCCCGATCGGCGTGGCCCGCGCCGACGGCTGAGGCCGAGAGCCACGTACGAAGGAGCCCCGGCCCCCGCGCGTCGCGGGAGCCGGGGCTCTGTCGTGTTCCGGGGGCGTCAGCTCGCCGTGAAGTAGCCGAGGAGGTCGGTGATCACGTGGTTGGGGCCGCCGTAGCTGTTGAAGATGCTCACCTTGCCGCCCGTGCCGACCGGGGAGATCACGTGGTTCGGGACCGTGAGGCCCGGGAGGGTGTTCAGGCTGCTGGCTCCGGGGAGCTTGCCGCCGTAGCCGTACGCGGTCAGGAAGCCCGGGGCGGTGGAGTCGGTGGCGGTGATGTTGAGGACCGCGCCGATGGCGTTGGCCGGGAGGCCGGAGAGGGTGGTCGTGGCGCCCGGGGCGACCTTGCCCGTGGTGCGGGTGTCCGCGAGGCGTTTCGGGACGACGGGCGTGAAGAGGGCCTTGCCGTCCTTGCCGTAGTAGCCGACCGCGTCAAGGATCAGGTGGGTGGAGCCGGAGTTGGTGAAGAGGGTGATGGCGCCGTTCGGGCCGACCGGGACGATCGCCTGGTTCGACTTGTCCTTGCCCGGCTCCACGTTCAGGTTCGAGGTCGCGGGACGCTTCGCCGGGTCGGGGTAGGCGATGACGTGCGCCTGCTCCTTCGCGCCCGTGCTCGTGAGGTTGAGCGCGACGGCGGTGGCGTCCGCCGGGATGCCGTTGACGCCCGCCACCTTCACCGTGCGGGTCTTGCCGCCGGGCAGCGCACCGCTGGTCGTACGGGTGTCCAGGACCCGGGTCGGGGCGAGCGGGGAGAAACGCTGCCCGATGTTCGGCTGGTAGAAGCCCACGAAGTCCACGATCAGGGAAGCCCGGCCCGAGTTCAGCTGCGCCTGGATCTTGCCGTCGGCACCGACCGGGACGGTGACCGTGTTGGCCGAAGTGCCGCCGGCAGCAACGTTGAGGTTCGAGGTCGCCGGACGGGCCTGCCCCGAAGGCCAGATACCGAGGTGAGTGTCCTCGGTGGCGCCGGTGACCGTGACGTTCAGGACCACCGAAGCCATGCCGGCCGAGAGCTCGTGCCCCGGGATGGCGGTTGAGTTGGGCAGCCGCACCGGGATCGGATTCCCGCCCTGGACGGGGGTGTTGGTCGTGCGGGTGTCCAGCAGCCGGAAGGGCTCGGTGGCAACGTAACCGGACGGTGCATAACGGGCCTTGACGGTCTTGGCGACCGTGGACTTCGCGCCCTTGGAGTCCTGGAGGGTCAGCGTCACCCGGTAATCGCCGGGCGACTTGTAGGAGTGCCATGTTCTGGACAGGTCGTCACTGTGAACGGTCGCGCCGTCGCCGAAGTCCACGTCCATGCTCGTCACCGGCCACGGCGCCGCGGTGGCCGCCGTATCGACCAAGATGCTCAGCGGGCCGGGGCCGTCCAGGGGGTCGGCGACCGTCGGCAGGTACGGCTCGGCCGTGAACGCGGCGGTCAGCGGGCCGGCCGGGGCCACCTTGGTGTATCCGTAGCCGGAGACCTCTTTCCCGACAGCGTTGATCGCCGTCACCTTTACCTCGCAGGCACACGGTGTGCTGTACACGTGCTCCGCGGTGGTCGCCTTGGTGGCCACCAGGGGCGTCCCGTCACCGAAGTCGTAGCGGTAGGTGAGTGCGGCGGCCCAGGAACTCGCCGCCTTCGCCGTCGCCCTCACCTTGGTGCCGACGGGCGCCCATGCCGGTGCGACGTCCAGCCCGACGCCGCTCAGGTCGTCCTGGGTCTCGTACGCCCCCCGGTCGATGTAGCCGCCGTTCTTGCCGGAGTTGGGGACCCGCGGATCGTCGGCGGTGGGCTTCCCGTAGTAGTCGTCGGGGATCACGCCCGGCGCCGTCGGGTCGCCCGAGTCGATGGTGGGAGAGCCGTCCTTCGGGCCGACCGCCTCGAAGTCCGGGGCCAGGATGTCGTGTGCGCCCTGGCCCGTTGCGGCCGTGAACGCCGCCGGGGTCGGGTAGGCCGTGCCGGCCCACGTGTAGGGGGCCATCTTGACCACGGGGCCGGTGATCACGTTGTAGTCGGCCCGGACACCCGCCGCCGCGTTCGCCGCCACCAGGATGCCGGTGCGCGGCACGGGCGACGTGCAGCGGACATCGTCCCAGGTGACGAACACGTTGTTGGACACGGAGGAGCCCGCCGAGGCGCCTCTGACCGCGAGGGCCGCCTCGCAGGCGGTGACGAACGTGTTGTTGGTGACGGCGGTACCGGGGGCGTCCGCCACGGTGACGGCCGTCTTGTTGGTCAGGCCGCCGATGGCGTTCCGGCCGAGTACCGTGCCCCGGGCTCCGCCGTCGATCCAGACACCGCTCAGGTCGCTGCGGGTGACGCGCACGTCCGTGCTTCCCTCGCCGACTACGAGGCCCTTGAGGTCCGCGCCGACCCCGACGTTGAGCCGGTCGAGCTCGATGTCGCCGGAGCGCACGACCTTGGTGCCTCCGCGGACCTGGAGCTTGCGGATCACCACGTGGGAGGCCCCGTCGACGGTCAGGCCCTTGTCGAGGTAGGAGCGGAAGTTGTTGCGCCCTTCCGTAACGGCGAAGGTGATCGGCTTGCCCGGTTCTCCCGAGCGGTCGATGGTGACCTCGTCGGGGTAGGTCGTGTCCGGCGCGATCCACACGGTCCGGCCCGGCTGGACGACCTTCGCGGCCGCCGATATCGAGCAGAACGGGGCGGCCTTCGTACCGGCACCGCCGTCAGAGCAGTGGGAGCCTTCCGCACTGTTCACGTACAGGTCGGCCGGGTCCGCGGCGGCCGCCGCGGTGGCCGGCAGGCCGAGGAGGGTGACGAGGCCCACGGTGAGCAGGACCGTCCTACGGGTAGGGCGCACGGGGCAGAGTTCCTTCGGCGGAGAAGCGCGGGGGAAGGACCAAAGGACACGGAGCCGCACACGGCTGCCCGGCCGTTCCCCCCTGCAACGGTCGGGCACACACTGATCCGTAAGTCTCCGAGCATCATCCACTGCCGTGAACCCGCTGTCACCTCCGATAATTCGCCGCCATTACCCCATATCCACCCACCGGAGGGGGCCCGCATCGACTCCGGTGGCCTCCCTCAGACCACCGTCACCCGCGCCGCCGCCCACGAGGTGTGGTCGAAGGCGGAGTTCGCATTGGCGTCCTCGACCACCAGGTGGAGGAGCCGCACCCCCCGTACGTCCACGTCGAGCGCCGTCGGCCCCGAGGCACCGGTCAGGACGCCCGTCGTGGCGAGAATCCGCCCGTCGCCGCGCACGGTGGCGCGGGTGGCTCCGGACGCCGACTGCTTCTTCGAGAAGTCGTCGATGCCGACCAGGGTCGTGAAGCGGTTCCCGCGGCCGCCCAGGTGGTAGACGATCTCCGACGGGGCGTGCACGCCGAGGCCCTTCGCGTACGTGACCCCGCCGAAGGCGATCGGGGTGCCGTCGCCCGCCGCCTGTTTGCCGTTGGAGCGGTCGATCTCCACCGGGCCCCAGCCGTTGGCCGCCGAGACCCAGGGGAGGTCGCTGAGGTAGCCGTCCCGCGTGGGCGGGGCGGGCAGCGGGGCGTACGGGGCCTGCGCGGTGAAGGCGGAGCCGCCCGCCGTGGCCGACGCGGTGAGGGTGGTGGCGGCGGCCCCCGGCGGGGCGGTCAGGGTCCACACCGTCGTCAGGGCCGCCCCCGGGGCGAGGGAGGCCGCCGCGACCGGGCCCGCGGGGGTCGCGGTCCAGCCCGCCGGGACGGTCAGGGAGACCCGGGCGTCGGCCCAGGGGCGGGCCGTTCCGTTGGCCAGGGTGGTGGTGAGCGAGCCGGCGGACGGGGAGGCGGTCGTGGTCAGGCCCCAGGGGCGGCGGGCATACACGTCGGCCCAGGAGGAGCGGAGCAGGGTGGTGAGGGAGGCCACCACCGCCGGGTTCGCGGCGGCCACGTCGTGCTTCTCGGCGAGGTCCGCCGTCAGGTCGTAGAGCTCGAACTGCCACTGCGCGTCCGGTACGGTCCGGTCCCGCGCGGGGGCGAACCGTACAGCCTTCCACCGGTCCTTGCGGATGGCCTCCGCGACCTGCTTCGCCCGGCCGCCGTCCTGCGTGTTGGCCCGGCTGGTGACGCCCTGCTCGTCGCGGTACCAGTACAGGTGGTCGTGGACCGGGGCGAGCGCCGGGGCGCCGTTCAGGACCGGGGCCGCCGAGAGCCCGTCGGTGTCGGAGGGTGCCGGGGCGCCGCCCGCCAGGTCGGCGAGGGTGGGCAGGAGGTCGTAGAGGGGGGTGGGGCGGGCGCTGGTGGTGCCTGGGGCGATCCGGCCCGGGGACCAGGCGACGAGGGGGACGCGCACGCCGCCCTCGTAGAGGTTCCGCTTGTAGCCGCGCAGCGGGCCGTTGGCGTCGAAGAGGTCCGGGTTCACCCCGCCTTCCTCGTGCGGGCCGTTGTCGGAGGCCACCAGGACCACCGTGCGCTCCGCGACGCCGCGCGCCTTCAGCCGGTCGACGATCGCGCCGACCTGCGCGTCGAGGAGGCTGATCTGCGCCGCGTGCGACTTGTTCGCCTGCGTCCAGGACCGGTCGGCGTAGGCGCCGGCGTCGGGGATCTCGCTCGGGGCGTGCGGGAGGTTCGGGGTGAGGAAGAGCAGGAAGGGGGCGGGGCCGGCGGCGTGGGCGTCGATGAAGCCGAGGGCGCGCGCGGCGATCGCGTCGGGGGCGAAGGTGCCCGCCGGAACGGTCTCCTTGGCGTGGCCGTTCCACAGGTACGCCGGGTAGTACTGGTGGGCGTGCCCGTGGTCGATGTACCCGTAGAACTCCTCGAAGCCCCGCGCGCCCGGGTGGCTGGGCTGGTTCCCGGCCTCCGGTCCGAAGCCCCACTTGCCGAAGAGGCCCGTACGGTAGCCGCGCGCCCGGAGCACCTCCGCGAAGGTGGTGTCACCCGCGCCGAGGCTGCCCTGGCCGCCGCCGGAGGGGTTGGCCCGGACGGCGGCGTGGCCGGTGTGCAGGCCGGTGAGCAGTGCGGCGCGGGAGGGGGCGCAGACGGCGGCCGCGGAATAGGCGTCAGTGAACCGGAGCCCCTCGGCTGCGAGTTGGTCGATGCGCGGGGTGGTGATCAGCTTCTGGCCGTACGCGCCCAGGTCCCCGTAGCCCAGATCGTCGGCCAGGATCACCACGAGGTTCGGCGGACCCTCCGTCCCGGCTGCGGCCGCCTGCGCGGGCTGGACGGCCTGCGGGAGGGCCGCGAGGCCGACGGCGGCGGCCGCGGAACCCGCGAGGAAGTGGCGGCGGCTGGACATCTCGAACTCCCCTGCGGCTGAAGGCTGATGGGAAGATCGTCCGCGCGGACGGCCGCCGAGACCATGCACGGGGCATGAAAAGCGTGTGACGGCGGCCCCCGGGGGGCGATGTGCACCCCGGGGGCGCCGTCAGGCACCCGTCAGACGGCCGTCAGGCACCCGTCAGACGGCCATCAGGCACTCGTCAGGCGGCCATCAAGGACTCGTCAGATGGTCGAGGTGTCGATGACGAAGCGGTAGCGGACGTCGCCCGACTGGACGCGCTCGTACGCCTCGTTGACCTCCTCGGCGCGGATCAGCTCGATGTCGGCGCCGAGCCCGTGCTCCGCGCAGAAGTCGAGCATCTCCTGCGTCTCGGCGATCCCGCCGATCATCGAGCCGGCCAGGGTCTTGCGGCCGCCGATGACGGAGAAGAGGTTCAGCGAGACCGGCTCCTCCGGGGCGCCGACGTTCACCAGGGCCCCGTCCACCTTGAGCAGGCCCAGGTAGGAGTCGAGGGCGAGCGGTGCGGAGACGGTGGACACGATCAGGTCGAAGCGGCCGGCCAGCTCGGTGAAGGTGGCCTCGTCGTTCGTGGCGTAGAAGTGGTCGGCGCCCAGCTTCAGCCCGTCCTCCTGCTTGCGCAGGGTCTGCGAGAGGACCGTGACCTCGGCGCCGAGCGCGTGGGCGATCTTGACGCCCATGTGGCCGAGGCCGCCCAGGCCGACGACGGCGACCTGCTTGCCGGGGCCGGCCTGCCAGTGCTTGAGCGGGGAGTAGAGGGTGATGCCGGCGCACAGGAGCGGGGCGGCGATGTCGAGGGCGAGGCCGTCGGGGATGCGGACGGTGTAGTTCTCGTCGACGACGAGGTGCGTGGAGTAACCGCCGTACGTGGGCTCCCCGTTCTTGTCGAGGGCGTTGTACGTGCCGGTCATGCCCTTGGCGCAGAACTGCTCCTGCCCGGCGAGGCACTGCTCGCACTCGCGGCAGGAGTCGACGAAGCAGCCGACGCCCACCCGGTCACCGACCGCGAACTTGGTGACCTCGGGGCCGACTTCGGCGACGACACCGGCGATCTCGTGGCCCGGGACCATGGGGTAGATGCCCTCGCCCCAGCCGTCGGTGACCTGGTGGATGTCGGAGTGGCAGATGCCGGCGAACTTGATGTCGATGAGGACGTCGTGCGCGCCGACCGGACGGCGCGGGACGGTGGTGCGTTCCAGCGGGGCCTTGGGCGCGGGAGCGGCGTAGGCGGCGACCTGGGTGACGGACACGATGGGGCTCCTCGAAAGACTGCTGTGCGGGACCGCGGTGCGGACCGCGGTGCGGACCGCGGTGCGGACCGCGGTGCGGGACTGCTGTGTGGTCACAGCCTGCCTTCCGCCGCCCCGGACACCCATCCCCCTGCCCTGCCTAGGTCTGGCGGACCTACCCTTGGCGGGGTCAGGCTCCCGCCCCCGTCGCACGCCCCCGCGCGGTGATACTGGGGTAATGGACCAGCTTGATCAGCGAGCCGAGCTCGGCGAGTTCCTGCGCTCCCGGCGCGCCCGGCTGCGCCCCGAGGACGTGGGACTGCCCGACTACGGGCGCCACCGCCGGGTCCCCGGCCTGCGCCGCGAGGAGCTGGCGCAACTGGCGGGCGTGTCGGTCGCGTACTACACGCGGCTGGAGCAGGGCCACGGCCAGAACGTGTCGGCGGAGATCCTCGACGCCATCGCGCAGGCCCTGCGCCTGGACGGCACGGAGCGCGCGCACCTGAGCCGCCTGGCCGGCCCCAAGCCCCGCAGACGCCGCCAGGCCCCGCGCCCCCAGCAGGTCCGGCCGGAGCTGCGGACGCTGCTGGACGCGATGGACGGCGTACCGGCGTACCTGGTCGGGCGGCGCCAGGACGTCATCGGCTGGAACCGGCTGGCCGCGGCGGTCTTCGGCGACTTCGGGACGCTCCCGGCGCAGGAGCGCAACCTGGTGCGGCTGGTGTTCCTGGACCCGGCGACGGCCGAGCTGTACGCGGAATGGGAATGCCGGGCGTGCGAGGTGGTGAGCAATCTGCGCGTGTACGCCGGGCAGTTCCCGGACGACGAGCGGCTGTCCGCGCTGGTCGGTGAACTGTCCGTCAAGAACGAGGAGTTCCGCCGGCTGTGGGCGGCCCACACGGTGGCGGACAACAAGACGCACGGCGTCAAGCGACTGCGCCACCCGCTGGTCGGCGAGCTCCTGCTCTCCTTCGAGACCCTGGCCCTCCCCGACGACCCGGCGCAGTTCCTGGTCACCTACCACGCGGCCCCGGGCTCCCCCTCGGCCGACGCCCTCAGCCTGCTCGCCTCCTGGTCCGCGCCACCCGCCTCCCCCGACCGGGACCGGAACCAGGACCTCGACCGGGAGCACGCCCCGGGTCCCGTCGAGGAATCCGCCCCGTAAGACACCGCCGGGGCCCCGGCTACAGCTTCAGCTGGAAGTACCCGACCCCGCGTTCGCGCCGGTAGCCCAGGGCCTCGTTGACCGCGAGCATCGGGGTGTTGTCGTCGGCCACCGAGGTGGCGATGGTGCGCAGGTCCGGGTGGAGGGTCGCCGCCTCCGCGAGCATGCGGAGCTTGACCGCGCGGCCGAGGCCGTGGCCCCGGTGCGCGGGGACCACCACGGTGTCGTACTGGAGCGCGCGCGGGACCGCCGGGTCGAGGAGGACCAGTTCCGTGTAGGCCGCCACCTCGCCGTCCGGGGTGACGGCGGCGACCGTGGTCAGTGCGCCTCCCCGGTCCAGGATCTTGCGGTGCGCCGCGTGCAGCCGCTCCGCCGTCCAGGTCTGGATCTGCTGGTCCAGCTCCCCCATCGGCGCGTCCTCCATCGCGCCGTGGGCGACGGCCACGGCCTGCGCCCGGTCGTCGGGCACCAGCCCGGGCCAGCAGTGCAGCTCATAGCCGCGCGGCGTGGACGCGGCGGACACGGACCCGGACCCGCCCTGCCCCGCCTGCGCCGCCTGCGCCGCCTGCGCCGCCTGCGCCGCCCCCTGCACCCACCGTGCCTCGCGCACGTCCTGGACGTACCAGGCCATCGACAGGACGTTCTCGAACCCCACCGACTCCGCGAACGCCTGCCCCGGACCCCCCAGGTCCACCTCCGCCGCGACCGAGGTCCGGCCGTCCGCGAGCAGCTCCTCGCGGACCCGCGCCCACAGGGCCGCTCCCACACCGCGCCGCCGCGCGTCCGGCCGTACGGTCAGCTCGTCCAGGAACGCGGTGTGGTCGTTGCTGCCGTCCGTGAAGAGGACCAGGGAGGCGACCGCGTCCTCCGTGGCCCAGTGCAGCGAGCGCCCCCGCGCCGACGGCACCCGCAGCGCTCCGGCCACCTCCGTCCGGGAGGGCGGCGGAGTCCCCGGCAGGTCGGCCGTCCGGGCGGCGGCCAGGACGGCCCACCAGTGGTCGACTTCGGCGTCGGTCGGGGGCACGGAGAGCGCGGTGATCGTCATGCTCCGGACCCTAATCCGGAGCGCGGCGGGGTGCTCAGGCGTTTTCGGTGACGGTCACCTTCCCCCGGCGGATCGTCGCCACCCGCGGGGCCCGCTTCGCGAGCGCGCTGTCGTGGGTGACCATGACGAAGGTCAGGCCGTGTTCCTTCCACAGCCCTTCGAGCAGTTCCATGACCTCGTCGCGCATGGACTCGTCGAGGTTGCCGGTCGGCTCGTCGGCCAGCAGCACCTTCGGCCGCTTCACCAGCGCCCGTGCGATGGCCACGCGCTGCTGCTGGCCGCCGGACATCTCCCCGGGCAGGTGGCCCATCCGCTCGCCGAGGCCCACGGAGTCCAGCGCCTCGGCGGCCCGGTCGCGCCGCTCGCGGGCCTTGAGTCCGAGCGGGACGAGGGCCGTCTCGACGTTCTCCTGAGCGGTGAGCGTCGGGATCAGGTTGAAGGACTGGAACACGAAGCCGATGCTCTCCGCGCGGACCCGGGTGAGGCGGGATTCGGAGACGGTGGCGAGGTCGAGTCCGTCGAGGACGATCTGTCCCGCCGTCGGGCGGTCCAGGGCTCCGAGCATCTGGAGCAGGGTGGACTTGCCGCCGCCGGTGGGGCCCTGGATGACGAGCCGGCCGCCGTCCTCGATGGTCAGGTCGACGCCGGCGAGCGCGTCGATGGATTCCTTGCCGCGCTGGTAGCGCTTGGTGACACCGGTGAGCTGGTACATCTCTGGTTGGTTCCCTCGGGTTGCGGAGCGGGGGGACGGGCGGGCACGCGGGCCGGCAGGCGGACGCGGGGCTGCACACACGGACACGAACACGAACACAGACACAGCCGTACGAGCCTGCGGGCCGCGGGCTATTCGACGCGGCGCAGTGCGTCCGCCGGCCTCAGCCGGGAAGCGCGCCACCCGCCGAAGCCGCCTGCGATCAGTCCGCCCGCGACGGCGAGCGCGACGGCCAGGCCGATGGTGGAGAGCGAGACGGGCGCGGTGAGCGCGATGTCGAGGGCCTTGCCGGCGCCCTGCTGGGCGGAGCGCATCATCCCGCTGCCCCCGCCCCCGCCCCCGCCGCCCGGGCCTTGGAGCCGGCCGGCGCCGCCCGCGAGCTGCGCGGTCAGCTGCGGGCTGATCGCGGTGATGGCGTACGCGGCCGCGAGCCCGAGGCCGATGCCGAGCGCACCGCCGATGAGGCCGTTGACCAGGGCCTCGCCGGCGACCTGGCCGGTGACGCGGCCGCTCTTCCAGCCGAGCGCCTTGAGGGTGCCGAACTCGCGGACGCGCCGGGACACGGCGGAGGAGGTCAGCAGGCCGGCGACGAGGAAGGCGGCGAGGAGGACCGCGTACGAGAGCCAGGTGCCGACGGTGGAGGCGAGGGAGGCGGCGGTGGAGAGCGAACCGGAGACGGTGTCGGCGAGGTCGGCCGAGGTGGTGACGGTGGTGTCCGGGACGTTCTTCTGGATGGCCTGCTTGACGGAGCCGATCGCCTGGGAGTCCTCGGCCTGGACGTAGACCGTGGTGATCTTGTCGGGGGTTTCGGCGAGGGTCTGGGCCTGCTTGAGCGGGACGTAGACGTTGGCGGCCGCGTCGCCGCTGTCGGCGGTGGCGATCCCGATCACCTTGAACTTGGCGTTCTTGATGGTGACTTCGGAGTCCAGGGCGAGCTTGTTCTTCGTGGCGTAGGCGCTGTCGACGACGGCGACGGCCGCGTCGGTCTCGCCGGCCGCGAAGGTGCGGCCCGAGGTGATCTTGGAGGTGGTGAGCGGTCCCAGTTCGGGCCGGGTGACGTCGGCGCCGTAGACGGAGAAGGAGTTGACGTCGAAGTCGGCGCCGCCGCCCTCGACCGTGCCGCCCGTGCCGCCGGTGGCGCCGCCGGTGGCGCCCGGCTCGGCGGCCGCGCCGCCGCCCGTTTCGCCCTCGGCGCGCTTGAACTCACCGCGCTTGAACTGCCCGTTGACCTTCATCACCTGGAGGCTGAGGCCGCCGACGGCCTGTGCGACGCCGGCCTGGCCGGACACCTTGTCCACGGTCGCGGCGTCGAGCGTCTCGAAGCCCTGGGGCATCACGAGGTCGCTGCTCTGCTCGGCCTCGGCGTTCGCGTCGCCCTCGCCCTTCGCGTCGAACCTGAACCGGGGGCGGGCCGCGGTGTCGCCCTCGGCGGGCGGGGTCTGGGCCTTGGTGACGGTCATGTCCGTGCCGAGGCCGTAGAGCGACTGGAGGACCTTGCCCTGGGCCTGCGCCATGCCCGCCGAGACGGAGGTGACGACGATGACGAGGGCGATGCCCAGAGCGAGTCCGGAGGCGACGACGAGCGCCGCCTTCCGGCGTCGGCGCAGCTCGCGCCGGAGGTAGGTGAAGAACATGCGGCCGAAATTAGGCAGCACCCGTGACGGCCGGATAAGCCGTCCATAAGAGTCGGATGAGAACGCAAAGCCACAGGTCACACACAGGAACACGCACACGGACACACGCACGCACACGGGAGCACGCGCGCGCAGCCGGACGCACAGACGGACGCACAGACGGACGGCGGGGAGCCCCCTGGCCGGGGCTCCCCGCCGTCCGTCGCGGGGTTCAGCTGTCGTCTCGGCGCGTCAGACGGCCGCGCCCGCCTTCCACTCCGCCCAGTTCATGTTCCAGCCGTTGAGGCCGTTGTCCGGCTTGATGGTCTTGTCCGGGGAGTTGACGACCGTGACGACGTCTCCGATGAGGGAGTTGTCGTAGAACCAGGCCGCGGGCTGGCTCGGGTCGTTCGCGCCCTTGGCGTCGTTCAGGCCGACACAGCCGTGGCTGGTGTTGGCACTGCCGAAGACCGAGTCCGCACCCCAGTAGTTGCCGTGGATGAAGGTGCCCGAGGTCGACAGGCGCATCGCGTGCGGTACGTCCTTGATGTCGTACTCGCCCTTGCCGTCGTCGTCCGTGAAGCCGACGGTGGCGCCGTTCATCCGGGTCTCCTTGAACTTCTCGGAGATCACCATCTGGCCGTTGTACGTGGGGTTGGCCGGGGCGCCGGCCGAGATCGGGATGGTCTTGAGGACCGCGCCGTCACGGGTGACCGTCATCTTCTTGGTCTTCGCGTCGACCGTGGAGACCTGGCTCCGGCCGATCTTGAAGGTGACGGTCTTGCTCTGCACGCCCTGGATCCCGGGGCCGCCCTGGACCCCGTCCAGCGCCAGCTTCAGGGTGACGGTGGAACCCGCCTGCCAGTACTTCTCCGGGCGGAAGTCCAGCCGCTGCGTGCTGAACCAGTGGCCCACGACCTCCTGGCCGCTGCTGGAGGTGACGGTGATGGCCGCCTGGACGGCCTTCTTGTCCTTGATCGACTTGTCGAAGGTGATCGAGACCGGCATGCCCACGCCGACGGTCTGGCCCGCGTCCGGGATGAAGGAGCCCACGAAGCTGTTCTGCGGGGAGACGGTGGTGAAGGAGGCGTTCTCGTGCGCCTCGCGGCCCGCCTCGTCCTTCGCGGTCGCCGACAGCGCGTACTTGGTCGAGCGCTTCAGCGCGCCGTCCGGCTTCCAGCTCTTGCCGTCGGCGGCTATCTTGCCCGGCACCGCCGTGCCCTCGGAGCTCTTCAGCTCGACCTGGGTGAGCGTGCCCTCGGTGACGGCCACGTTGGCCGCGTCGTTCAGGCCGACGTTGGCGGCGCCGTCCTTGGGCGTGATGGCTATCTTCGCCTTGGAGGCGTCCTTGGCCGCAGCCGCGTCCACGTCCGCCTGCGACTTGGGCGACGCCTCCCCGCTGGCCTGCGGCGTCTTCCCGCCGTCGCCGTCGTCGCCGCCGCATCCCGCGAGCACCAGTACGCCGCCGAGTACGGCGGATATGGCCACCAGGGACCTTCTCCGCCGCTTGCTGTCCGTCCTCACACGCCACTCCATCGTTGCCGGAACCCCGAATTCCCCGGCAGGGGGCATGACCCCCCTGCCTATCCTGACAACGCATAACACCCCGAGGTGCTGCCACATTCCGTTGGGATGTGGTCAACCCCACCGTCAGGCGTTGTCAGTCTCTTCGTCGAGGTCCCCATCTTCCTCGTCGAGGTCCCACTCCATGGACTCGGGGTCGTATTCCACGGGCTCGCTGCTCCAGGAGGCCTGTGCGAGCTCCACGCCGGGGATCTCCGCGACCAGGTCAGTGGGGTCCACCAGGTAGGCCAGGGCCTCCGACTCGTCCTCCCGGACGGCCGCCTCGGCGTGGCCGCGCTCCTCGTCCGGCATGAACTCGTCGGCCTTGATGTGCGCGAGGGCGGCTCCGGTGAGCGCGTCCACGTCCGGCACTTCAAGGACCAAATCCACCCGAAGGCGTACGTATCGTGAGGTCTCAGAAGGGTTCATACGACGGAGAGTAATCCCGTGGCGGCCCCGACTTTCCCACGACCCGCCCCTTTCCGTAGCATCACCGCACGGGGCCAATTCGCTGCTGCCACAAGGGGGATCGCACCGTGTCCGCACGCCGATCAACAGTCACCGCTCTCGGAGCGACCACCCTCCTCGCCGTCCTGTGGTTCGTCCCCTCGGCCAACGCCACCGCGCCCGAGCACGCGAAGGCCGCCTCCGGCGCGCCCGCCGCCGCGAACACCCAGGTCCAGGCCGCCTCCGCGACCGGTCCCGCCCTCGAGCTCGCCGACACGGGCGGCGTCGACACCACGCCCTACCTGCTCGGCGGCACGCTCTTCCTGAGCGCCGGGGCCGGCTTCGTGGCCTTCTCCGTACGCCGCTCGCGCACGGCGTAACGGCGGCCGGACACGCGGAAGGGTGCGGCTCGGGGGCCATCCCCGAACCACACCCTTGTTTACTCGACTATCTACTCGACCCGTTCGCCTCAGGCGAGGGGGCCGGTGACGGCCTCGACGGCGTCCACGAGTGCACCCGAACGGACGAAGGCGTCCGCGGCGGCCAGGTCGGGCGCGAGGAAACGATCCGGCCCGGGACCCTCCACACCCGCCGCACGCGCCGCCGCGATGGCGGCCCGGCTGGCCGGCGCCGGGGTGAGCCCGTGGCGCAGCTCGATGGCGCGGGTGGCCGCGTACAGCTCGATCGCGACGATCCGGGTGAGGTTGTCGACGGCGGTACGGAGCTTGCGCGCGGCCGACCAGCCCATCGAGACGTGGTCCTCCTGCATGGCGGAGGAGGGGATCGAGTCGGCGGAGGCCGGAACCGCGAGCCGCTTCATCTCACTCACGAGTGCGGCCTGCGTGTACTGGGCGATCATGAGCCCGGAGTCCACGCCGGCATCGTCCGCGAGGAACGGCGGCAGGCCGTGCGAGCGGTTCTTGTCGAGCAGCCGGTCGGTGCGCCGCTCGGCGATCGACCCCAGGTCCGCGGCGGCGATGGCCAGGAAGTCCAGGACGTACGCGACCGGGGCGCCGTGGAAGTTTCCGTTGGACTCCACGCGCCCGTCGGGCAGCACCACCGGGTTGTCGACGGCGGAGGCCAGCTCGCGGGAGGCGACGAGGGCGGCGTGCGCCATGGTGTCGCGGCCCGCGCCGGCGACCTGCGGGGCGCAGCGCACGGAGTAGGCGTCCTGGACGCGCGGGGCGGACTCCTCCTGGAAGTGCCCGGTGAGCCCGGAGCCCTTCAGGACGGCGGCCATGTTCGCGGCGGAGGCGCCCTGGCCGGGATGCGGGCGGATGGCGTGCAGCTCGGGCTGGAGCACCTTCTCGGTGCCGAGCAGCGCCTCCAGCGTCAGCGCGGCGGTGATGTCGGCGGAGGTGTACAGCTTGCCGAGGTCGGCGAGGGCCATGACCAGCATGCCGAGCATGCCGTCGGTGCCGTTGAGGAGGGCGAGGCCCTCCTTCTCGCGGAGCTCGACGGGGGCGATCCCGGCCTCGGCGAGCAGCTCCCCGGCGGGCCGCACGGTCCCGTCGGGACCCTCCGCGTCACCCTCGCCCATCAGCGCGAGCGCGCAGTGCGAGAGCGGGGCGAGGTCGCCCGAGCACCCCAGCGAGCCGTACTCGTGCACGACCGGGGTGATCCCGGCGTTGAGCACGTCGGCCATCGTCTGCGCGACGGACGGCCGGACGCCGGTGTGCCCGGAGGCGACGGTCTTCAGCCGCAGGAACATCAGCGCGCGCACGACCTCGCGCTCGACGCGCGGGCCCATGCCGGCGGCGTGCGAGCGGACGATGTTGCGCTGGAGCTGCGCGCGCAGCTCGGGGCTGATGTGCCGGGAGGCGAGCGCCCCGAACCCGGTGGACACCCCGTAGACGGGCTCGGGCTTCGCGGCGAGCGCTTCCACGATCTCGCGGGCCCGTCCGAGCGCGGCGACGGCCTCGCCGGAGAGCTCGACGCGGGCGTTGCCGCGGGCGACGGCGATCACGTCTTCGGCGGTGGTCCCGGACGTTCCCACCACGACAGTGTGCATATCCATATTCAGCAGCGTACGGACTGAATCCCTCCATGTCACTCCTTCTTGACGCGCAGCTCGCACCGCTACGCGGGCATCGCCCCGCTGCGCCGGACTCCGTCCGGCAGTGGCTGGGCGGGGTTGCCGCCACTGCCGTCCCGGCGTGGGGCCCGGTGGGCGGGTGCGACTGAGTGGGCCCTGCGGGGCTGGGTCCCCTACCCGCCCTTCGCCCGTTCCCCGGGGCTCCGCCCCGGACCCGTTGCCGTGCGCGGCGCCGTTGCCGGGGGCCAGCCCCCGGGCCCCCGCGCCTCAAACGCCGGCGGGGCTGGGGATGGCTGAAGTTACCTCCGGGCAATCCAGCACACGCTGCGCTCCGCGTGCCGGCCAAATCCAGCCCCGCCGGCGTTTGAGGCGCGGGATCCGGGGCATTTCAGCCG
>NZ_JBWJVM010000049.1:0-64505 GCF_056428985.1 Streptomyces sp. CA189 | reverse complement strand
GACGCGCCCGCCCGCCCGCCCTCCCACCCGACCCGACCCGGCACAGGCCGGGGGGGGTCGGGTCGGCCCGGTCAGCCGACGCCCTGCGCTCCGAGCAGGGCCCGCAGCACGCCGTGGGAGGACGCCGGGGCGAGCTGCGCGCCGGCGTCGCCGACCACGAACCAGCCCGGCCCCGCGGGGGCCCCGCACAGCCGCCAGGTCACGTCGGCGGCCCGTGCCGGGCCCTCGGGGATCAGACCCGCGAACTCGTCGGGCAGCCAGGTGCGCGGCCGCGGCTCAGGCACCAGGTCCAGGCGCATCCACTGGTGCCGGGCGTCCCCGACCCGGGCCGTCCAGGTCCAGCCGGTGTGGTCCGCGAGGATCGCGGGCGCCGCGTCACGGACCGGGCAGCCGCCCACCGCGTAGCCGTAGCGGATCAGCAGGCGCGGTGAGCGCACCCGGCCGGCGCCGGTGGGCCCGAGGGCGCGGCTGACCCACCGGGCGCGGCGGGTCGCGTCGATGACGGTCCGCGCGCGGATCACCGCCGTGCCCGGCCCCGGGCCCCGGGCCCCGGGCCCCGGGTGCGGGCGCCGTCACGACACCGCCCTCGACCAGGGGTTCCAGTACGCGACAGGACATCCGCGCCAGTGCCCGTCCTCGTCGCTGCCGAACGGCTCGAAGCGCGGTGCGCTGCCCCAGCCGACGTCGATGCCCTCGTGCCGGGCTCCGACCGCCGACTCGAACCCGTCCGGCAGCAGGCGCGCGCACGGACGCGGCGCCTGGATGCAGCGCCTCTCCCGGCCGGTCCCTCGGACCGTCGGCGCGTTCGGGCAGTACGGTCCGCAGCCCGCCCGCCGCGCAGACGATCGCGGCCGCGGCGCAGCCGGCGGGTCCGCCGGGGGGGGCAGGGACAACGGCCCGGTTGCGAGAGTCCCTCCCCCGACCGGACCGGCCGTCATGTGACGCGCAGCGCATCCTGCTGGTTGACCCACGCGTAGAGCACGTTGCCGTCCATGTACGCGTGGTACGGGCCGCAGCGCGCGGTGGCCTTCGTCGCGGCGTCCTTCGGGAACCAGTCCGCCTTGACCTTGTCCGGCACGATCGCGTTCGTCTCCGGCTTGCCCGGCGTGCAGCCCGCCGGGAGCGAGGCCGACGGCAGCGTCCCCTTCAGCTTCCGTTCGTCACTCGTCGTCTTCCACGCCCACTTGATGTCCTTGGCCTCGTCCGGGAGCCACCTCGGCATCGTCTGGCGGGCCCCCTTCCCCGCGGTGCCCGTGCTGTAGGTGTCCGCCTTGTCGTGCCTGCCGTCCAAGAACTGCTTCGCGAAATACACGGCCACGGGTGTGGCCACGGCCAGCACCACCAGGGTGCCGACGACGGCGAGGACGATAGTGCGGGTGCGCTGGGCCATGGGGGAGCTCTCTGATTCACCGCGCATCCCGTGTGGATGCGAACTGATTCAATTCTCGGCGCCCGCCACCCCCGGCGCATGAACCCCGGGAGCGAATTCGGAGTACGACTTCCGGCCCATGGAAAACGATTCGCTTCATACCAAAGTCCCAGTGGCTCCCAGCCGCGCATCAGGGTTCAGTCCAGCACGGCGACGCCGGTCCGCCAGGCCCGGCCCGCGATTTCGACCCGGTTGTGGACCCTCACCTTCAACCGCCACGTCTCCTCGATGATGTCCACGGCTGCCCACTCAATCCGGGACAGAGCCTGTAGGGCCCGCTCGGGGTGGGTGGGGAATACGGCCCACGCCCCCTGCACCTGGGGGCGCGATGGAGCCGGCCCCGTCGAACGAATCCATCAAGTTTCCAGAGGTTCGCCTCGGGGGCGGGATGATCTCCATTCCATCAATGCGGGAATTCCTCATAACTTCCGGCCGCATTCCGTTACCCAAAACACACTCGGGACCTCCTTTCGCGCGACCCGGTCACACCTGAGCATCATTGACGAAGAACACACCGCGACACGTCATCTCCTTGTCGGTTTCCACGCACCTCTACGGCCAGTCCTCGACGACTTCCCCGCGCAGCGCCGTCCTCCAGGTAGAGCCCTTCGTGCGGTCCGGCTGACGGTCGGCGCCGCGGCGCTCGACTCCGTACTGGGGCGCTCCGAGTTCGTCCTCCATGAGCTGCTGGACGGACTCCCGGCGCAGGAGCTACAGGTGATGCTGATGCTGATGCTGCGCACCAGCGTCTGCGAGGCCGTCGAGCCCGCGGCGGCTCGCGATCGTACCGGCACCACCCCCTGCTGCGCCGGGTGCTGACGCGGGACCTGCGCGAACGCAGCGCTCCCGACGCAGTGTTCACGCTGGAGCGGACGGCGTACGAGTGGGAGCACGTCCGGGCGGCGGACCTCCCCGCACACCTCCGCACCGGCCGTCACCCCGTGCACGCGCGATCTGGCGCACCACGGCCGGGCCGAGGCCCGAGCCGGGTACGGCCCGGTCCTCTCCCGCCGGAAGGTGGAGGCCGGGAGCGAACCCCGGCTGCTCCACACCGTGCGCGGCCTCGGCTACCGGCTCGAACTGAAATGACCGCGCGCGGCGCGAAGCGTGCGACACGCCGACTTCCGCCCCGCGGGACCTGAGCCCCTCCCGGCACGCCATGGACCATGATCAACTCGGCCCACTATGCGCCTATGAGGAGGGATTTATCCCATCATGTCCCTGATCACGTTCACCGAGATACAACCGGACACGAACTGCCCCTGCCCGGGCTGCCTATCCGAGCGCCGATCCGCCGTCGCCCGGCACACGCCGCGCGGACGGGTCCGCGCCATGGCCGTGGCCACGGTCGCCGGAGCCTGCGGCCTGGCCGTGCTGCCCGGGCCGGCCGCCACCGCTCAAGCCGTGGCAACGGGGCGCGCCCCTTCCCCCGACGGCACGCGATCCACCCCGCAGGGACCGGCCGGCCCGCTCGCGCGTCCTACGGCCACGCGCCTGGCCGCCCAGGGAGCCACCGCCACCACCCGGGCCGAGATCATGCGCCGCGCCCAGCAGTGGGTGGACGCCAAGGTTCCGTACAGCATGTACGCCTACCGCAACGGCTACCGGACGGACTGCTCCGGCTTCGTGTCGATGGCCTGGGGCCTCGGTTCCAACCAGTGGACCGGCAGCCTGGACCAGTACGCGCAGCGCATCTCCAAGTCCGAGCTGCAACCCGGTGACATGCTGCTGTTCCACAACCCCGCGGACCCCGGCGCAGGCTCGCACGTGGTGCTCTTCGGGGGCTGGGCCGACTCGGCCCGGACCCAGTACACCGCCTACGAGCAGACCCGCCCGCACACCCTGAAGCGCACCACCCCGTACGCGTACTGGAACAACTCCTCCCGCTACGTGGCCTACCGCTACACGGGCTTGCGCCAGGGCGGTGGCGACGAGGGCTCCGACTCCTTCCCCGGAGCGCAGGCCTTCGGCCCGGGTGCGAACAACGCGCACGTCACCCGGCTCGGCACGATGCTCGCGGCGCGCGGCGGAGGGCGTTTCTACACCTCCGGCCCGGGGCCCGTGTGGAGCTCGGCGGACCGGGCCGCGACCAAGGCCTTCCAGGAGGCCCAGGGGTGGCGCGGCGCCGAGGCCGACGGCGTCCCCGGTCCGGCCACCTGGGCCCTGCTGACCGGTGGCGGAGGACGGGACATCCCCTCCGGGAGCGACGGATCGACGACCGGCTCGACCTTCCCGGGCCGACAGCACTTCCGCCCCGGACAGTCCAACGACCACGTGGCCGAGCTGGGCCGCCGCCTCGTGGAGCGCGGGTACGGGCAGCACTACTCCGAGGGCCCGGGACCCCGTTGGTCCGAGAGCGACCGGCGCAACGTGGAGGCCTTCCAGCGCGCGCAGGGCTGGAGCGGTGCCGAGGCGGACGGCTACCCGGGCCCGGAGACCTGGCGCAGGCTCTTCGCGTAGCACCCGGACCGCCCCGGCGACTGCCGCGGCAGAGGTGAGACGTACCGACCGGCGCCGCAGTGCGGGCCGGTCGGTGCGTCGGGGGCGGCCGACGGTATCGGTAGCGGCCAGGTCGACGCCTCCCCTCAGCCTCGGGACCGGAGCGCCTCGGGACCGGAGCGCCCCGTGGCCGGCCGGAGCGCCCTCGCGGCCGACCGACATCACGGCGCACGGTGCCGAGGCCGCCGCCACCGTGGGACGACCGCGCGTGGCCACCCGCACCCCGGACAACCGCCCTGACCTGCTCCTCGACCCCTTGATCGACGGCACGCGGACCAAGACCGCAGGTCCACCGCCACGGCAGTCCGGGCGACGGCGAAACCGGCAGCGGGGATCCTTGGGGCGGTGGTTCAGCTGACCCGGACCTTGGTTGATCTCCCCCTGGACGTTGGGACGTTGACGAACTGTCAGAGGTGATCATACCCACGGATGTTTGGGTGGACGTCGGTACAGATCGGCCGCACAGGACGGCCGATTCCGGGCCGTGGACGGCCCTTGACGGTGAATGGGCGTTGTGCGAATCTCTCGACAGGTCTGGACCAATTGTCTAGCTAGGGCGGGGGCCCGAGCTACCTGATACCCCGGGGAATCCCGGGATGTCCGGCGGTCCTGACCGCTCACGGCCGTCGACCGGTCCCCGGGGGAGGGCCGGACGCCACACAGCGGCCGGCATCGCATCGAACTCGCTCGCCCCGGACTGCCACCGGGCTCTGAAGCCCCGACGTGCGGCAGCTCGCAGCCGTGCCCAATTCCACGTCCACACGTCCGCACGTTCACCCGTGCCGCTCTGCCGCCCTGCTCCGACGTTCTAAGTGAGCCGCCGAATGTCCGAAGTCCTCCCCCTGCCCGACCGCACCCCGGCCTCGCCGGCCCAGCAGGGCGTCTGGCTGACCGATCGGCTGGGACTGGCCCGCGAGGCGTTCCACATGCCGGTGCGGATCTCCTTCGACCGGATCGACACGGCGGCGCTGGTCCGCGCGGTGGACGCCGTCACCAGGCGCCATCCCGCCCTCGGCGCCCGGCTGGTGGAGCGTGACGGCCAGGTCCGGCAGGAACCCGCGGCGCGGCGGCCCGAACTGGTGCAGCTCGGAGCGCCCGCGGACGAGGCGGACTTGGAGAAGCGGCTGGAGGAAGAGATCGGCCGTCCGTTCGCCCTGGAGACCGGCCCGCTCAGCCGCTTCACCCTGCACCGGCGCGCCGACGGCAGCGCCGAACTGCTGGTCACCGCCCACCACTCGGTCTTCGACGGCAACTCCAAGGACGTCCTGATTCGGGACCTCGCAGCCGCGTACGGCTCGGCGCCGCTGCCCGTGACCACCGCACCGGCCGTACCGGCATCACCGACCGCACCGACCGCGGATCCGGGCACCGTACGGAGAGCTGCCGAGTGGTACGGGCCTCGTTGGGCCGCCGCCACCGACCCGGTACTGCCCGGCGTGTCGCGCACCCCGACCGCCGCCGGTGCCGGTGAGGCGGTCGAGTGGCGTCTCAACGGCGCCGAGGCGGACGAATTGGCCGCCGCAGCCGCCCTCAGCGGCACCACCGTGTTCGAGTTCCTGCTCGCGGCACTGCACGGGCTGCTCCGCCGCTACGGCGGCGAGGCGGTTCCGGTGTCCGTTCCGCTGTCCACCCGGACGCCTGAACTCGCGGAGGAAGTAGGGCTGTTCGTCAACGAGCTGCCCGTCCACGCGCCTGCGGCCGATGCATCACAGTCCTTCACCGCTTTCGCCGCCGCCGTCCGGGCCGAGCTGCGGGCCGGCTACCCGTACCGCAGCGTGCCCTTCGGCGCGGCCGTCGCCGGACTGGGCCCCCGTGTCGGCCTGACCCCCGTCTCGCTCGGCTACCGCCGCCGCGGCCCGGACCCGGACTTCGCCGGCACGGGTGCCCGGATCGCCTGGGCCGTGCACAACCGTACGACCCGCAACACCCTCCACCTCCAGATCGTCGAAGCCTCCGAGGCCCGCGGCGCCCTGGGCGGCGGCATCGACTTCAGCCTCCAGTACGACCCGGCCGTGCTCGCCCCGGACGCCGCCCGCCGGATCGCCGGCCACTACAGCACCCTGCTCGCCGGCGCGGTCGCCGCGCCCGGCACCCGGCTGGTGGACCTGCCGCTGCTGGACGCCGCCGAACTCCGGGCCGTCACCGCCGCGCCGAACGCCACCGCCCGGCCCTACCCGGCCGACCGGACCGTCCTCGACCTGGTCCGCGCCCAGGCCGCGGCCACCCCCGAGGCGATCGCGGTCAGCGCTGTCGGCCGCCACCTCGGCTACCGCGAACTGCTGGCCCGTGTAGACCAGTTGGCCGCAACACTGCGCGCCGGCGGCGTCAGACCCGACGACCTGGTCGCCCTCCACCTCAACCGCACCGTCGACCTGCCCGCCGCGCTGCTCGCCGTCCTCGCCACCGGCGCGTCGTACCTGCCGCTGGACCCCGGCTACCCGGCCGAGCGCCTCGCCCTCGTCCTGCGCGACTCCGGAGCCGTTCTGCTGCTCGCCGACCGCGAGCCTTCGCCGGCGGTGGCCGCCGCCGCCCCCGCGGTCCTACGGCTCCCGGCGCCGTCGGCGCAGGACCCGGCCGAGGCCGCCCCCGAGGCCACTCCCGACGCCACCGCCGACGACGCCCCCGGTCCGGACGACGTGGCGTACGTCCTCTACACCTCCGGCTCCACGGGCCGCCCCAAGGGCGTCTCGGTCGGCCACCGCGCGTTGGTGAACCTGCTCACCTCCTTCGCCGACCGGCTCGACTCCGGCCCTCAGCACGCCTGGCTCGGCTTGACCTCGCTCTCGTTCGACATCTCGGCGCTGGAGCTCTACCTGCCGCTGATCACCGGCGGCCGCCTGGTCCTCGCCCCGGACGGGCTCGCCGTAGACGGCCCCGGCCTGCTCGCACTGATCGGCGCCGAGGGCGTCACCCACGTCCAGGCCACCCCGTCCGGATGGCGGGTGATGCTCACGGCGGGGACCGGCGCCGAAGCGCCGGCCTCCGCCGCACCATCCTCCGACGCACCGGCCTCCGACGCACTGGCCGCCGTCACCGGCCTGGCCGGCGGCGAGGCGCTGCCGCTGCCGCTCGCCCGCGCACTGCGCGCGCGTACCGCCCGGCTGTTCAACGTGTACGGGCCCACCGAAACGACCATCTGGTCCACCTGCTCCGAACTCCCCGCCGAACCGGAGCGGGTCAGGATCGGCCGCCCCATCGCCAACACCCAGACCTACATCGTCGACGAGCAGCTGAGCCCCACCCCGCTCGGTATCCCCGGGGAGCTGCTGATCGGCGGGGACGGCGTCGCTCACGGCTACCTCGGCCGACCCGAACTCACCACCGAGCGCTTCGTGCCGAGCCCGTTCGGCCCTCCCGGGGCCCGGCTCTACCGCACCGGGGACCGCGCCGTGTGGACGCCCGACGGCGAACTCGACTTCCTCGGCCGGATCGACGACCAGGTCAAGATCCGCGGCCACCGGATCGAACTCGGCGAGATCGAGTCCGCCCTGCTGGAGCACCAGGCCCTCGCCCAGGCCGCCGTGGCCGTGCGTACCGAGGAAGACGGTGAACCCTTCCTGGCCGGCTACCTGGTCCCGGCCGCCGGCGCCCGGCCGCCCGCCCCCGCCGACCTGCGCGACCACCTGATGCGCACGCTGCCGGCCGCGATGGTCCCGCAGCGCTGGCTCACCTTGGAGCGCCTGCCGCTCACCCCGAACGGCAAGCTGGACCGCCGGGCCCTGCCGGTACCGCCGCGCGAGACTCCGACACCGCAAACCGCCGATGCCGCCGGTACCTGCGACGCCTGTGACGCCTGTGACGCCTGTGACGCCTGTGACGAGACGACCGGAACGGTCCGCCGGATCTGGGCCGAGGTGCTGAACCTGCCCGATGTCGGCCCCGAGGACGACCTGTTCGACCTCGGCGGGCATTCACTGACGGTGATCCGGATCGCCTCCCGGATCCGTGACGCCCTCGGTGTGGAGCTGGACTTCGACGTCTTCTTCGACGTCCCGACCCCGGCCGGCATCGCCGCCGCCGTCCGCGAGCGCCAGTAGGCCCTGCACCCGGTACCCCGGGCACGGGCCGCACGGCCCGTGCCCGGCCCCGCCGCGTCCGCACCCTCCGACTCCCCCGCCGAACGCCCGAACAGGAACTCGATGACGGATACCCAGGACCTGCCCGCCGACTGGTCCGCAGCCAAGCGCGCCCTCCTCAGCCGGCGGCTGCGCGGCGCCGCGGCCCCCGCCCGGGTGGTGGACCCCCGCCCGGCGGACACCGCACCGCCGCTCTCCAGCGGCCAGGAACGGCTCTGGTTCATGGACCAGTTCGCCCCCGGCTCCACGGCCTACACGCTGGCGCCGGCCCGCCGGCTCCGAGGCCCCTTCGACCGCGCCGCGCTGGACGCCGCGCTGACCGATCTGGTCGCCCGGCACGAGAGCCTGCGGATGGCCTTCCGCACCACCGAGGCCGGCACCGCCGAGGTCCGGGTCGCCGAGCCCGCACCGTTCGCGGCCCAGCACGTGGACGCCACCGCGGACCCGGACCCGCAGGCGCGCGCCGCCGCCGAACTCGGCGTGCTGATCGCCGAACCCTTCGACCTCCACTCCGGCCCGCTACTGCGCGCCCTGGTGGTCCGGATCGCCGAGGACGACCACGTACTCGCCCTGGTGATGCACCACATCATCTGCGACGGCTGGTCGATCGATCTCCTCAACCGCGAGCTCGACCTCCGCTACGCCCACCACGCCCACGGCAGTTCGGGTGAACTGCCCTCCCTCCCCATCCAGTTCGGGGACTACGCGGCCTGGCAGCGGGACCGTCTGGAGAGCGGGCGGCTCGCCGCCTCCCGCGAGCACTGGCGCGGCGAGCTCGACGGCGTGCCGGCCCTGGAGCTGCCCTCCGACCGGCCCCGCCCGCCGCTCTTCACCTTCGACGGGGCCGCGACCGAGTTCCATTGGAGCGCCGAACTCTCACGTCAGATCGGCGAGTTGGCGCGTGCATACGGCGCCTCTACGTACATGGTGCTGATGGCCGCCTTCCAGGCCCTGCTGGGCCGGCACGCCGGTCAACGCGACTTCGCCGTCGGCTCCGCCGTCGCCGGCCGTCTCCACCATGAACTCGAAGGCGTGGTGGGTGCGTTCGTCAACATGCTGCCGATCCGCGCCCGGCTCTCCGCCGACCTCGACTTCGGCCGGCTGGTCAGCCGGGTCCGCGAGACCACGCTCGACGCGTACGCGCACCAGGAGGTGCCGTTCGAGCAGATGGTCAGCGATCTCGCGGTGGAACGCGACGTCAGCCGCGCCGCCGTCTTCCAGACCACCTTCGCCTTCCAGAACTACGGCGACCGCGCCACCACCCCCGCCGCGGGCCTGGACTCCGAGGGCTTCGGTTACGAGGCCACCACCACCCACGCCGACCTCGCCCTCTACATGCGCGCGGAGCCGGACGGCGGCCTCTACGGCCTGTTCACCTACCGCACAGACCTTTTCGACGCCGCCACCATCGAGCGCCTCGCCGAGCGGTTCGAGCTGCTGACCGCGGCCGGCGTCGCCGACCCCGCACTGCCTGTCGACCGGCTCCCGCTGCTCGGCACGGCCGAGCGGACGGCCGTACTGGAGACCTGGGCCGCCGGTCCCGCGCTACCGGACGGCGGTCCCGCCACGCTCACCCAGGCGCTGGCGCAGGCCGCGGCCCGGACGCCGGAGGCGCCCGCGCTGATCTTCGAAGACCGCACGCTGACCTACGGCGACCTCGACCGGCGCGCCAGCGCCATGGCCCGGCGCCTACGGGCGCTGGGCGTGGGTGCGGACGACCGGGTGGCCGTCTGCCTGGAGCAGTCCGCCGAGCTGGCCGTCGCCCTGGTCGCCGTACTCAAGGCCGGCGGCGGCTACCTGCCGCTCGACCCCGAGCAGCCCCCCGCCCGGCTCGCCCACCTGGTCGCCGACGCCGGAGCCAAGGTCCTGATCACCGACACCGTGCTGCGACCGCGGTTCGGCGACCACCCGGCGGTCGACCTGCTGACCGGCGGCGGCGCTTCCTCCGAATGGCACGGGGCGGAGTCGGACGCGACGGAGTGGGACGGGGCGCCGCTGGAGGAGGTCTCCGGCGCCGACCACCTGGCGTACGTGATCTACACCTCGGGCTCCACCGGCACGCCCAAGGGCGTCGCGGTGCAGCACCGCCAGATCCTCAACTACCTGGCGGGCGCGGGCGAGCGGCTGCGGATCGAGCCCGGGGCCTCCTTCGGGCTGCTGCAGTCGCTCTCCTTCGACTTCAGCATGACCATGCTCTACCTGGCGCTCACGACCGGCGGCCGGGTCCACCTGCTGCCGCGCCGGATCGCAGGCGTGGAACTGGCCGCGGAGATCGAGCGGGCCGGCATCGACCACCTGAAGATGACGCCCTCCCATCTGGCCGCGCTGACCGCCGACGCCCCGATCGAGCGGCTGCTGCCACGCCGTACGCTGGTCCTCGGCGGCGAGGCCAGCAGCTGGTCCTGGGCGGCGGGCATCGCCGCACTGGGCCGGTGCGCGGTGTTCAACCACTACGGGCCGACCGAGGCGACGGTGGGGATCACCGTCCACGAGGTCACCGCCGACGGCCTGAACGCGCCGGGCAACACCCCGATCGGGAGCCCGCTGGCCGGTGGGCGCTGCTACGTGCTGGACGAGGCCCGCGACCCCGTTCCGCCGGGCGTCACCGGCGAGTTGTACCTGGGTGGGGACCGGCTGGCCCGGGGCTACCTCGGGCGGCCGGACCTGACCACCGAGCGGTTCCTGCCCGACCCCTACGCCGACCGGGACGTCCCCGGAACCGGCGGCCCGCGGATGTACCGCACCGGCGACCTGGCGCGCTGGCGCGCCAACGGGACCCTGGACTACCTCGGCCGCAGCGACGACCAGATCAAGGTCCGCGGCTACCGGGTCGAGCCCGGCGAGATCGAGGCCGCGCTGACGGCTCTGCCCGGCATCACCCAGGCGGTGGTCCTGGCCCGCGGCGAGGGCGTCAAGCAGAACCTCGTGGCCTACCTGGAACGCCCCGCCGGCGGCGAACCGCCGGCCGCCGCCGAACTGCGCGCCGCCCTGGGCGAGGTCCTGCCGGACTACATGGTCCCGGCCCGCTACGTGGTGCTGGAGAGGCTGCCGCTGCTCGCCCACGGCAAGGTCGACCGCAAGGCGCTGCCCGCGCCCGCGGACGGCCCGGCCGCCGGCGCCCACGTCGACCCCGAGGCCGGGACCGAGCAGGTGATAGCCGCCATGTGGGCGGACCTGCTGGACCTCCCCCGAGTCGGCGCGCTGGACGACTTCTTCGAGCTCGGGGGCCACTCCCTGCTCGCCACCCAGGTGGTCGCCCGGATGCGCCGCGCCTTCCCCGACCTGGCCACCCCGGTCGGCGTGATGGACCTCTTCAAGCACCCGACGGTCCGCCGGCTCGCCGAACTGGTGGCCACCCCCGAGGCGGACCGCGGCCCGCGCCGGCTGCTGCACCTGCTCACCCCGGAGCGCCGCAAGGCGGCCGCCAGTGTGGTCTGCGCCCCCTACGGCGGCGGCAGCGCGCTGATCTACAAGCCGCTCGCCGACGCCATGCCGGCGGACTGGGCCCTGCACTCCATCGCCGTCCCCGGCCACGAGCTGGGCGAGGAGGCGATGGACATCGACGAGGTCGCCCGGGTCTGCGCCGAGGAGATCGTCGCCAACGTCTCCGGGCCGCTGGTGCTCTACGGGCACTGCGGGGTCGGCGTCCGGCTGACCGTGGAGATCGCCCGCCGGGTGGAAGCGGCCGGCCGGGAGATCGACGCCGTCCACCTCGGAGGCATCTTCCCGTTCGCCCGCCCGAAGGGCCGCGGCGCCGCGATGGCCGAGCGCTTCGCCGAGCTGGCCGCCCGCCTGCGCAGCGACCAGGGCATGATCAACGCCCTGGCCGCGGCGGGCCTGGACGTGGACGAGGTCGACGAGGACCAGCTGCGGCTGATCGTGCACAACCGCCGGGTGGGCACCAAGGGCGCCGAGCGCTACTTCGGCGAGCTGTACGAGAGCGAGGGCGGCGCCATCACGGCGCCGGTGATCGCCGTCTGCGGCGACCGCGATCCGGCGACCGAGTTCTACGAGGAGCGGTTCCGCGAGTGGCACCGGATCACCGGGACCGCCGCCGTGGTGGTGCTGGACGAAGCCGGGCACTTCTACCTCAAGTACCGCGCCGAGGAGTTGGCCGGGATCCTGACCGGGGTGCACCGGTCGATCGCCGCCGGCGAGGAGGCGTGCCACGAACGCACCGCCGACGCCACCTGGTGGCTGGCCGGCCTGTCCCGCGACGCCGCCGAGGCGGAGCCGGACCCCGAGCCGGACCCCCGGCAGCCGGGGGCGCCGGAGCGGTCCGGGAAGCCAGCCCCGGACCGGAAGGCACGGAAGGCACGCGCGCGCGGCCCCGTCCGCCCGACCATGGGCCGCTTCCTGGCCATCGCCACCGGCCAGCAGCTCTCGATGATCGGCTCGGCGCTCACCGAGTTCGCCCTGCCGATCTGGATCTACCTACAGACCGGCTCGCTGCTCCAACTCGGCCTGCTGGCCGCCTTCGGCCTGGTGCCCGGCATCGTGGTCGCCCCGCTGGCCGGCGCCATCGTCGACCGCGGCGACCGCCGCCGGGTGATGCTGTGGGGGGATGTCGCGGCCGGCCTGACCCAGGCGGCCCTGCTGGTGCTCTACCTCAGCGACTCGCTGGAGATCTGGCACTGCTACGTGATGATCTCCCTGCTCTCCGCCTCGCTGGCCTTCCAGCGCGTCGCCTGGGGCTCGGCGGTACCGCAGCTGGTGCCCAAGCGGTTCCTCGGCCGCGCCAACGGTGTGGTCCAGATGGCCCTCGGCCTCGCCCAGTTCCTCGTTCCGCTGATCGCGGTCGGCATCCTGCACGTGATCGGCCTCGGCGGCATCCTGGTCTTCGACGTCGTCAGCTACCTGATCGCCACCGGCGTCACCCTGGCCGTTCGCTTCCCCGACGTGATGGCCGCCACCCGCCGCGAGAGCGTCGGCGCCGAGATCCGGGCGGGCTTCCAACGGGCACTCGGAAGCCGCCACTTCAGGGCCATGCTGTTCTGGTTCGCGGTGCTGAACATCTTCCTCTCCCCGCTGTTCCTGCTCATCACCCCCCTGGTGCTCTCCTTCTCCTCGACCGCCGCGGCCGGCTGGGTCTCCACCGCGGCCGGCCTGGGCGCGGTCCTCGGCGGCCTCACCCTGCTGGTCTGGGGAGGCCCGCGCCGGATGCGCCTGCGCGGCGTCCTGTTCGCCACCCTCGGCCTCGCCGCCGCCTGTGTCGTGACCGGTCTGCGGCCCTCGGTGACCGTGGTCGCCGTCGGCGCGTTCGGCATGACCTACGGTCTGGCGCTGCTCAACGGCATCTACGCGACGGTCATCCAGACCAAGGTGCCGATGCGTTTCCACGGCCGGGTCATCGCGGTGAACACCCTGGTCGCCTGGTCCACCCTGCCGATCGGCTTCGCGCTGGTCGCCCCGGCCGGCCCCGAGCTGCTCCAGCCCCTGATGGACGAGGGCGGCGCGCTGGCATCCAGCGTCGGTGCGCTGATCGGCACCGGTGACGGGCGCGGCATCGGCCTGCTCTACCTGGTGTTCGGCCTCGCCATGGCCGCGCTGGTCCTGATCAGCTTCTGCGTTCCCGTCCTGGCCCGCTTCGACCGGGAAGTCCCGGACGCCGATTCCGACGACCTGATCGGCCTGGAGACCCTGCAGGCCCGCACGAAGAGCGAGATGAACACATGACCTCCCCGGCCCCGATCGCCCGCCATCCACTGACCGACGAGCAGCGCCGCCTCTGGTTCCTCCAGCAACTAGGGCCCCAGGACGCCGGGTTCAACATGTATCTGAACCGGCGCTGGAGCGGGCCGATGGACCCGCGGGCGATGGGCGCGGCGCTCACCCGGCTCACCGCGCGGCACCAGGTGTTGCGCACCCGGTTCGCCCTGGACGACGAGCAGCCCGTCCAACTCGTGGAGCCCGTACGGGACGTCGTCCTCACCCTGGTCCCGATACCGGACGCCGCGGAGGAGTCCTTCACCGCGGCCTGCGCCCCGTTCGTCAACGCCCCCTTCGACCTGGGCGAGCGCCCGCCACTGCGGGCCGTCCTGGTCAGCGCCGGCGAGCACGAGCACGCCCTGAGCCTGGTGGTCCACCACATCGCCTCCGACGGCTGGTCGTTCACGGTGCTGTGGCGTGAACTGCTCGCGCTGTACCGCGAGGAGATCGGCGAGGGTCCGGCCGAACTGCCCGTACTCAAGCTCCAGTTCGGGGACTTCGCGCGCGCCGAGCGGACCAGGCTGGACGGCGGCGCAGCCGAGGAGGCGGTCCGGCACTGGATCGGACGGCTGTCCGGCATCAGCGCCCTGCGGATGCCGCTGGACCACCCGAGGCCCGCCGAGCCCACCCATCCGGCCGGCTTCGCCGACCTCGCCCTCGGCCCCGACCTCGTCGCCGGTCTCGACGCCCTGGCGCGCGAGCAGCGCTGCACCCCGTTCATGGTGCTGCTCGCCGCGTACCAGAGCGTGCTGGCCCGCTGGAGCGGCAGTTGCGACTTCGCCGTCGGCACCCCGCTGGCCGGCCGCAACGAGACCGCCCACGAGGCCCTGCTCGGCTACTTCTCCCGCACCGGAGTGATCCGCGCGGACCTCACCGGCGAGCCCGACTTCCGCACCGTGCTGCGCCGGGTGCGCGCCGCCACGATGGCCGCGCTGAACCACCAGGACGTCCCGGCCGAGCGGGTGGCCGCCGAACTGGGGCTGCCCGTGCTGCCCGGCGTCGGCGCGCTCTACCAGGCGGTGTTCGTCCACCAGAGCCAGTACGAGCCGGCCGGCGCCGACGACCGCACCTCGCTGCCCGAGGGCGTCCGGACGGCGAGCATGGACTCCGGTTTCGACCGGGCCAAGACCGATCTGCTGCTGGACAGCTGGCGTACCCCGAACGGCGGGATGACGCTCTCGTTCTGCTTCGACCGGGAGCTCTTCGAGCGCGCCACGGTCGAGGCGCTGGCGCGCCGGGTCCGCGACCTGCTCGCCCGAGCCGTCGTGGACGTGAAGGTCCCGCTGCACGGTGACTGGCTGCTGACCGGCGAGGAGCGCTCCGCACTGCTCGCCCTCGGCACCGGACCCGCCGTCACCGAGGACGCCCGCCCGATCCTGCGCGGCTTCGCCGACCAGGTCGCCGCGCGCCCCGACGCACCCGCTCTCGAGTGTGCGGGCAGCATCCTCAGCTACGCCGAACTCGACGGTTTCTCGGATGAGTTGGCCAGCCGGCTGGGCCCGGTGTCCGGACGAGCGGTGGGCGTCCGGATCGAGCCGTCCTTCGACCTCGTCATCGCCCTGCTGGCGATCTGGAAGGCCGGCGCCGGCTACCTGCCGCTCGACCCCGCGCACCCGGCCGAGCGCCAGCGGCTGATGCTCGGCGAGGCGGACGCCGCCCTGCTGCTCACCGGAGGCGAGCGTCCGGACCTGGGGGTCCCGGTGCTGGGGGTCCCAGTGGTGGGGGTCCCTGTGCTGGGAGTCCCAGTGCTGGGAGTCCCGGCCGCACCGGCCGTCGGCGATCCGGACAGCGGGCCCGGGCAGGCCGGGGCCGCGGGCATCGAGTCCGGCGGCACGGGGCCCGCAGGGGCCGCGCTGCCCGGGACCGACCCGGGCGGCCTCGCGTACGTCCTCTACACCTCGGGCTCCACCGGCGCCCCCAAGGGCGTCGCCGTCGAGCACGCCGCGCTGGCCGAGCGCGTCCGGTGGATGGCCGGACCGGAGGGCTACCGCCTCCGGCCGGGCGACCGGATCGTCCAGTTCGCCTCCATCGGCTTCGACACCCACGCCGAGGAGATCTGGCCCGCCCTCACCGCGGGCGCCTGCGTCGTCCTGCTGCCCGGCGGCGGCCGCATGCTGCCCGACCTGCTGCGCGGCGAGGCCGGACGGTCCGTCACCGTACTCGACCTGCCCACCGCGTACTGGGAGGAACTGGTTTCGCTCGGAGACCAGACCCCGTGGCCGCCGGCGCTCCGGCTGGTGGTCCTCGGCGGTTCCGAGGCGCGCGCCGTCACCCTCGCCCAGTGGCGGGAGCGGCACGGCGACACCGTCCGGCTGGTCAACACCTACGGCCCGACCGAGGCCACCGTCATCGTCACCGCGGGCGAGCTCGGCGGCCCGCTCGGCGGCGGCCTCGTCGGCCACACCGGCGGCGGGCCCGCCGCCGCGCAGCGCCCGCCGCTCGGCCGTCCGCTGCCGGGGGTGCGGCTCTACCTCTTGGACGAGCGCGGCAACCTGCTACCCGCCGGCTCCGAGGGCGAGCTGTTCATCGGCGGAAACGGCCTCGCACGTGGCTACCCGGCCCGGCCCGAGCTGACCGCGGAGGCCTTCCTCCCGGATCCGTTCGCCGACGCCCCGGACGCCCGGATGTACCGCACCGGCGACCGCGCCCGGTGGCGCACCGACGGGCAGTTGGAGTTCCTCGGCCGCGCCGACGGCCAGGTGAAGATCCGCGGATACCGGATCGAGCCCGCCGAGATCGAGGCCGCCCTCACCGCCCACCCGGCGGTCGGCCTGGCGTCCGTACTGGTCCGCGACGGCCGTCGGCTGATCGCCTACGCCGTCCTCCGAGCGGCCGCCGGGCAGCGGTCCGCGGCCGCGCCGCAGGCGGGCGAACTGCGCGAGCACCTGGCGCTGCGGCTGCCGGCCTTCATGGTGCCGGACGCCGTGGTGCTGCTCGACACCCTCCCGCTCACCGCCAACGGCAAGCTCAATACCGCGGCCCTGCCCGACCCGGACCCGGCGGGCGCCGCCGCCGGGTACCTGGCACCCCGCACCGATGCCGAGGCCCTGGTCGTCGACCTCTGGCAGGAGGTGCTCGGCGTACCGAAGGTCGGCGTACTGGACGACTTCCTCGCCCTCGGCGGGGACTCCCTGCTGGTCACCAGGGTCGCCGCCCGCATCCGGGCCGGTGTCGGCCTCGACGTGCCGATCCGGGACGTCTTCGAGAGCCCCACCCCGGCAGCCCTGGCAGCCCGGATCGAGGCACTGCTGATCGCGGAGATCGATGCCCTCAGCGAGGAGGAGGCCGCCGACCGGCTGGACTGACTCCGCCTGCCCGACCGCCTCCCTCCCCCCTCCCCTCTCCCTCCTCCTTCCCCTCCCCCGAATCACCCCGGAGCCTGCCATCACCACCACCGTGCCGCCCGCCGCGACGACCGTCCCGGAGCTCCTCGACGCCCGGGCCACCGAACACCCGGACCAGGTGGCCCTGCAGGTCGTCGGCGGCGGGGAACTCACCTACCGCCGTTGGCGCGAGGAGGCGCTGCGCGCTGCCGTCGGGCTGGCCGCCGCCGGGGTCGCACCGTACGACCGGGTCGTGCTGCGGTTCGCCAACGCGCGCTGGGATCGGTACGCCGTCGCGTTCCTCGCCGTCCAGTACGCGGGCGGGGTACCCGTCCCGGTCCGCGAGGACCTGTCCGAGAGCGATGCCGCCGCCCTGGCCGCGCTGGCCGGAGCCGGCACGGTCCTGCAGGAGGGGGACGGTGAACCGCCCACCCTCCCGGGACTGGCGGAACTGCGTCTGGACGCCCTGCTGGCGGCGCACCCGGAGCCGCCGGACGGTCCTCCGTACCGGGTCGGCCCGGCCGACCCCGCCCAGGTGATCGGCACCTCCGGCACCACCGGCGCACCCAAGGGCGTGCTCGCCGCCCACGGAAACCTGACCGCCGGCCTGGCCGCCCACCCGCGCCGCCGCGCCTACGCGCACTCGCGGCACGCCCTGCACGCCTTCCCGATCGGGACCAACGCGGGCCAGGTCATGCTGCTGGGCGCACTGACCGCCGCGCCGACCACGCTCAGCCTGCCGCGTTTCGACGCGGACCAGTTCGGCATCGCGGTCGAGAAGTTCGGGATCGGCACCGCCTTCCTGGTGCCCTCGATGGCGATCGAACTGGTCAACTCGGGCACCGCCGGGCGGTACGACCTGAGCAGCCTGCGCCTGGTCAACTCCTCCGCCGCCGCACTGCCCGTGCCGGTGGCGGCCGCGCTGGCCGCGGCGCTGCCGGGCGCGACGCTGGTCAACACCTACACCTCCGCCGAGGCGTCGCCCGCGCAGATCTCCACCGTGGTCGACACCCGCCGCCCGGGCTCGCTGGGCCGCCCGGCGGACCCCCGTGACGTCACGATCCTCGATGCGGACGGGCTGCCGCTGCCCGCCGGGCAGGTCGGCGAGGTCTGGCTGCGCCAGCCCGGACCGCCGCGCGGCTACCTGGGCGCCTCCGGGGAGAGCGCACGGGTGTTCCGGGACGGCTGGGTGCGGATGGGCGACGTCGGACGCCTCGACCCGGACGGGTACCTGTACCTGGTCGACCGGGAGAGCGACGTCATCAAGAGCGGTGCGCTGAAGGTCTCCACGCTGCGGATCGAGGAGGTGCTGCACGAGCACCCCGCGGTCGCGGACGCCGCCGCGCTCGGCCTGCCGCACCCCGTCATGGGCGCCGTCCCCGTGGCGGTCGTGGTGGCCGGGCCCGGCGGCCTCGACCTGGACGAGCTGCGGCTGTTCCTGAGCGCCCGGTTGAGCCGGCCCGAACTGCCGGTCCGGATCCTGCTCGCCGGCGATCTGCCCAGGAACCCGAGCGGCAAGGTGGTCAAGCACCGGCTGCGCCCCCTGTTCGACGCACCCGCGGAGCCCACCGGTCCCGCGGTGGCCCCGGCCACCCCGACGGAACTTCGGCTGGCCGGACTCTGGCGGCGCCTGCTCGGCCGACCGGTCACCGACGTGGCGGCCGAGTTCTTCGCGCTCGGCGGCGACTCGTTCCGGGCGGTCCAGCTCGCCTCGGGAATCAGCGGCGAGTTCGGTGTCCGGGCGGGCACCGCCGTGGTCTTCGAGCGGCCCTCTCTGCGATCCCAGGCCGCCTGGGTGGACCACCCCGACCGGCGGCGGACCGCTGCTGACGACCCGCTCGCCGGGACGGCGGAGACGACCGTGACGCCCCACCTGGCCGCGCTCCGCGCGCAGCCGCACGCCGTCGCGCTCACCTCTCAGCAGGAGAACTTCTTCCGCTGGATGGCCGAGGCGCCCGGGCGGGACGCCGGCGCGGTGACGGCGCTGTTCCGGGTGGCCGACCGGCTGGAACCGGAGACCCTGGGCCTGGCGCTCACCGAGGCGGTCAGGCGCCATCCGGCGCTGCGGACCCGGTTCGAGGCGGCCGGGGAGGGGGTCGTGCGGGCGGTGCTGGACGAGGAGCCCCGGGTGCGGATCACGTTGACCCGGGCCCCGGGGGCCACGGACGCGGAGGTGGACGCCCTGCTGCTGGCCGAACGCGACCGTCTCACGGACCTGGCCCGTGACCCGATGGCGCGCCTCCTGGTGATCAGCCGATCGGAGACCGACCACGTGGTGCTGGTCGCGGTGCACCACATGGTCTCCGACGGCTGGTCGGTCGGTGTGCTGCTGGCCGACCTCGGCGTGTTCTACTCCGCGCTGCGCCGGGGCCGCTCCGCCCCGCCGGCCCGCTCGGGCCCGGGCTACCGGGAGCTGGTGGACTGGGCGAACGCGCACTGGCCGGCCTCCCGGGCCCACTTCGGGGCGGCGCTGGCCGGGGCGCCGGAGGCCGTCGAGCAGTTCGCCGGCCGCCGGGCGGTGGACGAAGTACTCACCCAGGCCAACGAGTTCGAGGTGTCGGCGACGTTGGCCGAAGCCCTGCGGGCGCGGGCGGCCGAGCTGGGCGCCACTCCGTTCCTGGCCGTCACGGCGGCCTGGACCGGACTGCTGGCGAGCCGCAGCGGCCGTCCCGACCTGGTGGTGATGACCCCGGTGCCCGGCCGCCCGCGCCCGGACGCCGAGCGGACGGTGGGCTGCTTCGTCCAGTCGTTGCTGCTGCGGGTGGACGCGAGCGGCGGACCTGGTTTCGCCGAGCTGGTGGACCGGCTGCGGGCGGTCTACAGCGAGGCACTGGACCACCAGCTGTACCCGTTCGCCGAGTTCAGTCCGTCGGTGCCGTTCGCCGCCTGGCTCCGCTACGAGGCGTGGGCCGCGCCCGCACAGCTCCCCGGCCTGACCTGCGAGCCCTGGGAGCTGCCGCGCGGGAGCACCGTCCCCTGGCCGCTGCCGGGCGGCGACCGGGGCGTGCCGGAGCTGACCGTGGTCGAGCAGCCGGACGGCGGCCTGCGGTGCTGGCTGCAGTACAACGCGCTGGCCTTCGACCTCCCCGTCATCACCGAGCTGGCCGGGGAGTTCACGGCCGCGCTGACCGCCGCCTGCCGTTGATCGAGGAGCGAGATCGGACAGTTCTACGGTCTCGCTCCGCACGAGCCGTCCTCGCGACGGTACGCGTGACGGGTCCTTACACGGACCTCCACATCATCTGACGGCCGCCGCCCTTCTCCGCGGGACCGGCACCGCTGCGTGCGCGAGGAGTCGGTCGCGCCCCGTGTGGTGGGCCGTTAATCTCCGCCGGAGCGCAACGCGACGTACGACATGCAACCGCGAAGGGGAGACTTCTCCCCCTCGGCGGCCTTGACCCTGGCGCGCTTCTGGCCCGTGATCGACCGCAGAGCGCATGGCTCCGCGACCTGTGGCGGGCCCGCTTCACCTCTACCCGGTAGGCCCGGGCTCGCCTCGGTCCGTCCGCTCGGCTTCCTGGGAGCGCTTCTCCATCTCGTCCGGCGAGACGTCCTCGATGTGCGTGGCGATGCTCCAGCGGTGGCCGAACGGGTCCTCGAACTGGCCGGTGCGGTCGCCGTAGAACTCGTCCCTGACCGGCCGCAGCTCGGTGGCACCCCGGGCGAGGGCCTGGGCGAAGGCCGCGTCGACGTCTTCGACGTACACGTGGAGGGTGACGGGCGTGCCGCCCACCGACTTCGGTGAGCGGAAGCCGATGTCGGGGTACTCGTCCGCGAGCATGATCACCGAGCTTCCGAGCTCCAGCTCGGCGTGGCCGATCTTGCCGCCGGGAGCGGCCATCCTCATCCGCTCCCGTGTGCCGAGCACGGAGGCGTAGAAGTCGATCGCGGCCGCGGCGCCGTCGATACAGAGGTACGACGTGACGCGCGGATATCCCTCGGGAACGGGCTGGACAGTCACCGGCCACCTGCCTTTCCGGAGCGTGGCGGTCACGCCGACCGCCACCCGCGACCAGAGATACCCCGAACGTGCCGCCCGCGTGCCGGCGCCGCGCTGCGGCCTGCCGGCGGATGCCCCGAAGGGCGCTCAGCGCCAGGTGATGGCGGGCGGGCGCAGCGCGGCGCAGACGGGCATCCCGCAGGGATCCGTCAGCCCGAGCCGCGCTTCGGCGGAGCCCCGCTCGACGGCCTGCGACGGGAGGTCGTCGAGCATCAGCTTGGCGCGGCGGAACATCGTGAACGCGCCGCCGGGCGGCAGCTCTCCCCACGTCAGGTACAGGAACCGGGCACCCCGCCGCCCCTGGACGTGCGGCCCTCGAAAGTCCCGAGCACCGTCCGGCGCCGCGACCGCCTCCACGGTGAACTCCCAGACCGCCTCCGCCGCGTCACCGGGGACGACGGCTTCCGGCTCGCGCCCTCGCTGCACGGCGACATGAACGTCCCGGTAACCGCCGCATTCACGACCAGGGAGATCACGGCCGATGATCCGCAGCGAGAGTGACGACATGCGCACCACTGTGCCACGCACCGCCCGCCCCGCGGACCGGGGCGTCAGAGATCCGCGCGGGTGGCGGACTGGGCCGCCCGTACCGCGACGTTCGTCGCGTCCTCCAGGAGCGTCGTCGCCGAGCGGCCGTCGTCGGTCAGCGTCCAGCCGCACAGGGCCGCCCAGGCCAGCGCGGCAGAGGCGGCCTTGGCGCGCCCGGTCCGGTGGGGCAGAAGGGTGCCGAAGAGCAGCGCGTCCCCGACACCGACCGCCACCCGGCACCGTACGGCCGTACGCAGCCCACCACCTTCGGGGACCGCGAGCATGGCGGCGCCGATGACGGCGTCCCGTGTGCCCAGGGCGCGGATCAGCAGTGTGGAGGAACCCTGGTCGGCCAGGCCGCACGGGCGGGCCAGCACCTCGGGTCTGCAGGCGACCGCCAGGCCGTATCCGAGGGTGGCCGCGCCCATCACGCGTGCCGCTGTGGTGCGCATCCGTGATCACTCCGTCCCGTTGTCCCCGCCGCCCGACGGCGCCTGGTCGTACGGGCGGTCCTGCTCCTCGCGGCCGGTACCCGGGGCCTGCCGCTTGGCCTCGTGTCCGCGGGCGTCCGCTGCGCCGCCGCGGCCCGGACGCCGGACGACGGCTTCGTCCGCCTGCCGCCGGGCCTCGCGGTCGCCGCTCTCCCCCACGGCCTCGGACGGGGTGGTGCGCGGGCGGTGCCGGGAGTCTTCGTGAGCCGTCATGTCGGCCTCCTTCGGTGGTGCCGTTCCTCCGGCGACTACCCCGTCCTGCCCGCGGGACGCATCGGGCTCCGGTGCGCCATGTCGTACGCGCGTGGGTCGACCTGCTCGAACACGTCACGGTGGCGGGTCCGGCGTGCTCCTGCTTGGCTTGAAGGACCTAGCCCCGAATCTCATCGAGGACCGATCATGAGCACCGAAAGCCAGCCGAGCGAGCGGGCCCGGCAGATGCGCGACAAGGCTCAGGAACTGGAGCAGGCGGCGCAGCGGGCCGCCGACCCCGCGGAGCGGGAGCGGCTGACCGCCAAGGCCCTGCACATCCGGGAGAAGAGCGAGCAGGAGAACGGCCCGGGCAGCGGAACCATGGACCCCATGTAGACGTTCCGACCCGGCGTCGGGACCGAGGGTGAGGGCGGTGAAGATCATGGAGCGTCTGCCGGCGTCGGCGCCCGCATCCGCGGCCGCGGTCGGCGAGGCCGCGGAGACCCTCGTTTCGCCGGTCAATTCCCACAACGAGTGGGATCCGCTCGAGGAGGTGATCGTCGGGCGTCTCGACGGCGCTACGGTCCCCGGGAACCATCCGGTCGTGGCGTGCAACATCCCGCCGTGGGCGGCGCGGATTCAGGGCCTGGGCGCCGGTTTCAAGTATCCGCGCATGCTGGTCGAGCCCGCACAGGAGGAGCTCGATCAGTTCGTCGCCCTCCTGCAGTCCCTCGGCGTCACGGTCACGCGCCCGGCCGCCGTCGACCACAGGCAACGGTTCGGCACGCCCGACTGGTCGTCACGCGGCTCTTTCAACACCTGTCCGCGCGACAGCATGCTCGTGATCGGCGACGAGATCATCGAGACCCCGATGGCCTGGCCGTGCCGCTACTTCGAGACGCACTCCTACCGCGAGATCCTGAAGGACTACTTCAGGCGTGGTGCGCGCTGGACGGCGGCACCGAGGCCACAGCTCACGGATGCACTCTTCGAGGCGGACTTCTCCGTGCCCGAGGCCGGCGAGCCCATGCGCTACATCCTCACCGAGTTCGAGCCGGTGTTCGACGCGGCGGACTTCGTACGCGCGGGACGCGACCTTTTCGTCACACGGAGCAACGTCACCAACCGCATGGGCATCGACTGGCTCCGCCGTCACCTCGGGCCGGGCTATCGCATCCACGAGGTCGAGAGCCGCTGCCGCACGCCCATGCACATCGACACGACGCTGCTCCCGCTCGCGCCCGGCAAGCTCCTGGTCAATCCCGAATACGTCGACGTCGACCGCCTGCCCGACCTTCTGAGCTCGTGGGAGATCCTCGTGGCCCCCGAGCCGAACCCGATCGGCGAGCGCGTTCTCAAGCTCACCTCGATGTGCGGCAAGTGGCTCAGCATGAACGTCCTCATGATCGACGAGCAGCGGGTGATCGCGGAGCGGCACCACACCGACATGCTGCGCGCCCTCGAACGATGGGGCTTCGAGCCCATCCCGTGCGACCTGGTGCACTACGCACCGTTCGGCGGCTCGTTCCACTGCGCGACGCTCGACGTCAGGCGCCGCGGGACCCTCGAATCCCATTTCCCGTGATCAGGAGGGAGCCGGTTCGTGGGGGCGGACACCCCGCCTTCGTGATCATGGCCGGATCCACGCGGGTCCGCCGGGGGTCCCCAGAACGCATCGCCGAAGATCCCCCGACGGGCGCCGCCCGTGGCTTAGCATCTCGGCGGACGGTCCCGTCCCGTGATCGCCGCTCGCCCCGCACTCGTGGAGGTCAACCGTGTCCCGGACGGCCAGAGGAAACCGCAGTCGCCGCACCAGCCTCCGTATCCGCGTCGCGGCCTCAGCCGCCACGGCGGGTGCGTTCCTCGTCGCGGGATGCTCCTCGGGCGGCGACGGCGCAGGTGAGGCGGCCGGCGGAGTGCCCGTCGTCGAGAAGGGCAAACTGACGACCTGCACCCACCTGCCGTACCCGCCGTTCCAGTACGAGAAGGACGGCAAGGTCGTCGGTTTCGACGTGGCCCTGGTCGACCTGGTGGCGAGCCGGCTCAAGGTCGAACAGAAGATCCTCGACACTCCCTTCGAAAACTTCAAGACGGGCGCCTTCCTGAACTCCGGCGAGTGCGACCTCGCGGCGGCCGGCATGACGATCACCGACGAGCGGAAGAAGAACGTCGACTTCTCCGTGCCCTACTTCGACGCGACCCAGGCACTGCTCGCCACCAAGAAGAGCGGCGTCACCTCGCTCGCCGACCTCAAGGCGAAGTCGAAGAAGCTGGGCGCGCAGGCCGAGACCACCGGCGAGAGCTACGCCAAGGCCCAGGGATTCGACCCCGTCGCCTTCGAGAGCTCGGACGCGGTCATCAACGGGCTGCGCACCGGCCAGGTCGACGCCGTCGTCATCGACTACCCGGTCGTCCAGGGCTGGCTCAAGGACCCCAAGAACGCTGCCGAGTTCACCCTCGCGCAGAACATCGACACGGGCGAGCAGTACGGCTTCTCGGTGAAGAAGGGCAATACCGCCCTCGTGGCCGCGATCGACAAGGCGATCACGGATGCCAAGGCCGACGGCACCTACAAGAAGATCTACGAGCAGTGGATCGGCCCGCTGCCCCAGGCCGCGCCGTGACCTCTCGGCTGACCCGCCGTCAGCGGCGCCGCGTCTCGCAGGGCGTGCAGTACGCCCTCTTCGCGGCCGTGCTGGTGCTGGTCGGTGTGAACGCCGACTGGGACCGGCTGCAGAACCAGTTCGCGCAGAAGGACCTGGCGCTGCGGCTCTTCCCGGAGATCATCACCACGGCCCTGCGCAACACGGTGGTCTACACGCTGTCGGGGTTCCTACTCGGCCTGGTCCTCGGCCTGGTCATCGCCATGATGCGGCTGTCCTCGGTGGCCCCCTACCGGTGGGTCGCCGGCGTCTACATCGAACTGTTCCGAGGCCTCCCGGCCCTGCTGATCTTCATTTTCGTCGGCGTGGCGGTGCCACTGGCGTTCCCCGGTACGGAGATCCCCGGTGGCACGTACGGCAAGGTCGCGCTCGGCCTCGGCCTGGTGGCCGCCGCCTACATGGCGGAAACGATTCGGGCGGGCATCCAGGCGGTGCCCAGGGGGCAGCTGGAAGCGGCCCGCTCGCTGGGCTTCTCGCACGCCCGGGCCATGGTCTCGATCGTGATTCCGCAGGCCTTCCGCATCGTCATCCCGCCGCTCACCAACGAACTGGTCCTGCTGTTCAAGGACTCCTCGCTCGTGCTGTTCCTCGGTGTGACACTGCAGGAGCGGGAGCTGACGAAGTTCGGTCGGGACCTCGCCAGCCAGACCGCCAATTCCACCCCGATCCTGGTCGCGGGCCTGTGCTACCTCCTGGTGACCGTGCCGCTGAGCTTCGTGGTGCGCCGCCTGGAGGCCCGCTCGGCCAAGGCCGCGTGAGGACGAGATGCCACAGGAGACGGAAGCGGTGGGTGCGATGGCCGAGGACGGCCCGGAGATCGAGATCCGCGGACTGCACAAGTCCTTCGGCGACAACCACGTCCTGCGCGGCATCGACCTGGAGATCGCGCGGGGCGAGGTCGTGTGTGTGATCGGGCCGTCGGGCTCCGGCAAATCGACACTGCTGCGCTGTGTGAACCTGCTGGAGGAGCCCAGCGAGGGCCGGGTCTTCGTCGGAGGCACCGAGGTCACCGACCTGGACGTGGACATCGATGCCGTACGCCGCCGCATCGGCATGGTCTTCCAGCAGTTCAACCTCTTCCCGCACGTGAACGTCACGGAGAACCTCACCCTGCCCCAGCGCCGGGTCCTGGGCAGGGACAAGGCCAAGGCCGCGGCCGTGGCCCGGGAGAACCTCGCACGCGTCGGCCTCGCCGACAAGGCCGCGGCCTTCCCCGCCCAGCTGTCCGGCGGCCAGCAGCAGCGGGTGGCGATCGCCAGGGCCCTGTCGATGGGGCCGGAGGTCATGCTCTTCGACGAGCCGACCTCGGCCCTCGACCCCGAACTCGTGGGCGAGGTGCTGGCCGTGATGCGGGTCCTGGCGGGCGAGGGCATGACGATGATGGTCGTCACCCACGAGATGAGCTTCGCCCGCGAGGTGGCGGACCGGGTCGTGTTCATGGACGACGGAGTGATCGTCGAGCAGGGTCCGGCGGCGCAGGTGGTCGGGGATCCCCGACACGAGCGGACCAGGAGCTTCCTCAACCGCATCCTGGACCCGGCGGCGGCCGAACCGCCCGGGCCCGGGAGCTAGGGCCGGCGGCCGGACGAGGACGCCTGAATCCTGTCGGACACCGGATCGACCCCCGCCCGCCCACCGGGACACCGGGCGGTAGACCCGGCCCACCTGCGGCGCCGCCGCGGCCATGGGGCAGGATGGCAGCCCGTTCCGCATGCGCACGCATGTCCCAACGCGGCTTCCTGCACGACGAACTGACAGGTGACAAGGTGACGACACACCTCATACGGCGGCCGGCAGCTCCCGCCGCCGCTTCCCCGGTCCGGCGAGGGGCGGGGGCCGTCCGTTGAACCGGGACCTCGTCCTGCACGACTGGCTGGTCGCCGGCATCGCGCTCGCCGCGGGCGCCCTGGCCGGTCTGCTCCTGCGCGCCCTCGTACGGTGGCTGGGCAAGCACGCCCTGCGGACGCGCTGGAGCGGGGACGACATCATCGTCGCCGCGCTGCGCACCTTGGCGCCGGGGGCGGCCGTCATCGCGGGCGCCGCCGTGGCCGCCTCGACGCTGCCCCTCAGTACGCGGGTCTCCGGCTGGGTGAACCAGTCGCTGACCGCCCTGCTGATCCTCATGGCCACGCTCGCCGCGGCCCGGGTCGTCGCCGGCCTCGTCCAGTCCGTGGCCCAGGCACGGACGGGAGTGGCCGGATCGGCCACCATCTTCGTCAACATCACGCGGGTCGTGGTGCTCGCGATGGGCCTGCTCGTCGCGCTCGAAACCGTGGGCGTGTCCATCGCGCCCCTGCTCACCGCCCTCGGCGTGGGCGGTCTGGCGGTCGCGCTGGCCCTGCAGGACACGCTCGCCAACCTCTTCGCCGGCGTCCACATCCTCGCCTCGAAGACGGTGCAGCCCGGTGACTACATCCGCCTCACGAGCGGTGAAGAGGGCTACGTGGTCGACATCAACTGGCGCAACACCGTGGTCCGCAACCTGTCGAACAACCTCGTGATCATCCCCAACGGGCGGCTCGCACGCACGAACATGACCAACTTCACCCAGCCCGAGCAGCAGCTGACGATCCTCGTCCAGGTGGGAGTGGGCTACGAAAGCGATCTGGAGCACGTCGAGCGGGTGACCCTCGACGTGGTCGGCGGGGTCATGGCCGATATCAACGGCGCGGTCCCCGAACACGAAGGGCTCGTCCGCTTCCACACGTTCGCGGACTCCAGGATCGACTTCACGGTGATCCTGGGCGTCGGCGAGTTCAGTGACCAGTTCCGGATCAAGCACGAGTTCATCAAGCGGCTGCACCGACGGTTCCGCGAGGAGGGCATCTCGATCCCCGCCCCCACGCGAACGATCGCGCTCCACCAGGACGTCCCCCGGCCCACCCCGCCCGCGCCGGTCCCGCACCAGCGCGAGGCTCCGTCCTCTGCGCTGGCGGACAGCGGGCGGTAGCCGGCGGTAGCGGGCAGTAGCCGGCGATCGGCGTAGGGTCGTACATCCCGCCGCGCAAGCGTTTGGGTGGGACCTGCTGGGGCAGGCGGAGCTTGAGTCCGGCACCGGTCTCTCGGGAGACCGGCGACGCGTGCGTCGTGCGGGTGGGGCCGGCCGCGCTCCTCGCCCTTCGGAGGCTGACGATGGCCCGCGCGCATCGCTTCCACGTGGATCTGGAGGGGCACTCCGTCACCGTTCTCCTCGAATGGCCCGGGCGCGAGATCGAGGTCCTGGTCGACGGCAAGGTGGTCGCCTACCACCGCAAGCCCACCAGGGACGGGACGGTGCTGCACGCGGAGCTGCCCACCGACCCGCCGAAGCCCCTCACGATCCTCGTCGAGGACATGGGTGACACTCCCTTCTGCTCCCTGGTGACCCCCGATGCCCGCTACCGCCGCTTCCTCATGCCCGAGGTGCCGTTGACGACGCGCCGGAGCGCAGGGGCGCGGACCCGGAAGACGCCTGGCCGACTGGTCCGGCACCTGCTTCGGCGGCTGGGCCGCTCCCTTCGCCGCTTGCGCGGATGATTCCACCGGTGCCGTCAGGCCGGGTGGAAACGATCGTGGTGGGCGGCGAGCCAGGTGGCGAAGTCCTGGAGGCCCGGGTTGACCGTGCGTACGGCGTCCAGGTCGCGGGCCGCGGTGAAGGAGGCCTCGCAGTCGGCGTAGAACTGGAACATGTTCCCCGCCTCGTCGGCACCCGGAAACCCCTGGGCGCGGTACGCGTCCGGGGTCAGGGGCCGGTAGCGCACGGGCCGGCCCAGCGTCTCGGTGAGGGCGGCGGCCATGTCGGCCACGCGCAGGTGCTCGCCGGCGATGCTGATGGTGGCGGCCACGTAGTCGGCGCCGCCCTTGAAGATGGCGTGAGCGGTCTTGCCGACGTCGCGGACGGCAATGCCGGACAGCCGCTTGTCCCCCATGGGGAAGTTCAGCGTGAGGGTGCCGTCGTCACCCGGCTGCGGCCCGAAGGTGCTGAGCAGGTTCTCCCAGAAGAAGGTCGTCCGCAGGTACGTGACGGGCACCCCCGCCGCCGGGAAGTAGGCGTCCGCCTCCGCCTTGCCGTCGAAGTGGGGCACCTTGTACGAGCCCTGGAGCGTCGGCATCCGGTCGTCGTCGATCGGGATGCAGTGGCGCGTGTCCTCCAGGGTGGACCAGATCGCGTGCTGCACGCCCGCGTGCGAGGCGGCCCGGGCGAGGGCGGCGGCCTGCCGCTTCTCGTGCGCCGCGTCCATGTCCTCCCAGAAGTTGGTCACCAGGTACGCCCCGTACGCGCCTTCGAAGGCCGGTACGAGGCTCGACTCGTCGTCCAGATCGGCCTGGACCACCTCGGCCCCGAGGCGCCCCAGCTCCGTTGCCGCCGTCGACTCCGGGTGCCGCGTCACGGCGCGCACGACGAAGCCGCTGTCCTTGTCCTCGAGGATCGACCGGGCCAGTGAGCCGCCCTGCTGACGGTCGCGCCGAACACGGTGACGATCTTCTCGGTCATCGCGGGCCGCACTGGGCGCCTGCCCGGCCGCGCGCTTCCATGCCCGTCCGTTCCGCCGCCCGAGCCGCCTTACGTACAGGTGGGGCACAGCCCGCGGTAGGTGACCTCGGCCTCGGACACGGTGAAGCCGAACCGCTCCGACACCGGGAGGCCGGCCAGTGGGTCGCCGGTCGGGTGAACGTCGCGGATGACTCCGCAGCCGGTGCACACCAGGTGCTGGTGCGGGTGATGCGCGTTGGGGTCGAAGCGCTTCGAGCGGCCCTGTGCGGAGACCTCCACCACCTCACCGAGCGAGACCAGCTCGCCCAGGGTGTTGTAGACGGTCGCCCGGGAGATCTCGGGGAGTCGCCGCGCCGCGCGGGCGTGCACCTCGTCGGCCGTCAGGTGCACGTGCTCGCCGTCGAGCACCTCCGCCACGGCCCGCCGCTGGGACGTCATGCGCCAGCCGCGCCCTCGCAGTCGCTCCAACAGGTCGCTCATTTTCGCTTCACGCCTCCATTACGTACGGGCCGGGCCGGTCGGTGGTCAATTCACTTCCGATTCCCATATCAGCAGTGAGGAATCGCGCTGATAGGAAGATGTCACCTTTGGATCTGGGCTGTTTGTTGCACGGGGGTGCTCTGCGTGTTCTCGTAGCGGTGCGCTCCGCGGTGCGCGACCATACGGACGCCGATACGCGCTCGATTCATCGGCGTCGTTCGCGAGGATACGGTCTCGTCGGAGTCACGAGTCGCAGTGCTCGACTCGCAAAAGCGAACGGCGTCAAGAGCGAGCAGCGCAGCCGGCAGAGGAACACTCCGCGAGAGGAAGAAGGACGACGTGTCCGGCAGCGACAGCGAGAACCCGGCAATCCCCTCCCCGACCCCCACGTCGACTCGCCCCCGGGCGAACCAGGACTGGTGGCCGAATCAGCTGGACCTTCAGGTCCTCCACCAGCGTTCGCCTCAGTCCGATCCCATGGGTGAGGACTTCGACTACGCGGCCGAGTTCGCGACCTTGGACCTCGAAGGGCTGAAGCGGGACGTCTTCGGGGTGATGACGGCGTCGCAGGACTGGTGGCCCGCCGACTACGGCCACTACGGGCCGCTCTTCATCCGGATGAGCTGGCATGCCGCGGGGACGTACCGCATCGCCGACGGCCGGGGCGGTGGCGGCTCCGGCGCCCAGCGCTTCGCGCCGCTCAACAGCTGGCCGGACAACGCGAGTCTCGACAAGGCGCGCCGTTTGCTCTGGCCAGTCAAGCAGAAGTACGGACGGAAAATCTCATGGGCCGATCTCCTGGTCTTCGCCGGAAACTGCGCCATGGAATCCATGGGGTTCAAGACGTTCGGATTCGGATTCGGGCGCGAGGACATCTGGGAGCCCGAGGAGGTTTTCTGGGGGCCGGAGGACACCTGGCTCGGAGATGAGCGCTACAGCGGCGACAGGGAACTCACCGGCCCTTTCGGCGCTGTGCAGATGGGGCTGATCTACGTCAATCCAGAAGGCCCGAACGGAAATCCGGATCCGATCGCCGCCGCCCGGGACATTCGCGATACGTTCGCGCGCATGGCGATGAACGACGAGGAGACGGTCGCGCTGATCATCGGCGGCCACACCTTCGGCAAGTGCCACGGCGCCGTCGATCCCGAGTACATCGGTCCGGAGCCTGAGGCCTGCCCCATCGAGCAGCAGGGCCTCGGCTGGACGAATTCGTCCGGCAGCGGCATGGGCGTCGACGCGCTCACCAGCGGGCTGGAGGGTGCGTGGACCTCGGAGCCGACGAAGTGGGACAACGGCTATCTGGACAACCTGTTCCGGTACGACTGGGAGCTGACGAGGAGCCCGGCCGGTGCGCAGCAGTGGACCCCCACGGACGCCTCGGCCCAGGGCACGGTGCCCGATGCCCACGATCCGTCGAAGCGGCACGCTCCGATGATGCTGACGACGGACCTCTCGCTGAAGCTGGATCCGGTCTACGGGCCGATCGCGAAGAGCTTCCACGAGAACCCGGACAGGCTCGCGGACGCGTTCGCCAAGGCCTGGTACAAGCTGTTGCACCGTGACATGGGCCCCCTCTCCCGCTACCTCGGCCCGTGGATCGCCGAGCCGCAGCTGTGGCAGGATCCCGTCCCCGAGGTCGATCACGCACTGGTAGGGGACGCGGAGAGCGCCGACCTCAAGGCCCGGATCCTCGCCTCGGGACTGTCCGTCTCCCAACTGGTCTCCACCGCTTGGGCGTCGGCGGCGAGCTTCCGCGGCACCGACAAGCGCGGCGGGGCCAACGGGGCACGGATCCGGCTCGCGCCGCAGAAGGACTGGGAGGTCAACGACCAGCCCGAGGTGGCCGAGGTGGTGCGGGCCCTGGAGCAGATCCGGCAGGACTTCAACGGCGCGCAGACCGGCGGTACAAAGGTTTCGCTCGCCGACCTGATCGTCCTGGGCGGGTGCGCGGCCGTCGAGCAGGCCGCGAAGAACGCCGGGCACTCCGTCACCGTCCCGTTCGCACCGGGGCGTACGGACGCCTCGCAGCAGCAGACCGACGTGGAGTCGTTCGCCGTACTCGAACCCAGGGCGGACGGGTTCCGCAACTACCTCCGGGCGGGAGAGAAGCTGTCGCCGGAGACCCTCCTGCTGGACCGGGCCAGCATGTTGACCCTGACCGCACCCGAGATGACGGTCCTGACCGGCGGCATGCGGGCCCTGAACACCGGCTTCGCGCGGTCCCCGCACGGTGCCTTCACCGACCGGCCGGAGACGTTGACCAACGACTTCTTTGTCAACCTGCTGGACATGGCTACGGAGTGGAAGGCGTCGGCCTCGGCGGAGAACGTGTTCGAAGGCCGGGACCGCGTCACGGGCCAGGTCAAGTGGACCGCCACCGCCGTCGACCTCGTCTTCGGTTCGCACTCCCAGCTGCGAGCCCTCTCGGAGGTCTACGCGTGCCAGGACGCGGGAGAGAAGTTCGTGCGTGACTTCGTGGCGGCGTGGGACAAGGTGATGAACCTCGACCGGTTCGAACTCGCCTGAGCCCGGTGTCCCCGTAGGTGCCGGCCGCTGAAGGCCGGGACCGGACGGGTCCCGGCCTCGGGCACGGCAGCCTCCGCATCCGCGGCATCCGCGGCATCGGATGCCGAGGCTGCCCCTGCCGCCCGAACGACGGGCGATCCGATGATTTTCACCCTATTGCTGCATGCGGGTTACTGGTGATCTTCCTCGGGTTTTTCCGTGCTCATGATTCCCGCGCCATGACAGAAAGTCAGAATCGTCGAGGCTCAGGCGCATCGGCCGATGTGCTCGTGCTCGGCGCCGGCCCCGCCGGCCTGGTGCTCGCCAACCTCCTGCTCGCCGCCGGGATCGACTGCGTCGTTCTCGAACGCGCCGACCGCTCACACGTCCAGACCCGGGCCCGGGCCGGCTTCCTCGCGCCGAACACGGTACGGATCCTGGACCGCCACGGCCTCGCCGACGGGCTGCACCGGCACGGACGCACCCACGGTACGTGCGAGTTCCATACCGGGGACGGCCGCTTCCGCCTCGACTACGGCTCCCTGGGCCGCGGCGAGCAGCACACCGTCTACCCGCAGCAGAACCTGGTGACGGACCTCCTGACGCACTACCTCGACGCCGGTGGCAGGATCCACTTCGCGACCGAGGCGACGGCGGTCCACGACGCCGACGGCGCCCGGCCGTACGTCACCACCAGGGAGCCGGACGGCCGTCCCACCCGATGGGACGCCCGGTACGTCGCCGGCTGCGACGGCCGCCACGGAGCGTCCCGCCGCTCGCTCCCGCCCGACGTGGTCCGCCACCACCACGACCACGGAGTGAGCTGGCTCGGCCTGCTCGCCGAAGCTCCGCCCAGCCTCGACGCCGTCGGCTACGCCGTCCACGACCGCGGCTTCGCCGGCCACATGGCCCGCAGCCCGCAGGTCACGCGGTACTACCTCCAGTACCGGCGCGGGGCCCCCGCCGACGCCTGGTCCGAGGAGCGGATCTGGGACGAACTCGACCTGCGGATGCGCGCCGCGGAGCACGGTCCGCTGCGCAGGGGGCCGATCATCGAGCGCGGAGTCGTCGACCTGGCCTGCGACGTGGTCGAACCGCTGCGCCACGGCTCGCTCCTGCTCGCCGGCGACGCCGCGAGCCTGACCGCGCCGGCCGCCGCGACGGGCGCGAACCTCGCCGTACTGGAGGCGGAGATCTTGGGCGGAGCCCTCGCCGAGACCCTCGCCGGAGGGGACGGCGCGGCCCTCGACGGGTACTCGGCGCAGTGCCTGGCGCACATCTGGCGCGCGCAGGAGTTCACCCACTGGATGACCGGACTGCTGCACGCGCTCCCGGCCCGGGACCAGTCAGGCGGATCGTTCTTCCAGGCTTCCCTGCGGCGCGCCCGCCTCGACTCCTTGCGCACCTCCCGTGCCCACCAGGACTGGTTCGCCGAGAACTACGTCGGCATGTGACCACCGCTCTTCCCCGCACCACCCCCCTCGCTCGACCACCGCACAGCCGGTCCACCATGCTCCGCTCCGCCGGAGCACCCGCCCCAGCACCGCCCGAGGAACCTCTGCGATGACGACGACCCTCCCCGACCAAGCGACGCGCCCCGCCGGATCGCCGCTCCGCGGCGAAACGATGCTTCCCCCCGACGACACGGCCCGCCTGCGCGCGGCCGTGGCCTTCGTGCGGGAGCACGACACCGCCACCCTGTTACCTCTCCTGCTGCCCGGTCTGCACGGCCCGGAACTGGAGTCCCTGGGCCCGCACTGCCGCTTCGCCCACGCCGGCCTGCTGCTCTTCCCCACCGACCCGCAGGATCTGCGCCGCCAACTCGCCGACTGCGGGCTCGCCGTCGACACCCCGTCCCCGCCCAGTGTCGTCGTACGGGAACGGCTCGCCCGGCGCCACCGCCGTGACCTGGCAGAGCTCGACGTCCGGATCCTGCGCCCCCGCGTCCAGGGTCCGGCCGGAGAGCGCCGCGCGGTGGAGGTGTTCGCCCTCACGGTGCCCGCGCACTCGGACCTGGCGCCGATCGCCGCGCACGAACGGGCCCGGGACCACGAGGCCCACCTGGCCCTCGAACTGGAGCACCCGGACCCCCTGGTGCTGCGCGGCCTGTGCGCGGTGCTCGCCCGCCACGGCGCCCGCCCCGACGGTGGCGGGTACAACCCTCACGAGGACGGCACCGTTACTTCACCACCCCGGCGGCCGGGGCGTGCGGCTACCGCCGCCTGGAGCTCTACACGCCCGGCGACCACCGGGACGCCCTCGACGACCACCTCTGCGCGGACCCGCAGGAGCTCCCGGACGCGGGCCGGCCCGCCGAGGCGCTCCTGCGCCTCCTCACCGGAGCATGGACCACCCAGGCCCTCGCCGCGTTCGCACGCCTGGGTCTGCCCGACGCCATGGACCCGCACGCGGCCACCAGCACCCGGGAACTCGCCCGACGCACTGCCACCCGGCCCGAGAACCTCGCCACGCTCCTGCGCTACCTCGCGATGCTCGACGTCGTGGCCGAGGGCGCCGGGGACACGGGGAACACCCAGGACACCGGGGAAGAGGAAGACTTCCGCCTCACCCGGCTCGGATCCCTGCTCCGCGCGGACTCCCCGGGCACGATGCGCTCGCTGGCCCTGATGTACGCGGGCCCCTTCTACCAGTCCTTCGCCGCCCTCGACCACACCGTACGGACCGGAGAGCCGGCCTTCGATCACCTCTTCGACCGTTCCATGGCCGCCAGTTCGCGCATGTTCCAGCCACTGCCCGCCCACCCCGTGATCACCGCCGCGGCCCAGGCGTCCACCCCGCGGACCGTCGTCGACGTCGCCGGCGGCAACGGCGAACTCCTCGGGCGCATCCTGACCGCGCACCCGGGGCTGCGGGGCACGCTCCTGGAGCGCCCGCACGCCGTCGAGGCCGCCCGCCGCGCGCTCGACGCCGCGGGCTGCGGCGCCCGCTGCGACTACCGCAGCGGCGACTTCGCCGACGTACCGCACGGCGGCGACGTGTACGTCCTGTCCCGCATCCTGCACGACTGGGACGACGACCGGTGTCGGGAGATCCTGCGCCACTGCGCCCGCGCGATGCCCGCCCACGCCGACCTCCTGGTCATCGAACGGCTGTTGCCCGCCGACGGCTCCCCCTCGCTGGCCACGGCCTGGGACCTCCACATGATGTGCAACGTCGGCGGTCGCGAACGCCGCGGCGAGCACTACGCCCGACTGCTCGCCGACGCCGGACTGGAACTGCTCGACCACACCCCCCTCCCCCTGGAGGCGTACGTCCTGCCCGCCCGCAAGGCCCGGCAACAGTCCCGATCAGCGCCGCATCCTGGATCCCGGCGCGGTTGCGGACCGCGGAAGGGGATGTGCGGGAGCCTTGGTGCGTCGCGGGCGAGACGGGCGGGAAAGGAGTACCGGATGCAGTGGCTGGTGACAGGCATGGGCGCCGCCATGGTGCTGCTGATCATCCGGGACGTGTTCCACACTCTGTGGCATCCGACGCGTCACGGAGGCCTGAGCCGCCTCGTCATGACCGCGATCTGGCGGATCTCGGCCGGCCTCGGTCCCCGACTGGGCCCGTCGGGCCTGACCGGCCCGCTCGGCATGGTGTCGGTCGTCGCCCTGTGGGTGCTGACGGTGGTCACGGGCTGGGCGCTGATCTACTGGCCGCACCTGCCCGAAGGATTCGTCTACGCCGATGTCGTACGGCCCGCCGATCGCATGAGCCTGCTCGACGCCGTCTACATCTCGCTGGTAACCCTCTCCACTCTCGGCCTCGGTGACATCGCGCCCACCGAGGGGTGGCTGCGCATCGTCGCCCCGATGGAGGGCCTGGTCGGCTTCGCACTCCTGACCGCGACCGTCTCGTGGATCCTCGGCATCTTTCCCGCACTCGCCCGCCGTCGCGCTCTCGCTCTGCACCTCTCCCACCTCCTACGGGCCTGTCCCTCGCCCGAGCGGACCGACTCCCCTGCGGGGGCGGCCCTGCTCCTCGACCTGGCCGCCGGGCTCTCGGTCGTCTCGGTCGACTTCCTCCAGTACCCGGAGTCCTACTACTTCCACGACGGGGACGACCGCACCTCCCTCGCCGGCCACATCGGATACGCCGTACGCACCGCAGATCAGGCAGCGGGCGCCCGGCACCACGACGTCAGAGTGGCCGGCGCCGTCTTGAGTGCCGCGCTGGAGGATCTGGCCGACATCCTGGACCAGCGCTTCCTGCACACGCACGGCCCGCCCCGCCAGGCCCTCGACGCCTTCGTCCGCGGCCACGGCCAACACCCGGGCAGAGGCCGCAGTCCGCGCTAGGCGGTCTCGTCGACGGCTTGCCCGCCCGGCGGCTTCGTGGGCGCCGCTCCTCGTTCGCCGACAGGACCCCGGACACCACGGGGCGCCCCCGGGACTCCTCCCCCGGGTCATCGGGTGAGCGCGGTGAGGAGGCGACGGGCTCTGGTGAGGGAGCACGGACGCGGAGGCTGCCGCCAGGGGTCGTCCTTGAGGACGGGGTCGATGGACGTGAGGGTCCAGCGGCGGGCGGTGAGCTCGGGATCGTCGAGATCGGCCCATGCCAGCGGCGCCGCGACCGGAGCACCGGGGAGGGCCGCGCGAGCCCGTGGTCATCGCCAGGGACGGGAGCTCCAGTTCGTCCAGCAGCTCGTGGAGTGCGTGTGCGGCGGCTCGCACCAGTACGAAGTCCCGGCCGGGCGGGTCGAGGTCGAAGACGAGCCGGTCGGGGTTGTCGGGCAGGTCGGCCTTCGACAGGAATCGGTGCGGGGTGATGCAGGCCTGGTCGGCGAGGTAGAGCAGGCTGGCGGTGTCGTCGCAGAGCGGGTAGGTGACGGTGCCGCCCTCCTTGGGCAGCTCTGCGCGGTGGAACAGTCCGGATAGTGGTCGGGGAGGTTCTTCTGCATGAACGCCGGGCCGTCGGTGCCGTCCGGATGCCGTTCCAGCATCAGGGGGCGTCCGCGCAGGTGCGGCAGCATCCGGCGGGCCACGGAGCGGTAATAGCCGGCGAGGTCCGCTTTGGTGATGCCGTCCTCCGGGAAGAGGACCTTCTCCGGGCGGCCGAGATCGACGGTGCGCCGGCCCACCCGCAGGCGCCGCGGCTGCGTCGCATGCTGCTTCGCTGTCATCGGCTGCTCCCGTCCGGCCGTGGGGACCGCTCGCGCACCCCGCCGGCCGCGAAGGGGGCGTGCTTCACGGCGAGGCCGTCGAGACGCCGCCGCAACGTGCGCAGGGTTTCGGTGTCGAAGCCCGTGGTCCTCCGGCAACCGGTCCAGGGATGCCGTCACCGCCGTTCACCCGCCGATTGCCCGGCGGCGACCTGCCGGAGCGGTCGGCCCGGACGGGCCGCCCGCGCCCGCCGCGGATCCGGGGTGCCGGTGAGCCTCGCCCTCTCGTCTGCGTGCTTGACCAGCAGCCAGGCCGACGAGCTCGAACGAGGCGTCCCCGCGGTCCAGCGCCTCGGTGAGCGGGACTTCGTGACCGGCCCGGTCGGTGCAGAGGTTGCGGCCGCCCCGCTTCGAGGAAGACGTGTCGGTTCACAGGTTCAGGGTGAGGGCGTAGGCGCCGCGCGCCCGGCGTCGCGCGGTGGGTCCGACTGCGGGAATTCGGTCATTGCTCTGCCACCTCGGTTCCGTACCAGCCCTCGGCTGAGGACCCTCGGCCCGGCGGGCTGCCGCAAGGCGGTGTCCGGGTCTCGAGCCGGCGCCATCGGGCGCCTACCCGTAGCCGGCGGCCGCACTCCGGGATCACCTCGAAAGCCGGCGGGAGGGTTCGAGAGGGTTAGGGCCGGGAGTCGAGGGCAGCCGGGAGTCGAGGGCAGCCGGGAGAGCGGCCGCGAGGCGGCTGCACCACCGATCGGAGGTCTCCCCATGAAACGCAATGCCCCGGACCCCCACCGCCTGCTGGGCATCTACCTCAATGACCACCTCACCGGAGCGGGGGCCGGAATCGCCCTCGTCAGGCGGACCGCGCGTGCGCACGAAGACACCGACGCCGGGCCGCGCCTCGCCGCCCTCGCCGAGGAAATCAGCGAGGACCGCGACAGCCTGCGCGAGGTCATGATGGCTCTCGACGTCCCCGCGAACAACCTCCGCATGCTCCTGGGCATCGCCGTCGCGCAGGCGGGGCGGCTGAAGCCCAACGGCAGGGTGTTCTCACGCTCACCCCTGAGCGATGTTCTCGAACTGGAGGCCGTCAGGGTCGGTGTCGAAGGCAAGAAGGAACTCTGGCGGACCCTGCACACACTGGCCCGCTCGGACCCGTTGCTGGACACGGAGGCCATGGGCCGACTGCTGGCACGTGCCGAACGCCAGGCCGACACCCTGGAGGCGCTACGGCTGGCGGCCGTGGGCCGGGCCCTGCGCAGCGCACCCCGGGCGGCACCGGCCGCACCGCGCCACGGCGCCGGGCGGGCGCCGAAGGCGGGGTGGTCGTGAAGGTCGGGCACGGCCGTGGAGCGGAGGCGGATCAGCGGGTGGCGCCGAAGTCCTGTGTCCAGTACTGGCCGGGCTGCGCGAGGCCTATGCCGATCTCCTTTACCTCGCAGTCGAGGATGTTCCGCTTGTGCCCCGGGCTGTTCATCCAGCCCTCCATGACCTGGGCGGCGGTGTCGTAGCCGTACGCGACGTTCTCGGCGTACGTACTCCACTCGTACCCGGCACGGGTGATCCGCTGGCCCGGGTCGGATCCGTCGGAGCCGGTGTGGGACATGTTGGAGTGGGCGGCCATGTCCTCGCTGTGGTCCTGCGCGGCCTTCGTGAGCTTTTCGTTGACGGTGAGTGCGGGGCACCCGACCGTGGCGCGCTCCTTGTTGACGAGTGCGAGGACCTCGGCCGGTGCACCGGAGGGTGCCGCGGAGTCCGCGGGCGCGGGGGGCCCGGCCGGCTCGGCGGGCGGCTGCACCGGCTGCCGCGACGGGGGCTGCGCCGGAGGCGCGGTCTCGGCGACCGGCTCGGAGGGCGGCTGGACGACCGGCTGCTCGACGATCTCGGCGGGGGAGCCTGCCTGAACCGGGACCTCCACGGGCTGCTGCGCGCCGGGGTCGCCGTAGGGGTCGCCGTACGAGTCTCCGTACCAGGGACGGCTGTCCTGCTCGGACGCGATGGACCGCATCGGGCCGGTCTCCTGCGGGTCGATGCAGGCCATGGCCGTGGCGGGTATGGCCACGAGGGCCAGTGCCCCGACAGCGACGACCAGCTTCCTGTGGTGCGTCTTCTTACGGTGCTTCTTCATGCGGGACCTCACTCGGTGATCGCGAAGCTCCCGGCGCCGGACCGCGAAGGCGCCGGAGGAATCGCCATTCTTAGAAGCCCGCCGACAGGCTGGCAAGCGGCCGCCGCTCGGCCGCGCGGGATGTTCGGACCGCGGCTTGAAACGGCCGGAAGATCGTGCATTCCGACCGTCGCGGCCACTCCGGAACCCGCCTGGCCCGCCGCCAGAACCCCTCCCCGTCAGCCCTGTTGGGGGCGGGTAAACGGGAACCTCAGAATCCGCTTCTGGCAGAGTGCTGCGCGCCGGCGCCAAAAGGTACATACGGCGAAATGTCCCGAGGTGGAGGATCTCCGCGGGGGCGGCGGAGCGGCAGGCAGGCCGTGACGCATGTCACGACTCGGAGGAGGAACCGGACGGCGTTCCCGCGTCCGTGCGCCGAGCGCCACGTCCGGATGCTGCTGCACCTCGGGTTCCGGTCACAGCACTAGGCGTGGTCCTCCCGCAGCGCCTCGGGCACGGGACGCCTCCGCGCACGGTGTTAGCGTGCGGGCCATGCGTACTCCCATCGGGCCGTTCGACAACGCCGTGCCCGCGCCCGATTGCCTCGCCGAGCTCAGTCCGCCCGTGGCGCGAGCGATCGCCGGCTGGCGGGGAGGCGTCCCTGCCGCGCAGATCCTCTACGTCGACACCGACCCTGCCATCGCCGACACCGCCGCTTTCGTCGCGCACTTCGGGCAGGAGCTGCTGGAGCAGTCGGCGAACTGCCTGGTGGTGGCCGGCAAGCGCGGCGGCCTGACCACCCTCGCGGCCTGCCTGGTGCCCTCCGCCGGCCGGGTCGACGTGAACGGTGCCGTCCGACGTCACCTCGGGGCGCGCAAGGTCTCCTTCGCCCCGATGGAGACGACCGTGGAGCTGACGGGCATGGAATACGGCGGCATCTGCCCGCTTGGGCTGCCGGACGACTGGCCCCTGCTGGTGGACACAGCCGTCGGCGACATGCCGTACGTGCTGATCGGCAGCGGGCGCCGCCGCGGGAAGCTCATCGCGCCCGGGAAGCTGTTCACCGAGCTCCCCGGCGTCGAACTGCTCGACGGCCTCACCATCTGACGGGCGCCGGTGGCTCAAGCGGACCAATGCGCATGCGCGGAATGGGTGCGCGTGGTGGGATCGGCCAGGTGAAGGATCCCTTTGGTTGTGACGAGCCGGCTTTCCTGGCGTGTTCTGGGACCACGGACCGTGTGGCAGCGCGCCGCTTCATCGCCTCACGGGCCGCCAACGCGAGCGAGCTGGCGCTGCTGCTGGACATGCTCGGGCTACGGCCCGAGACCGACCCACATCCTGCGCGGCGCGATCGAGGAGCGGGTCATCTGCCCCGCAGCCCGTGAGGCCGTTCCCTCCGGCGATCGGGCGCACACCTCCAGGGCCCGCCCGTTCACTGCTCCTCGGGCCCCGTCTCGGTCAGGACACCGATCTTGTCGAGGCGGTGCTCCGGGTTGTTCTGCGCGTCACGCCAGAAGTTGCCCGCCGCGTTGTCCTCCGGTGTCAGGCAGGTACTCACGGTGATCATGGCCCGCGTGGGGGTGGTGCCCGGAGAGCCGGGGACCGCGGCGCGCTGCTCGTCCATGGAGGCCTGCGACCGGAAGGACGTCGTCCGCGTCGTGGTGATGACGTACTCGTACCGCACGCCGTCGGCGGTCACGAACACGGACGCACCCGTCTTCAACGACGGCAGCGACCACAGCGGCCCGCCGGCCGAGATGCGGTGCGCGTTCACGATGTAGTTCCCCACGTCTCCGGGACCGACCCCGCCGCGGGGCCCGTACGGACTCGATGCCACGCCGCGATCTTGGATCAGCGTGCCCGGAGCGTCGTCGGGACTGCCTTCGTAGGGGATCACGGCCAGGTCGGACACCCCGATGGCGGGTATCGACAGGACGGCTTCCTGGACACGGGCGACGGCCTGAGGGGCCAGCGGCCCCCGATCGGCCGGAGCGGCCACGGCCGGCGCGGCGAGCAGGAGGGTGAGCGCGGCGTACACGAGCGCCTTCGGCACGGTACGGGAGGCGTGGAACGGGTGCTGGGTCATGGCGGAGTCCATGCGGCTCGACCGGGCCGCGCCGGGTGCCGCGACCCGTTTTCCCTTCCAGCCTCCCACGGGCCGGCAGGGCGGGCCAGGGCAGTACCCGTAGAGGCGGTAGGCGTCCGGCGCGGAAACCGTCCATGAGGTCCCGGGGTCCTCACGCAGACGGCCCCCTGTGCCATGCGACGGGCCCCCGCCCCTGCAACGCTGGCCGAGATCCGGTTCCGCAGGCCCGGACGGGGTCGTCGTACATGCCGTAGATACGGAGGAGGAGTCGTGGCACCTCTCGCTCGGATCCCGCTGGAAGGCGGCGGGTACGTCCTGGTCGAGGCTCCGGACACGGCCGAGGGGACGATGGAGGAAAGCCGCATCGGCGACGCCATCCAGGACCTCCCGGAAACGCTGCAGGAGGCGCTCGGCCCGGTCACGGAGGCAGCACGCGTGGCCCTCGAGCAGCTGCGCAAAGCCCGCCCCGACGACATCAGCATCCAGTTCGGGGTCGATCTCTCAGTGGCCGCCGGGGCAGTGATCGCCAAGACGGGTGCGGGCTGCCATCTGACGGTGACCATGGCGTGGAAGGGCGGCGATGCCGGCCGTTCCCGGACTGCGTCCGAACGACCGGAGTGACCCACGTGGACCCCCGCCCGGTCCGCGGGCGGTGTCGGCGGGCACCGCCCCTTCCTGCCCGGTGCGGGCGCGGCCGAGCGGGTCCTGTGCGGTGCCGCGTACGGCGCGCACCGATCCGAATGGCGTCCGGACGGGGTCCGGATGACTACTCTGCGTGCATGCCGAATGCTCCGACGCAGTCGAGGCTGCGAGAGATTCCGGGCTGGGCGGTGGGGCTGTGTCTGTTCGGGCTCGCCGCCGGTCTCTGCATGATCATCTGGTACTCGGTGGATCCGCCGTTCCTCGACAAGCCCTCGGGGAACGCAGAACTGTTCCTGCAGTTCGCGGCGACGGCCGAAGGGGCCCGCGCCATCGTGAACGGCGTCGAAGGCGGGGATGGCACCAGGCTGTTCCAGGACGGCCTCGTACTCGACTGGCGCATGTTCGTTCCCGGCTACGCGATGGCCCTGGCCGGGGCCTTCGGGCTCGGGCACCTCTTCCTCTACCGGGAGTCCACCCGGCTGTGGGCCCGGCGCGCCCTCGCCCTCACCCCCGTGCCGGTGGTCGCGGACTGCCTGGAGAACCTCTTCCTCTGGAGGGCTCTGAACCGGCTCGCCGCCGACCCGGTGCCGGACCTGACGCGTGCGGCCTACTTCGCCCAGGTCAAATGGGCGCTCGTCGTCCCGCTGGTGGCAGCGGGCATTCTGATCGTCGTCACCCTCTACTGCCGCCGCGTTCTGGACCCCTCCTTCGTGCAGAGTGCGCGGGAGGACCGCCCCCGTCCCGTCGTGGCCCGCGCCCATCGGCTCACGGAGGGCACGGAGAGCCAGTGGAGCGACCCGGACGTGATCCTCCCGCCCGCCGCGCCCCACGACTGGGAGCCCCGGCCCGAGTGGACGGCCCCCGACCCGGCGCAACCACTCCAGGCCGAGGCCCGGAATCCGAAGGACAGCGCGGTGACCCGCTGGCGTACCCGCGCGTACCAGCCGCCCGGCCGCCAGCCCGCGGAGCTCGGCTTCTGCGTCTCCGGCGGCGGCATCCGGTCGGCCTCGGTCACCCTCGGCGCGTTGCAGGCGCTGCGCGGGCAACTGCTCGAAGCGACGTATCTGGTGTCGGTGTCCGGCGGCGGGTACACGGCCGGGGCCTTCCAACTGGCCCTGACCGATGCCCGGCTCCGGACCCCGGACGGGAGCCCGTCGGTGCGGCCCGGTCTCGCGAACCCCGCGGACGTGTTCGCGCCCGGCAGCCCGGAGGAGGACCACATCCGCCGGCACGCGAAGTACCTGGCGGACGCGCCCAAGGAGAAGCTGAACGCCGCGGGGGCGGTGCTGCGTGGGATGGCCGTCTCCTTCGGCATGCTGGCGCTGGTCTTCGCCGTGGCAGGCCAGTTCCTGCACCAGTTCTACTCGCACGTGCGACTGACCGAGCTCCGCCCCCTCGCGGCGGAGGCGGCAGCGTTCGACTCGTCCCTTGACCTGTACCCGAACGCCTGGCACCCCGTCCTCGCCCTGTTCGGCCTGGCCGGCCTGGTGTCCGTCGGGTACGCCTTCACGCGGGCCGGGAGCGACGGGTCCCGCCCCGCATGGCTGCGCAGCACGGTGAACACGCTCACCGGCCTCGCGCTGGCGGTCGCCGCGTTCTCGGTCGTCATTCCCTCGGTGATCTGGTTCTTCGGCTCTCTGGCCCACGCGGCCGGCAAGGGGGGTTACTGGGACGACAGCGGGGCGGGAGTGGCCCTGCTCGGCGCGATCACCGCGGCGGCGACCGCCGCGGGTACGTGGTTCACCGCGGTCCACAAAACGGTGAAGAGGCTGAAGCCGGACGGTGAGCAGGCAAGTCCGTTCGCCAGGGGCGGCACGTCCCTCGTCACACAGGTCGGCAGCAGCTGGGTCAAAGCCGTGGTGTGCTGGCTGGTTCTGCTCCTGGTCGCGTTCTTCGGCCTCGCCCTCATGTCCTGGGCCGCCGTCTACGCGGGCAGCTGGCACCCGGGGTGGCGGTGGGGGGTGCCGATCGCCCTGATCGTGCTGACGCTCGTGATCGACCAGACCACCTTCAGCCTGCACCCCTTCTACCGACAGCGGTTGGCGGGCACCTTCGCCGTGCGCCGCGCGGTATTGAGGGACGGCTCGGTCGGCGCCCTGCCGTACGACTACAACAACGAGCCGACCCCGCTGAACCCGTACGCGCAGCGGGTGGCGGGCTTCCCCCAGGTCATCTTCGCCGCCTCCGCGGCCGTCTCCCTGCGCAACCGCACGGCGCCCGGGCGGCCCGCCGTCCCCTTCACCTTCGCCTCCGACTACTGCGGCGGACCCGACACGGGCTGGGTCCGCACCAGCACCCTGCAGAAGACGGCCCCGGCGCTGATCGGGCGCGACCTGACCGTACAGTCCGCCGTCGCCGTGTCCGGAGCGGCCTTCGCCTCCGCGATGGGCTCCCAGACGATGTTCATGGAGCGGCTGCTCGCGCTGTCCAACGTGCGGCTCGGCACCTGGGTGCCCAACCCCCTGTACCTCGCGGAGCTGGCGACGTACGGGCCCGACCGGATCATGCCGCGGCTGCCGCGGGTACGGCGCCTGCGGTACCAGCTCCAGGAGCTGGTGGGCCGGTACTCGGACACCACTCCCCTGCTGCTGTGCACCGATGGCGGGCACTTCGACAATCTCGGTCTGGTCGAGATGCTCCGGCTCCGCTGCCGGACCGTCTACGTCATCGACGCCTCGGGGGACTCTCCGCCGCTGGCGACCACCCTCGCGCAGGCGATCACCCTCGCCTACGAGGACCTCGGAGTGACGATCACCTTCGACGACGAGGGGCAGAATCTGCTGGACCTGGTCCCCGGCAGCGCGAAACCGCTCGCGCCCGAAGTGCCGATGGCCTCCCTCAACGGCCGGTTCTCCGCCACCTGCGTGGTGCGCGGCACGATCGAGTACCCGGAACGGGTCCAGTTCTCGCCCGACACACCGGCCAGCACACAGGGGACGATCATCTACGTGAAGGCCGGTCTGACCCCCGACATGCCGTACGAGCTGCTCAGTTACGCCCTCCGGGAGAAGGCTTTCCCCCGCCAGGCCACCTTCGACCAGTGGTTCGACCACGCCCAGTTCGACGCCTACCGGGCGCTCGGACACCACCTCGGCACCAAGGCCGCGGAGGTGGGGCGCACCCACGCGGCGAGGTGCGGCGTCAAGCGCCGCGGGTCCGGAGGCACTCGGCGATAGCGGCTGGAGCACGGCCTGGAGGTTCCCCAAACGACCGTGCCGGCCGGCCCCTTGACGGGAGCTGACGGTCCGCCACCGGCGCGACCCGCGGAGCCCGCACCGCCGGTACCCCGCCGCCGGGGCGGCCGTGCGGGGCCGAGTGGCAGAGCCGCCCGGTGGGGCGCACCATGGGAAGCGGCGTACCGTGCCGTCCCCACCACCTCCCGCTCCGGACCCGTTCCCTGTGCCGGTCCGCGGGAGAGGAGGGAGTCCCCATGAGAATCCGCACTCCGCGCGCCACAGCCGTCGTCTCCTTCGCGGCCGCGGTCGCCCTGTCGGTTCCGGCCGGCCCGGCGGTCGGCCCTGCCGCTGCCGCCCCGACAGCCGCCTCCCCGGTGGACTGCACCGCGATGGGCCCCGAGGCCGACGACATGGCACCCTCCGCCAACCCGACTCCGAGCTGACGACGGCCGCCCGTACGCACCTGAACGCCTCCTTGGCCCAGAAGTGGTGGGGCAAGGGCAAGAACCCGCACCAGAACCCGAGGGTGTCCGGAAGCGCCGACGAACAGATCGGGCGCCGCATCCAGAACGCCGGCTACTGCGCCAACGGCGGCTCGTGGAGCGGCCACGAGATCGCGTACAACGAGTGGGGCGGAGGCGGCACTCCCAAGGCAGCCGTCAACTGGTGGCTGAACATCAGTACGCAAGGCCACGCCGAGATCATCCGCGACCCCTCCCTGACCTACGTGATCACCTTCGGCAAGTGCGGGTCCTAGGGATGCCCTTGTGTTCCGAACCGCCCCAAGGAGCAGTCATGCACACGTTCCGACGCGCGGCCTCTCGCTGGGCGCGCCGCTCCGCAGTAACCGCAACGGCCCTGGCCGTGGTCGGCCTCGGAGTCTCACCGGCGGCGATGGCGTCGGCGACCGCGACCGCCGACGCGGCACCCGCCGGTCTGCCCACCCAGGTCCGGTCGACGGCTCCGGCCGCTCTGGACAAGGCTCCTGAAGGCCTCTACCTGTTCCAGTACACCTACCGAGGCCATCTCAAGATCGGTGGCGGCAACTTCACCCTCGGCGGCAAGGTGTACGTGGTCGTCAAGTTCAACTCGGGCAAGATCAGGTACCAGGGCACCGTGACCGCGAAGACGAATTCCGGCGTCCCCGGCGGGGCCGTCTATCTGGAGACGAACATCTCCGCTCCCTGCGCCCCCGGGAACAACGGCTATGCCCGCGCCTACGACCACAGCACCGAAACCTGGCCACCGAGGCTGCCGGTGGCCATCTGCGTACGGATCGACTGAGGATCCGTTCCTCGGGTCCCGTCACCCATCCCCGTGCCAGTACGCGTCGTGAGTGCGGTGGGCCTCGGTCAGACCCTCGCGGAAGTACCGCTCGTAGTAGGCGTTCTCTAGGTGATGGGCCTGCAGCCACACACCCGGTACGTGGATCGTGTCGCAGTGGGCGGGGAACCGCCCGTGCGTCTCGTAGATGTAGGTGCAGATGTCCCGCGTGCACGCGATGACGTCCGCGGAGTAGTCGCCGGCCTCGTGCAGGTACCGCCGGCCGAAGTCCCCCCGGTAGATGCGCTCGAACAACCCCTCGTCGGAGTAGATGCCCGCCGGCCCGAACTTCCCCGCCACGACGGCGTCGACCGCCTCGCCCATGGTGCCGTAGTTGGGCGGACACATCGCCTTGATGAGATGTTCACCGTCGTGCCGCAGGCCTACGGCGGTCGCCCTCAGGTCCGCGTAGCGCGGAAGCGGCACCTGCCAGCGCAGGAGGTCCGCCGGTCTCCACCGCGGGATGGTCCAGTCGAAATCGAGCATGGGACCGTAGGTGGAACGGAACTTGGGGTCGCCCAGCATGATCGACGGGGCGATCGAGGCGTGGATCCAGGCTCCGAGCCCCATGGCGTCGGCGGTGAGCATGAGGTTCTGGAGCAGCAGGTCGGCCTCGATCTGCGTCCGCATGGCCCAGATGAAGCCCAGGGGCAGCTTGATGTCTTCGTTCAGGAACCCCGACTTCACCCATTTGCTCACGCCGGCCGAGCGGTAGAGGTTCCGGTCGTCGACGATGGCCGGCCGTGCTCCCTCGGGCTGGGTCAGCAGGTACATCAGCCCGTTGATGTACTGCCGTGACAGGTCCACCACGGGGAAGAGGAGGGTGGTGCCCGGGAGGTTCGACAGGAACCGGTTCGAGTCGAGGTAGGCGGGGAAGTCCCGCCCCCCTTCCGGTACGTCGATGCGGTGGTCGAGGAGCCGCACCTTCGCCTCGGCGGCGCGCGAGCAGAGGGTCTCCGCGTCGAACGCCGCCGCACCGCCGTCGGATGCGGGGGGCACGTGGCGCAGGTAGTAGGTGCCGGTGTCGTTGATCAGGAAGAAGTGCGTGCCCTGGGCGTTGTCGGGGCTGCCCGCGGTCCTGCCGGCCATGTTGAGGTTCGGCTTGGCCATGATGGGCTTGCCGTCGCGGGGGTCGGCGAAGGGGCGGTCCGGCATGGTGAGGCCGGAGCAGCCCGTGATGGCGATGAGGACGGCCTCTTCGAGCTCGGTGAGCGGGGCTCGTGGTGCGGTGGAGGCCCAGCTCATCGAACCGGCCTCGACCGAGCTGCCGCGGCTGACCCGGTGGGTGCGGCGACGCCAGATCGACGTGAGCAGCGGGCGGTTCAGGAGGGCCTCGAACCCGGCACGGCTGTGGGTGTTCATCGGGTCGTTCATTCTGCTGTCCCTTCACGGCGCGACGGACGCCGTCAGCCGCGCAGGCGTGCCTCGATGGTCTCCACGAGGCCGGCGATGACTCCGTCGGGCGAGGGGCTGTAGTGGGGGACGGCCCATCGGGTGATCCGGGCGTCGATGAGGGAGGGCCGGCCGGAGGCGAGCGCTTCGCGGAAGGCCTTCTCGAACTCGTCCAGCGTCTCGACGCGGTAGCCGTCGGCGCCGCACGCCCGCGCGTACGCGGCGAAGTCGGGGTTCTGGAACTCGACGAGCCCCGTCTCCCCGTAGGTGACGAGCTGGAACAGTTTGATCAGCTTGAATTCCTGGTCGTCGAAGACGATCCAGATGACGGGGATGTCGTTCTCGACGGCGGTCATCAGCTCGAAACCGGACAACGAGTAGCATCCGTCGCCGCACCCGACGACGACGGTTCGGTCCGGGTGCGCGACCTTCATTCCGATGGCGCCGTTGACGTGGCCGGCCATCGGCCCGAAGGAGCCGACCTTGCGGAAGTTCTGCCCCTCCGCCAGCTCGACGTAGTAGCCGAGCCAGGCGAGGTGTGCTCCCGCGTCGGCGAGCAGGACGCCTCGTGGGGGCAGCATCCTGCCGATCGCCTGGGCCAGCTCCCCCGGGTGAATCTTTCCGGTCAGGTGCGTGATGTGACGGGCTTCGTAGTCGCGGCCGTCGACGTCGACCGCCGGAACGTCGCCGACCCGTTCGTCCAGCGCCTCGTGGAGGGCGGCCAGGCCGAGGCGCGCGTCGGAGAGCAGCGCGTAGTCGGGCCGGTAGGCCTTGTGGAACTCGGTTTCGGAGATGTTCACATGGACGAGCACCTTGTTCTCGAAGAGGTCTTCGCGGTAGTTGAACGTGGCGTGCTGATTCAGGGAGTTGCCGACGCACAGCACGACATCGGCCTCGCGAAACGCCTTCCACGCGCTGGAGTGTCCGCTGTCCGCGAAGACGCCCACCGAGAGCGGGTGCCCCTCGGAGACGATGCCCTTGCCGTCCAGCGTGGTGAGCAGGGGAATCTGGAAGCGTTCGATGAAGCGCCGGACCTCCGCTCCCGCTCCGCTGCGGATCGCGCCGAAACCGACGAGCGCCACGATGCGCTCGCGCCGTGTGAGGGCGTCGGCCAGCACCGAGGCGATTTCCGCCACGCGGGCCGGATCCGGGACGACCGGGGCCACGTCGAGTCGGATGTGCCGGAAGTTCGTCACCTCGACACCACGGTGGGTGAGGTCCTCGGGAACGTGGATGTGCACCGGCCCGGGTCTTCCTTCGAAGGCGGTGTTGACGGCTTCCTCGAGGACGTCGCACGTGTCGGAGGCGTCGGCGAGCAGGAAGGACTTCTTCGTCGTGGCGGCGAACATGGCCCGGGAGTCGGGTGTCCGGTTCAGGCCCGAGGTCTCGTTGAGGGAGCCCCATCCCTGCCATTCCCGCGAGGCGTATCCCGAGACCGCCAGGACGGGGTAGGAGTCGGACATCGCGACGGCCAGACCGGAGAACAGGTTGAACGCGCCGGGGCCCGCCGTTGCGAAACAGAAGCCCAATTCGTTCGTGTACATCGCGTGGCCGCACGCCATGAAGGACGCCGCCTGCTCGTGCCGCGTGATGACCGGCCGGATCTGCCGCGAATGCTTCAGCGCCAGCATCAGGCCGGCGGCGTTCTCTCCGGCACCGCCGAAAGCGGCCCGAACTCCGATGTCCTCCAGGCCCTTGACTATGGCTTCGTAAACCCTCATCGCCGTTCCCTCGTCCACTCCCCCGCGTTTGTTGTCGGCGAGTGCGGTGTCGGCGCGGCACGTGGTGCGGCCGTGTCGGCGCACTCACCCATGACGGAGACGGCCCGAGCGTCCCCGGATGCGGGAATGACGCCTCGGGCGAGGAGCTGTAGTGGCCCGCTGATGCGGGAGGAAGCGCTCGCACGCGCCGGACAGCACTGCCGTGCGGTCTTCCGGAACCAGTCTGCCAGTACTCGACGCATCCCGCTTCCGCACGTGGAGTGGACCGTACGGGTGACGGGGCCGGTGTCACCGTTCGCCGCGTGCGCAGACTCGTACGGCCGGCATCCACCGGGGGCGCGGGGCGGAATGCCACCCGTCTGCGTTGTTCCGCGCGACGGGGCCGCACCACTGAGTCAGGGTTGCCGTGTGTAACCCAGGTGCCCGCGGACCCCGTCCCGGGCAGCCGTGCAGCGTTACCTCGTCGTCCGCCGGCCTTCCGTCCGGAGAGCGGGGTGCGCCTTGGCGAAGAGGCACACATGCCCGAGACCAGGCAGTACGAGCACTACGTGGGCGGCAATCCCGAGGCGGAACGGCTCGTCTTCGAGCGGCTCGCCCGCGAGCTCATGCGGGTCCAGCTCAAGTCCATGAAGCGCAGTGGCGCCTCCGGCCTCGCGCGGACGTTCCACGCCAAGGCCGTTCTCGGCGCGGAGAACGCGCGTCTGGCGTTCGTCGGCGACCTGCCCCCCGACCTGCGGACCGGCTTCGCCCAGCCGGGTGCCGAGTACCCCGTCACCGTGCGGCTCTCCAATGCGAACGGCGCCCGCCAGCCCGACCACGCCCCCGATCTGCGCGGAGCGGCCCTGCGCGTCGCGGCGGGAGCCGACGAAGCGCACGACCTGCTGATGACGAGCCATCCGGTCTCGCACGCGCGCGACGCGATCGAGTTCGTCGAATTCGCGAAGGCCATGGCGGGCGCCGACTCGACGCCGCGGAAGGCCGTCGCGCTGTTCGTCACGCTGCCGCTCGCGGTCGGATGGTCCACGGCCGCACGCATGCGCCGCAACGTGCGTGCGGGTACCAGCCGCCCGGTGAGCAGCCTGGCGCTGGAGACGTACTGGAGCCGCGGCGCCATCCTGTGGGGTGACGCGGGGCCGGTGCGCTATCAGCTGAGCCCCGCGGACGACGCTCCGCCGGCCCCCGCGCCCTCCGCCACCGACCCCGATTTCCTGCAGCACGAACTCGCCCGGCGGCTGAAGGAGGCGGATGTCGTCTTCGAGTTGTACGTCCAGCGCTACGTGGACGACCGCCGGACGCCCGTCGAAGACGGCGCGGCCGAGTGGAAGGAGGGGGACACCCCTCTCGTGCGGGTGGCGACGCTGACCATCCCGTGCCAAGACCTCTGCTCCGCCGAGGCTAGCTCCGCGGCGGCACGGGTCGACGAGCTCGCCTTCAACCCGTGGAACACGACGGAGGATTTCCGGCCCCTCGGAAACCTCAACCGTGCGCGCAAGGTCGCCTACGAAGCCAGCAGCGCCCACCGGCTGGGCCACCGGTTCGCCAACGTCGAGCCGCGCCGCAACGCCGTACTGGGCGTGCCGTTGCGCGCCTCCTTCCGCGGCCTCAACCGGGTCGTCCCCTGGCACCGGCTGCCCACGAGCCTCGGTCTGCTGAACCTCCTGGCTTTCCGGCAGAGGTTGCGCCAGGACAACCTGGTCGACACCGAGCTCCGCGAGGCTCCGCCCAGAGTCCAGCCCGTGCCCGAACCCATCGACGAGGACATGCGGCTCGCGCGGAGCTACGACGGCACCTACAACGACCTGTCCGCACCGGGGATGGGCGCCGTCGGGTCCGCCTTCGGGCGCAATCTCGCGCCCGTCTACCAACCGGAACTGTTCGACGTACCGAACCCGGTCACCGTCAGCCGTGAGCTGCTGCACCGCGACGTCTTCCTTCCGGCACGCTCCCTCAACGTCCTGGCCGCCGCCTGGATCCAGTTCCAGGTGCACGACTGGGTCAACCACAAGCGCTTTCCCACCGGCACGAAGACCGTCGAGGTGCCGCTCCCTCCCGGTGTCACGTGGAGGAACACTCCGGGCGGACGTCCCGAGGACGTCATGCGCTTCGCCGAGAACGAGGGGCTGTACCCGGCCGACGGCACGGGTCCGCCGACGCTGTTCGCCAACGTGGCGTCTCACTGGTGGGACGGCTCCGAAATCTACGGCGGCGACGAGGCCACCGGAAGGTCGCTGCGCGAGCCGGGTGGCGGTGCCGCCCTGCGCCTGGAGGACGGCCACCTGCCGGCCGGGTCGGACGGCCTCCCGCTCACCGGGTTCGCGGAGAGCTGGTGGTACGGCCTCAGCGCCATGCAGACCCTCTTCGCCCGCGAGCACAACGCCGTGTGCGAAGCACTGCGGCAGGAGTACCCGGCCTTGAGCGAGGACCGTGTCTACCACACGGCGCGACTGGTCGTCTCGGCCCTCATCGCGAAGATCCACACCGTGGAGTGGACTCCCGCGATCCTCGCCACCGAAGTGATCGACGTCGGTCTGAAGACCAACTGGCAGGGACCGCCGAAGAAGTGGCTCGAACAGCTGGGACTGTGGCTCTTCGAGGCGCATTCACTGACCGGCATCCCCGAGACCCTGCCGGACCACCACGCCGCTCCGTACTCGCTCACCGAGGACTTCGTCACCGTCTACCGCATGCACCCCCTGCTCCCCGACGACTTCGAGATCGTGGACCACCGGCTCGGCCGGAGTCTGGACACCCTCGGCTTCAACGACGTGCAGGGCCCCGCCGCGGAAGCCCTCATCCGCAAGACCGGTCTGGCCAACTCGCTGTACTCGCTCGGCATCGCGCATCCCGGCGCGATCACGCTGAACAACTACCCGCACGCCCTGCGGTCGTTCGAGCGGGACGGCGAGGTCATCGACCTGTCCGTGGTCGATCTGGTACGCACACGGCGTCGCGGTGTACCGCGCTACAACGACTTCCGGGCCGGTCTGCACAAGCCGCGCGTGCGGCGGTTCGAGGACGTGTCCGGCGACCCGGAGACCGTCGCTCGCTTGAAGGAGGTCTACCGCGATGTCGATCACATCGACACCATGGTCGGTCTCTTCGCCGAGAACCCGCCGCACGGCTTCGGCTTCAGCGACACCGCCTTCCGCATTTTCATCCTGATGGCGACCCGCCGGCTGCAGAGCGATCGCTTCCTCACGGTCGACTTCAGGCCCGAGGTGTACACCCCTCTGGGCATCGATTGGATCGAGCGCAACGGCATGAGCAGTGTGGTGGTGCGGCACTGCCCCGAGTTGGCGGGCCTCCTGCCCCGCACGGCGAGCGCGTTCGCGCCCTGGCGCCGTGCCACGGCGAAGGGAACCGGAGGCGGGCGCGGCTGAGAGGTCCGGCGGCTCCCCGGGGCGGCCGTACGACGGCCCCGGCTTCCCGGGGCGGCCGTACGACAGCCGTGTCAGATGGTGAACGGCTTCTGCTTGAGGAAGCCGTCCGACGGGCTGCCCGTCGTGTAGAAGTTCGGGCTCTGGTTGGCGGGCATGCGCTTTTGGATGTCGCGGTGGAAGGTGCGGTAGTCGCCCAGGAAGGCTCCCTTCCCCCACACCTTGAGAAGGTTCGCGGTGAACAGTCCGTTGACGTCTCCGTCGGACGCCACCTGGTTGTCCTGGCAGGCCGCGATGAGTACGGCGCCGGGCGCCGGGCGGCCGCCGTCGCCGTCCTTGAGTTCGCGCTGGAGGCCCTCGTAGAACGGCCGGTCCCGGGCGAAGATCTCCTGCTGCTTGAGCAGCGGCATCAGCCGGGACGCCGCCTCCACCTGGCCCGGGTCACGGGTCTGGAACTGCGACTCCAGCGCCTCCGGGGTGAGCAGCCCCTGGAGGGACTCGATCGCGCTGCCGCTGTGGCAGCAGTCCAGCAGGGCGAAGATCCTGACCCCCTCCTCGAACCGTCGGAACTCCCGGTACAGCTCGTCGTCGAGGAACTGGCGGTCGAAGAACACCAGCGTCTCGTCCAGCCGGTCGGGCTCGTCGTCCGATCCGACGAGGTTGTCCATCTGGCCGCCGTGGCCCGAGTAGGTGAAGAGCAGGATGTCCCCGCTCTTGAGCCGTCCGGCCGCCTTGCGCAGTTCCCCGGTGATGTTCTCCACCGTGCCGTCGCCGGTCAGGATCACGGTGTCGCCGAACCCTCCGGCGCGGGCCACCGAGGCCATGTCGTGGGCGTCGTTCTCGCAGGCCAGGAGCTTGCCGTCCCAGCCGTCGTACGCCGCGGGATCGACCTTGTTCAGACCGATGTGGATGGACAGGCCAGTGGGCACGGGTACTCCTCGGGGCGTGGCGGGCAAAGGGGGTCGCCAGCATGGGTTCCGCAGCGGCCGCCGCCTGAACCGGGGTGCCGGGGACGCCGCCCGATCGGGCCTGTCGAGGGGAGCCGGCGGGAGGGCCGCTGTTCGGGTGGCCCGTCGCACCGCACCGTAAATGATCACTTGTGCGCGGTATTGCTATCTTATGAACGCAATTAGCACGCCACCGGACCGGTCGGCGGGCCCCACGGCACGGCAGGGCTCCCTCGCCGATCGCACCGGCTATGACGAGTCCTTCCTCGGCGCCGCCGTCCCGCTCCCCCTCCCGTCAGCGGCCGGGATCGAGACCGTCGTCCTCCCCTACACCCATTTCACCGTCGTCCTGCGCCCCGACCGCAGGCTGGCCGCCTCCACCGCCGTCTGCATCGACGGCGAGCAGCTCGTGGAGGACGTACCCCGCGACGACAACTGGGGGTTCGACCCGCGCGTACCCGAGGCCCAGCAGGCCGGCAACGACATCTACCGCGACAACTCCCTGGACCGGGGGCACCTGGTCCGCCGCCTGGACCCGGTCTGGGGTGCCGCGGCCGAGGCCAACCGCGCGAACACCGACACCTTCTACTTCACCAACGCGGCCCCGCAGCAGGACGCCTTCAACCAGGGCAAGGAGCTGTGGCAGGGGCTGGAGAACCATCTGCTCGACCACGCGGCCCGGTTCGACCGCAAGCTGTCCGTCTTCACCGGTCCCGTACTGCACGACTCCGACCCGCCCTACCGGGGCATCCAGGTGCCGCTACGGTTCTGGAAGGTGGCCGCCTTCGTCCAGAACGGCCGACTGGCCTCGACCGGGTACATCCTCGACCAGAGCCCGGACCTCAGCCGGGACCGCGAGCGGGCGATGGCCGGCGCCAAGCCCGGCGATCCGCCGCCGCTCGGCCCGTTCCGCACGTTCCAGGTGCCCGTGACCGACATCGTCGACCTCACCGGCCTCGACTTCGGGCCGCTGCCGGCCGCCGACCTCATGCCCGTCACCCGCGCACCCGCGGAGCGCTGGAAGCGGCTGCAGAGCTACGACGACGTGGTCCTGGACAGCTGAGATGGACGACGCCACCGTCGTCTACGTCCACGGAAACGGGAACAAGGTCCGCAAGGAACTGCTCAAGTCCCAGTGGGACAGGGCGCTGTTCGGCACGGACATGGGCGCGGCATCGCGGATGGCCTACTGGGCGCCGGTCCTGCACGGCTCCCCGCTGCCCGACGACGAGCCCGACCCGCTGTCCGGCGGCCCGCCGCCCGTACGGGAACTCCCGGACCCGGGGGCGCTGCGGACTCCGGAGGAGTTCATCGAGGAGACGCTCCGCGAGGCGCGCCGGAGGGCAGGTCCGGCGCTCGGGAGGCGGTCGGCGCAGGCCGGGGAGGAGGACCTGGCGAGCTGGCTGGCGAAGATGACGTACTCGGCCGAGACCCTCGGCCGGGCCGAGGGCGCGGCCCCCGCGCCGGCCTCATCAGACCTGGCCGAGGCGCTGCCGCTCCCCCTCTTCATGCGCGCACCCGTCTTCGAGCTGCTCGTGAAGCTCACCTTCGAGGACGTGTACGCGTACTTCTTCGGCGGCGTCGGCGAGGCGATGCGCGAGGTCGTCCGCGGCGAGCTTGCCGACCTGCGCGACGGGCCGCTCGCCGTGCTGGGGCACAGCCTCGGCTCGGTCATCGCGTACGAGGTGCTCCGCGAGGAGCGACGGGACGTCCGCCTGTTCGTCAGCGTGGGGGCCCCTCTCGGCATCACCGAGGTCCAGGACCGGCTCGCGCTCCCGACGGCGGTCCCGGCGGGTGTGGCGGCCTGGTCCAACGTCTCGGACCTGCGGGACCTGGTGGCGCTCGACCACTGGCTGCGGCCCGAGTACGGTCCCCCCGGCCTCGTCACCGACCATCTGGTCAGGAACGAGAGCGACAACCACCACGGCATCACCGAGTACCTGCGCAGCGCGCCCGTCCAGCAGGAGCTGCGCATCCTGTTCGGCCGCGTTGCGGGCGACCGGGCCGAGTGAAACCATGGCAGGTATCAGACAGTCCGTCTTTCCGCGCCGCTACGGCGGATGTGCAGGTGCGGTATGTCTCCCAAGGATACTGAATGGGGACTCGTCACCGAAATGGTGCGGGACCACTTCTTCATTTCCGGCGAACCCCGACCCAAGCTGGTCCAGTTCGGATTCTCACCCGAGTTCGTGAGCAGAATCCCACTGAATTACGTGAGCAGCGACAATTCGGTCGCCCTGGTCGAGGCCGTGCGGAACAGTGGAATCGAAACGCAACTCCAGCTCCTCAGCACACTCGTGCGCATCGACTCGCTCACCTCCATCCCGGCCGGAGACGAGGCCAAGCGCCTCAAGAGCGAGCTGGAGGAGGCCGCGCGGCTGCACATTTCAACCGAGGACTTCTTCCTCAGCAGCGTGCTCGGCAACGGCGCCGACCTGTTCATCGACCGGGCAGACTTCAGGAAGCGGCTCCGCGAATTCTTCGAGAATCCCGACAAGACCGTTCTCGTCGTGGACGGAGAGCCGGACAGCGGGCGCTCCTACAGCTACAAACTGATCCGCCACATAGGCGAGCACTGCAATTTCCGCCCGGTGCGGGTGACGTTGAACCGGACCTCGACCGCCGAGCAGGTGGTCCAGCGGCTCACCGAGTGCGTCGCTGACCCGAGCACGGTCCCAGCGACGCTCTCGGGCACGGCCCTCTCGGCCCTCTCGCCCCCCTCGCCATTGAATCCGACACAATTGAACGATCCACTACCCGAGATCGATGCGGCGGTGCACCACGTCGTCAGCCAGGCCACCACCGCGCGCGGGCAGTACTGGCTGGTGCTGGACGACTGCGACAAGCTCGACGTCAATTCCGACGTCTGGGACTGCATCGGCAAGCTGGCCCTGACCATCCACAAGCAGAGGCCGGCGCCGCCGGACGTACCGCCCCGGCTGGTACTGCTCGGGTACTCGCCGACGATGCGCCAGCTCCCGTACGAGATACGCAAGAACGAGGTCAGGGACACCGCCCGGATGTTCGGCCCGGACGATCTGCGCGAGTTCTTCCGGCAGTTCTTCACCGAGGCTTCGACTCCCCCGGACATCCAGCGGATCTCCACCCTCGTGGAAACGGCCGTCCCCGCCGTTCTGCAGGCCTGTGAGGCCTGTGGCCCGGACAGCTACATGCGCAAGATCTACACGGCGGCAGCGGCGTCGGTCCGCCTCTACGGCGCGCTCGCCCCCGGCGAGGACTTCGGCGCGCGCCTGAGCGAGCGGCTGAGCAGCGCCGTGGCCTCCTCCGGCCCCGCGGACGTGTCGGACCTGCGGAGGGCCTACCGGGAAGCGGCTTCCCTGATGAGCCGGTTCGACCCCGCACGGCTGAAGCTGCCCGGCGAGGAGGAGCCCTCCGGGGCGGCCGGGGTGGAGCTGCTGCGCGACTGCCGGGCCGTCGGCGCGCGCAACACCTTCACCTGGGTACTCAAGTCGGAGGTCCGCGACACGGCGCTGGGCGGCTTCCCCGGTCCGGAAGCGGCCCGCCGCGCCCTGCTGGCCAACCTGGACCAGGTCCCGCCCGGCCCGGGCCCGGAGCACATCGCGCTGGCCTACCTCGACGGCACGCCCCCGAACCTCGCCCACCAGAAGCTGGACGAGCTGCCGCACACGCTGCAGGCGGTGTTGTGGCTCGCGCAGATCCCGGGCATCACCGGCATCCCGGAGAGCGCGGAGATCCAGCAGCTACTCGACCGGGCGCGGCTGATGCAGCCCCTCGAACGCCTCGCACGCAGCTCCTTCCAGGGGCGCGCCGAGGAACTCGCCCGACTGCGCGCCTACATCGGACTGCCCACGCCGCTCCAGGACGAGTTCACCCGGGCTATCGGCACCGGCACGAAGCGGCCGGTGCTGGTCCACGGGCTGAGCGGCGTCGGCAAGAGCACCCTGCTCGCGACGTTCCTCCGGGACAGCCTGCGCGACTTCCCCACCACGTTCCCCTTCGCGTACGTCGACTTCGCGAGGCCCACCCTCTCGGCCCACGAACCGGCCACCCTGATCGCGGAGATGGCCCGGCAGCTCAGCGTCCAGTATCCCGAGCACCACGCCGATTTCGACGCCCTGGCGCATGCGTGCGAGGAGACCGTCGGCCTGCACCGGGCCGAAGAGGGCACGGTCGACGAGCTCTACGAGCTCGCCACCACCCGGGCGACGATGGCGCGGCTCTCCCAGTCGGGGGTGCACGCCCTGGCCTCGGCACGCGAGGGCATGCTGGCGGCGCAGCTCGCGACACTCGTCGTCCAGGCGGTGGGAGTGCCCGCGGAGGAGCAGCCGCCCCTGGTTCTCGTGATCGACTCCTTCGAGGAGGCCCAGTACAGCGGTTCCCCGGAGCTCGGCCGCATGTGGGGTCTCTGGTCGGCGCTCCAGAAGGTGCACCCGCGGCTGCGGACCGTCGTCGCGGGGCGGCTGCTCAAGCAGCATCCGGCCCGAGTGGTGGAGCCCCTGACCATCGAGCTGAACGAGCTCGGCCCGGAGGCATCCGTGGCCCTCCTGGTCTCCTGCGGGGTGACCGACGAACGGCTCGCCGAGAAGCTCGCCGACCGCGTGGGCGGGAATCCGCTGAGCCTCAAGCTGGCGGCGCGGGCAGCCGAGCAGGAGGGCGACCGGGCCGAATCGCTGAACGAACTGATCGAGAGCCTGCCCCGGCGGCGCCGCCACTTCTACCGCAAGGTCGACCAGATGCTCATCCAGGGGACCCTCTACGAGCGGATCCTGAGGCGCATCGGGGACCCGGACGTCCGCGCTCTCGCGCAGGCCGGAATGGCACTGCGGACCATCACGCCCGGACTGATCCGGGAAGTTCTCGCCGGTCCCTGTGGACTGACGGTGGACTCCGACGTGGAGGCGGAGCGCCTCTTCGAGCTGTTCTCCCGGCTCGACCAGGTGGAATCGGCCGGCCCGGGGACCGTACGCCACCGGGCCGATCTGCGGGCCATCATGCTGCGGCTGGCCGACCGCGCCCGTGCGGACGTGATGCGGTCAGTCGGGCGGCGCGCCGTCGCGTACTACGCGCCCCGCGAAGGCCTGGAGCCGCGGGCCGAGGAGATCTACCACCGGCTGCGGTTGAACGAGAGCCCGCGCGAGGTGGAGTTGCGGTGGCTGCCCGGTGTCGAGCGGTTCCTGGTCGGGGCCGACGAGGACATGGCGGGGCGGTCCGCCGCGTACCTCGCCGGGCGCTTCGGCGGCCACACCCCGGACGAGGTGATGGCGGAAGCGGACCAGGAGGACTGGGAGCGCATCGCCGCCCGCGAGGTCGAGGACCTGCTGTCGCAGGGCTACACCGACGCGGCCGCCGCCCGGATCGAGGGGCGGCGCCCGTGGACCTCGGGCAGCCCGTTGCACCCGCTGTGGGTCGAGACCCTGGACCGGCTGGGCCGTCGTACCGAAGCCCGGGCGGCCGCCGACGCGGCCGTGGAGCGCGCCGACGAGGACGGCTTCCCCGGACTGCAGCTGGAGCTGCTGCTCCTCTCGGCGCGGCTGGCCGAGGCGGACGGCGATCTCGCCGAGGCCGACGACGACCTCGCCGAGGCCGAGGAGATCGCCACGGGCCTGGGCAAGGACTTCGAGGCGCTGGGCGCCCTGCTGACCCGTGCACAGCTGGCGTCCCGCACCGAGGAAGACCATCAGGAGGTCGGGAGCAGGCTCGCCGAGCGACTGCGGCAGCTGCCCGACGCGGAGCTCGTCCGGCAGCCCGCCCTGGTGCGTGCCGCGGTCGCCGAGGTCTCGCACGACCACCCGCGGATCCTGGAGCACGCCCTGGACGTCGTGGGCCTGCCCGAGACCGAGGACGGGGTCCTGGACGTACTCGGCGAGGCGATCGACCGGGTGGTGGCCGACCGGCCCGAGCTGCGCGCCTCGCTGCTCCGCCTCCTGGAGGACTCCGCCGGCTCGCCCGACCGTTCTGCCGCTGTCGTTCGGTCCGCGACCGGGGTCGCCCACCAGGGGGTCCAGGGCATGCTGCGCGAGGCGCGCCGGCTCGGGACGCTCGACCGGCTCGCCGGGCGCCTGCTGGCCCTCGACGACCGGAGCGGCGAGCTCGCCTCGGGCGTGGCGGCGGCGATGGGCGTCGGCGCCATGACCCCTGGGGCCGTGACGCCTGGCGCCGTCTCCCCTGGCGCCGTCCCCGCCGGCGCCGTCACCCCCGGCGCCGTCACCCCCGGCGCCGTCACCCCCGGCCCGGCCGTAGCCACGGGCACGCGGCCGGTCGCCCCGGAGCCGGGCGAGGCCGCCCCCTCAGCAGAGAGCCCAGCCGAAGGGAACGGCCACCGAGCGGCCTGATCGACCATGAGCGATACGTATCTCTCCCAGGACGACGTCGTACAGCTGCGGGACACGGCGGTGGAGGCAGGGCTGACGGACCCGGCGCTGCGGAGTCTGCTGTTCGCGGGAATCCTCCCCAAGTACCGCGGCTCGCTGCCGCTCCTCGCGGCGCCCGGCCAACAGGTCCACTCGGACCTCAACGAGATGAACCGCGTGGAGCGGCTGATCGACGGCACCGTTCCGCTGGCGGTCTGGCTCCGCAACGCCGCCGACCAGCTCACCGATGCCGCCGCCCGCGACGTGGTCCTCAAGGCACTGGACCGGGTGGCGCGCGACGCGGCCGGCGAGCCCGACGTGGCACCCGACGTCCCCACCGGGGAAACCAAGGAAGAGATCATCTTCCGGGACGACACGGTGCCCTTCGGCTTCCTGAGCGGCGGAGCGCTGGCCGGCTCCTCGGTCGCCCGCATCAAGGTGCTGCCGTACGAGGGGGGCGCCCTGCTCCAGCCGATGGCGCTGCCCCACAGCGGCACCGGCTGGCTCATCGCCCCCGACCTCCTCGTCACCAACCACCACGTGGTCAACGCCCGCAAGCGCACCGACGGCCGGCAGCAGGTCGCGGACCCGTCGGACCTCCGGCTCCAGGCCCAGGGATCACGCTCCCGGTTCGACTACCTGAGCGAGGACGACACGGACGCCGAGGAGGCACAGGCGAGCGAACTCGTGGCCTGGGACGAGGAGCTCGACTACGCCGTGCTGCGCCTGACCGGCGCCCCGCCCCGCCCCTTCCTCCGCGTCGCCACCGCACCGCTGGCGGTGGCCAAGGACACGCCGGTGGCACTCAACATCATTCAGCACCCGGGTGGGGAGCCGAAGCGGATCGCGCTGCGCAACAACCTCGCCTTCGAGGCGGACGACATGGACGTGCGCTACTTCACCGACACCCGGGGCGGCTCGTCCGGCTCGCCCGTGCTGACCGACGACTGGACGGTGGTGGCCCTGCACCGCGGCACGCGGCGCGTGACGGACGTCAGCTTCCAGGGCAAGAGCACGGCCTTCGTGAACGTCGGCACGCAACTGAGTGCCATCATGCGGCACTTGCGGGAGCACAAACCACAGATCCACGACGAGATCGCGGCGGCCCAGTCGCGCTGACGCGACGGGCACGATCACAGGAGGTGTGAGATGCGCGGTGGATCACCGGTGGCGACCGGGCCCGAGCAGGTCTTCCGAGAGGATCTGCTGGAGGTGGCCGCACGCGTGCGCAAGGGGCTGGACGCCGAGATCCCCGAGTCCGCCGAGGAGCTTCCCCGGGAGGATGCGGCGGCCGCGCGGATCGGCCGCGCCGCCCGGGAGGAACGGGCCAGGGTGCTGGAGGCCGGGGTGCGCGGGCTGGAGAAGCTGGCGGCGGGCCGCAGGGGCGACGTGGACGCGGACGAGTACTTCGGGGTGGAGGCGATCGTCCTGCTCGAAGGCCGCCCGGCGATCCTTGTCCAGGGCCAGGACTTCACCTCGCAGCCGGGCGACTGGGCCCTGCTGGACGGGCAGCGGCCGGGCATCCGGGCATCGATCGAGCGGGTCGGCCGGGTGGAGGTCTCCGGCCACGCGGAACTCGACTGGCTGGGCACGGGGTTCCTGGTCTCGCCGTTCGCCGTGATGACCAACCGCCATGTCGCGGCCGAGTTCACCCGTGCGGACGGCGAGGGCGGGTTCACCTTCCGCCAGGGCATGGGTGCGCGCATCGACACCGCCGAAGAACTCGGCGCGCCCGCCACCGACGGGTCGTTCGAGTTCAAGGTCACCGAGGTCATCGGCATCCACCGGGACGTCGACATGGCACTGCTCCGGGTGTCCCCGGCAGCAGGCGGCGGCGGGCCGCTGCCGACGCCGCTGGCGGTCGCCGCCGACGCTCCGCCGGACCTGGCGGGCCGGCCCGTGTACGTGGTCGGGTACCCGGCGGCGGACGGCCGCCGCAACGAACCGGCGGCCATGAGCCGCATCTTCATGGACATCTACAACGTGAAGCGGCTCCAGCCGGGCACGGCGACGGCGCTGGTCCCGGACGGGCCCGGGTTCACCATGACGCACGACTGCTCCACGCTCGGCGGCAACAGCGGCTCCCCCGTCTTCGACCTGGCCGACCACCGGGTGCTCGGCCTCCACTTCGGCGGCCGGTTCAGGTCGGGCAACTTCGCCGTGCCCCTGTTCCAGCTGACGGACGACCCGCTGCTGGAGCGGGCGGAGGTCAACTGGGTGTAGGGCGGCTCTGAACTTGAGCGCCGGGGTTCAGGAACATTCGTGCGCACCCGGGGCGGGCGGGAAGGAACGCCCGTGCCGCCCGGGGCCGCGTTCATTCCGTGGTGATGGGTTCGCCGTCGTGCTCGCCGCCTATGCAGGTCCACAGGCTGGTGCTGGAGTCGTACTCCACCTTTCCCACCTTGTCGGCGATGCACTCCGGTCCGGTGACCGCCGGCACGGCTGCCGACGCGACGGGGACTGCGGCACCGAGAACGGCCAGGACGAGTGCGGCGGTGAATCCGAGAATGCGTCTACGCATGGGAGCTCCTCTGGGGACGAGCGACACCTACACGTCAACTCCAGCTTCGCCCTGCGCCGCCTTGACCGCACTCCGACGCGGCGGAGTTGAGCGGGGCGTGCTCCGGGGGCGCGTTTCTCGGACTGGGAGGAGGCTGATGTTATGGCGAACACACCCGAGGTATCCGTAGGGGCGCCTGATGACCTCGGCTTGCGGAAGGTCCTGATCGACGGCCACCGCGCGGGAGAGGCCCGGTCGGGCGGGGAGCTCCGGAGGATCCTGGATCGTGCCGGTGTGTCAGTCGGGCACCACGACATCCAATGGCTCGGCGGGGACTGCAGTGTCTGGCCGGACCGGCCCGTCCGGCGCCTGACCATCGGCGTGCTCATGGTCTTCGGCTTCCTCGCGACCGCATGTCCGCTCTTCCAGATCGGAATGTCGGACAGCGGCAATGCCCTCACCTACGGCGGACGGATCGCAGGAGTTACCGTCCTCGCCGCCTCCCTGGTGGAGCTGGCTGCCGCCGGGGCGGCGGTGGACTACTGGGGCAAGCGGCGATGGCGCTACTCGGGGGTGGCCGTTCTGGGCGGAGTCGTACTCGCCCTCCTCTGCGGAATTTGCCTCCTCCTGCTGCAGATCGGCGAGCGTTTCACCGGCTACACCCTGATCGGGATCGCCCTCTGCGTCTGGTCTTCGGTGGCGCTGGTCGGACTCATCAGGCTGCGGGCGTGGAAAGGTCTCCGCAATCCCAAGACGGTCGCGATCGGCGTCATCATCTCCACCCTTCTCGCCGGCGCCAACCTGGCATACTCGCAAATCTATCTTCCCTATGTGAGAACCCCGCTGATACAGACTGGAGCGGAGTTCAAGGAGTCGAGTCTGCAAAAAGGAGCGGCGCCGCTGCACGTGACGGTCCATCTGCACGTGAAGAACGCGGGCCAAGTTCCCGTCTACATCCTCGACAGCAAGTACTGGATCCATGGCGGGCCCGCGAACAGCATCTCCGACACCAAGACCGACGCATTCGAATTGATCCACCACGGCGCCTTCGTCACGCCGGTGGGCAGCGTGCTGAATCCAGGGGAGGAAATCGCTCAGGACGCGGTCATCGAGATCAAGGATCCGGATCCGCGCAAGTACGAAGCCATCCGGGCCCAGACCGAAGTGTACGTGATCAGGAAAGACAGAATGAAAATGCCCGCTACGTACGAGCGTTCCGGGATCGGGGGAAAGAGGCTCGCGGAGGAGGAGAAGAAAGAGAAGAAATACCCTCCCGACACAAAGTACAGGTATCGATCCGAGGTGACTACTCAGGTGCTTGATTACGCGTGAGCGGCAGGCGGCAGCCAGACGTTTCCGGCGAAGAGGTCGCGGAGGACGGTCATGGGGTTGAGGCCGTGTTTGCGGGCGGTGGAGAGGTAGGAGCGCA
>NZ_JBWJVM010000048.1:0-67683 GCF_056428985.1 Streptomyces sp. CA189 | reverse complement strand
GAAGGGCCAAGCAAGCATGACTATCCCGAGCGACTCCAGGGGCCCGCTTGAGCCGGATGCGAGGACGACTCGCAAGTCCGGTTCTGAGGGGGCTGGAGTGCGGCAACGCACTCCAGCTACCCGACTGTCCGACACCCTCCAGGTCAACAACCTGACGCGGCGCCTGGACCACTCGGTCCCGGACGGCGTCTTCGAGCCGCAGACCCCCGCCGTCGAGTCCCTGACGCGGCGCCTGGACCACTCCGTTCCCGACGGCGTCTTCGAGCCGCAGACGCCCGCCGTCTGACCCCGGCGCTGCGCTGACGCCGATTCGTTGACGGCATGGCGGGTCGGCCCAGGACATACGTCCGGGCCGACCCGCCTTCTCATCCGCAAGACCCGTGTGTGTCCCAGTCAAGGAGGCCCATCGTGCACACCACCATCGCCGCCCGGGTAGAGCCCGGCTCCTTCTTCGACCTCGGCAGGAACGACCCCGCGCTGATCCGTCTGCGCGAGGAGAAGGCCGAGCAAACCCTGCCGTTCGCCCTGATGGAGCGCCTCGTGAAGTCCGGCGTCCCCTACGCCGAGCACGCCCGCGCCCTCGGCTGCGACAGCGTAGAGGTGGCCGGAGCCCAGTTCACCTGGTTCGACGCCGAACTGCCCGAACAGATCGCCTGCGAGATCAACCTGGCCGACTACGAGATCACCCCACACACCGGCGAGCGCCGCGTGGCACTGACCGGGGCTTTGGAGCGGCTGGCCACAGTCCACCCCGACGGCTTCGCCCGCGCCCGGGAGTTCGTCCGCGGACTGCTGTGGGTGGGGCTCAAGCCCGGCGTCCGCACCTCGTCCCTGACCAGCTCCAGCGACCCCGCGCTCCCGTACATCATCGTGTTCTCCGAGAAGGCGCTCCACCACATCCCGCCGAACACCGTCAGCCCGGAGCCGTCCCACCTCTTCCTCGCGGAGAACCTCCTGCACGAGGCGGTCCACCAGTCGGTCAGCTTCCACATCCTCCAGCACCAGGTCTTCGCCAGCGGGTACTCCTCCCAGACCTCCCCCAAGATCGAGATCGCGTGGCGCGCAGCGCAGGGGGTGGCCCGCAACCAGTTCTGGGAGGTCGACCGGGCCTTCCACGCGACCTGCGTCTACAACCAGCTCCTGCGGTTCCGCCGAACCGAGCTCGACCGCGACGACCTGAGTGCCGGTGAGCGCGCGCACTTCCAGGCCGCCTACCAGGAGGGCATTCCCGCCGTCCGCTACCTCATGGACCAGCTCGAACTCCAGGGCGAGCAGTTCACCGCGCACGGTCACGACTTGCTGGCGGGCCTGCGCCGCCACACCGACCAGCTCTAGCATCGGCGCCCGTACCGGGAACCCAGACAGGGAGGGATAAGTGCTCCAGCACCTCATCGCACAGGACGAAGCCCTTCGCATGGTCCCCGTCGACCGTGCCCAGTTGGCCGACGCAGTGGAGGAGATCCGCGGGGAGTTCGAGGCGCTGCCCGAAGGCGCGGATGCTACCCGAGCGCGGCTCCTGGCCCGCTGGACGGGCATCGGCCTGATGACCCTGGGCGACTACGACGACGCGCTCCTGTTCCTGCGGGCCTCGCTCGATCTGGCCTCGGCCAGCGGCAATTCCAAGGCGGTGGTCGCCACCGAACTCAACCTCGGCGACGCGTACCGCTACGCCGGCCAGGTACAGACCGCCGAGGCGTTCTACCGCAGGGCACTGGACGGCGCCCGAGGTCAGCACCCGGAACTCGTCGACTTCGCCCTCCAGCACCTCGGCAAGCACCTCATGGAGCAAGGCCACCTCACACCGGCCCGCTCCCACCTTCAGGAATCCCTGCGGCTGCGGACCGCGAAGGGCGACGACGGGCTGATCGAATCCACCCAGGCCGCCCTTGACCGCGTCGACCTGCTGATCAGCCACGCATCGGCGGATGCCGGGGTGCAAGCGGCGCAGTGGAGCCGGCGGTGGACCTCATGGTTCCAGTCCCGCACCACGGCCCGGACCCCGGACCGGTGGGAGGAAGGGCTTCCCGCTCTCCGTGACTCCGTGCACGAACTCACCGCACACGAGCGGGTGCACCCCTGCCACCTACGTAACCAGCCCTTCCCCGCCGAACTGCTCGCCGCCATGGCCGAGGAGGCTGGCAAGGCCCTGGCCGAGGAGGGCTACCTGCACAACGGCAAGTGGAATGCGGCCGTCGGCGAGGCGGCGAACCGGTTCGCGGAGCACGCCGATCTCGCCGCCGTCGTCGAGCGGGCCACCGGTCTGGAAGTCGAGCAGCCGCACACCGGCGTCTACATCGGCTACCTGGAGGAGGGCCAGTTCCTCGACTTCCACGTGGACGAATTCGGCTTCGGGGAGGCCAACCTGATCCTGTGCCTGGAGCACGAACATCCCGCCGCGGCCCCCACCGTGAGCCGCACCGTCTTCATCACCGCCGACGGCTACCTCGAATGCCGTCTCGCGCCGGGAGAGGGCGTCGTGTTCGACGGCGCGCTCACACCACACGGCCGGACGCCGCTGGGCGCCGGAGAGAGGGTCATCCTCGTCAGCTTCGGCTTCCGCGCACGCCGTCAGGCACCGAGCACGGTCTCCCACCTGCCACTGGCCCCGTTCTAAGGGTCACCCACGCCCGCGCCGTCCGGCCGGGGAGGGTTCCACGGCCGCCGACTCGGTCGCCGTGGAACCCTCCCCGGCCGGACGGCGCCGCGGTGTCGGGCAGGTGTTCTGTGGTGCTCTGTCACTGCCGGGCGCTACCGTGGGCGGTAGCCCGCGCACGGGCCTAAGCCAGCCTCAAGCCCATGACTCGGGGCACTTCTTGAGGCGAAGGTGCCAGGACAGTCGTCCCAGTGCATCAGTGCGAGAGAACCGCCGGTTCGTCACCGATGAACCACTTCTCCTTATGCCCGCGCAGCCCCACGTTCTCGCTCGCGTGCATCGGGTCATGGGACCGCTGCACGCCACCGAGGAGACTTCGTGGTCAAGAAGCACGGGAAGAAGCAGCGCGCACGGGCCAAGGCCCGCCGCACCGGTGCCGGATACGCATCCGCGGCCGCCGGCACCGCACACGAGCACCTGCCGCTGCCCGACATGGACGTCCTGACGTCCGTACCGCACAGCTGCGGGCGGCCGCTCGACCTGGACCTCGCCGCCCGGCTGGTGGCCGCCTGCCGCAGCGCGTGCAGGCCCTGCCAGAAGACGCTGGCCGGGCAGATGCGCCTGCCGGAGCAGCGGGCAACGCTGGCGGCGCTCGCGGGCACCATCTACGGCACTCTGCCCGCCGGTGCCTTCGCCTCGGAGACGACCCACACCTGGGCTCTCCTGGCCCGGGCTGCGACCGTCGGGGCCCAGGGGAGCGCGGCGCTCGCCGCGGTCGAGGCGATGGCGGAGCCGCAGGCATCCGAGCTGCTGGAGGACGCGCTCGACCACTGGGCCATGGGCGGGGCCAGCGCGGAAGAGCTCGCCGACATGTTCACGGTGATCGGCCCGCAGGATCTCGGCATCGACGCTGAGGAGGGCACCGAGGTACCCGACCTGCTCGCGGAGATCGCCTTGTTCACCGACTCGCCGGGCTGGACGGGCGGTGACTACGCCCTGCACCTGGGGTTCGTGGAGATGCCGGACGGGCGACCGCTGCCGCTGATCGCCTTCGAGCCCCGCACCGAACGCGCAGGCCTTGAAGACCTGCGTACCCGGTGCCGGTGGCGGCCTTGGAGCGGCCTGGCAGAGGCTTTTCCCGAGCTGGACGTCAGCTGGCGTGTCCGGGCCCGCATCGGCACCCGGGCGTTGGAGGAGCTTGCGCACACCGACGCCGAGGGCTGGGACGACATCCGGCTGTGGCGCGGAGAGGCGAAGGTGCCGAGCAAGTGGTGGGACCTGCTCGATGTGTCCAGCCACGCCCTGCTGTGCGGTCCGGTGGCCTCCCCCGATCCGGATGCGCTCCTCGCGGCCGCCGCAGCGGGACAGCTGGCCGCGGTGGTTGCTCGTGCCCGGTTCTCCTGACCTTCCCCACCCCTCCAGCGGCACAGGGCATTCAGGCCCCGGTGCCGTCCGGCGCGAACCGGGCTGTACCCGACTCGACCTGACCGCGCCGGGCGGTGCCGGGGGGAGCGGGGGTGCGGGGGCCGGCGAAGGCCCCCCCGACCACCGGCCCCAGCCCACTGCCCACCCACCGACCTGAACGGCGACCACGTGACCGAGACCACCGTGAACCTGTCCCAGATCGCACGGCTCGCCCGGGTGGGCCGTGCCGCAGCTTCCCACTGGCGGCGTCTGCACGAGGACTTCCCGCCGCCCGTCGGCGGCACCGAGGCCAGTCCCCTCTTCCTCCTGGCGGCCGCCGAACAGTGGCTGCGCGCCCACGACCGGATTGCCCCGCCCCTCTCCGAGCACGCCGCGGCGCGCCTGCCCGCGACGGTGACCTTCGCGAACAACACCGTCGTCACGGTGCACGGCCTCGAACTGCACACCGGACCGGCCGGGAACAGCGACGCGGACGAGGAGGGCTTCAGCGGCCACATCGCCTGCGACCGCGATCCGATCCCCTGGCCCACCGCCTCAGCCCGGATCGACCGGCCCGGCCAGGCCCCGTTCGAGGTGGCGGCCGCGCACGTCGACATCACCAGCCGGGGCAGCCACATGGACTTCCTCACCCTCATCTGGCCCACCGGGCAGCGGCGCCCGGTGCTGCCCGCCCACCCCACCATCCCGCAGACCACGGAGGTGCACTGATGACGGACACCCTCACCGAGACGGCGACCGCGCCGGAGACGATCCCGCAGGAGCCGAACTGGCCGGAGGCCCTGGGCGCCCGGCGCCTGGCCGGCATGCTCGCCGAGACCACCGGCCAGCCGGTGACGGCCGCCGACGTCGACGAGCTCGTCGCCCAAGAGCACCTGGTCGCCGTGGACTCGTATAAGGGCTGGCCGATGTATGCGACGGCGGTCGCGCGCGAGCTCGACGTCGACCTGGTCGCCTCGGTCGTGGCCGCGCGGGTGGCGTGGTGCGAGGTGAGCGTGACCCGGGACGCGGCCGCCGAGCGGATCGGCTGGCACTGGCGAGACCTTGCGCGGATGGCCGGCGAGGGCCGCATCACCGTCGGCCCCGGCGACCGCTACCGGATCGCCGACCTGGACAAGCTCGCCGAGGAGGCCGAGGGCGAGCAGCACGTCACCGCGAAGGCCGCCGCCGAGCTCCTGGAGATCCGGCCCAGCGACTGGAGGTACGTGGAGGCGGCCGGGTGGATCCAGGCCGTCGATAGCTACGAGCAGGTGAAGGGTCGGAATCGCACCATCACCGTGGTGCTCTACCGGCTCGGTGATGTCCGCGGCCTGCGGGAGATGCCCGGCGTGGACTGGGAGGCCGCCCGCGGCCTCGGCAAGGGCGTGCCCTCGCCGCTGCGCGAGTACGCCAAACTCGCGCCCACCCGCGCCGACGCGGTGAAGACCTTCGCCCAGCAGCTCGCCAACCAGTACGCCACGACGGTGTGGGCGTGGCACAGCCCCTACTCAGGCGGGTGGGAGCTCGACTGGGAGCGGGTCGAGGGGGCCCCGACGAAGGAGACCGTGCGCGAGGAGCTCGCCGCGGACCCGGCCGTCCGCCCGTACGCCGACGAGGTCACCCTGTCCCCGGCGTGGGGCCGGATCACTCGGCGGGCGCGCAGGCTGCTGGAGCCGGACGCCGCCGTCATCGTCGACACCGAGACCACGGACCTGTTCGGGCAGACGATCGAGGTGGCCGTGATCGACGCGGCGACCGGCAAGATCCTCCAGGACACGCTGGTGCGGCCCACGGAGTCGATCACTGCTGGGGCCCGGTTCGTGCACGGGATCCGCGACGAGGACGTGGCGGGAGCCCGGCCCTTCGAGAAGGTCCTCCCGCGCCTGCGGAAGGTAACCCGGGACCGCGTGATCTGCGCCTACAACGTCGAGTACGACCGCACCGTGCTCCTTTCCGACATCCGCCGAGCCGGGAAGAAGCCGACTCACCTGGAGCCCCCGGAGTCCTGGTACTGCCTGATGGAGGCCTACGCCGCGTGGTTGGGCTCGAACCGGTGGCTGGCCCTGGGCGGCGGTCACCGCGCGGCCGGCGACTGCATCGCAGCGAGGGACGTATTGGTTCGGATGTCGAAGGGAAGGGGCAGCACCTTCACTCCCGCCCTGCCAGCGCCCGGCGATCCTGTACCCGGGCCGCCTGCCGGGACCATCCTCGGTGCCGTAACCACCTGACCGTTCGCCGCCGAGGAAGCCGAGCCCGGTGTTGGCGTCAGAAGTTTTGACACCAACACCGGTTCTCTGCGCCGTTCCTACTCGGGACTCGGAGTCACAGCCGGTCCACTCCGCATATATCGCAGGGGCTGACGCCCGGCTCGGCGAGGACGATCCGCGCCTCATCTCCGCTCATGGCGGCCTCGCCGCCAGCAGGGAGCCAGCAGTCGGCATGGTGGAGCGTCCTGGCTCCTGGTACGAGGCCGCCCCGGCACACGATCCAGCGGTCCCCGGAAGGCGGCCAGGCCGGTTCGGAGCTCGCCGACCCGGTCGGTCCGTGCGCGGCTGCCGACGCCGCGCCCAGGGTTTGAACTGCGGCGTAAGAGACGCCCTTCACGGGCCGCACGTGCGCAGACGGCAGCGTGACCTGCTGCTCCACCGCTTCGACGGATCCTGCGGCCAGCTCCTGCCACACCGCGAGCGTCACCTCACCGAGCCACGCACCTGTCGGTGCGCGCCTCCACCCCCGCAGCGAGCCGACCAGGGTCTGGCCGTCCGGCAGCAGTACCCGGACGGGTGGCGGACCCTGCCCGTGGACATCCCTCATGGCTCTCATCGTACAAAGGTTCGAGTGAAGCACTGTCGCCCTCCTTCGGCCCTCCTCCGGCGGACGCCTTCCGGTGCAGCTGGAAACGTGACGCGCATGCGGAAACCTACATAGAGGTTGACGCAGGCGTTAACCTGCGCCATGGTTCACGCATGCGGAAATGGTCCGCATGCGTGAGGGAGGTGCACCCATGACCCGCATCAACGTCTACACCTACGACGACGACGAGTACGGCGCAGAGGACGAGCGTTTCCTGGTGGGCTGGTTCCGGGAGGACTCCGCCACCGAATACACGGAGGACACGGACCTCAAGCAGAACTCCGTCAACCACATCCCCAAGAACTGCCACCAGGGCTTGTTCCGCACGGCCCAGGGCCGCTGGGTCCTGCGCACCTGGTCCGAGGTCGGGGGGACAGAGCCCCGCCACGAGTTCGTTGATGACGCTGGGGCCAAGGAATGGCTCCTGCGCAACGATCACGACCAGGCCGTCGAGCAGTGGTTCGGCGAGCTTGAGGCGGAGTCCGGCCCGCGCCTGGGCGGGCGCCCCTCGATCGGGCAGAAGTGGGAGGTCCGTCTCGATGAGGAGACCCAGCGCAGGGTGAGCGAGTACGGCGCTGGACGGCCCCGGGCGGACGTACTGCGCGAGCTGATCGCCGCAGGCCTGACGGCCCGGGACGCCTGACCCCTCGGAGAGGTCTGCGCCGGACGATTCGCCGGACACCTCTCACCCTCATCGCCCCTCCGAGGGGCCACCTATCTGGACCTCTGCCCCAACTCCCCTACGGGCTGCACGTATCCTCCGACGTGATCTTCACCAGCCCGCCCGACCCCGAGTGAGGTACCTGTGCGTGCTCCCGCGTGGCCGCTAGCTCTCGCCCTGTCCCTGACCACTGGTCTCCTCGCCGCATGCGGTCCGGCGGCTGATGACGCCAAACCCAGCACCGCACCCCCGTCAGCGGCGAAGACTTCGGTCCCGCCCGCGGAGCCGAAGCTCGTGCCGCACGACCCGCCGAACTGGTTCGACGCCCGCGGCAAGGTCCTGCTGCCCGAGGTGGCCACGAAGGGCCGGACCAACTTGGCGGGCAAGGTCCGCGGCGGCGGAAGCGATCTGCCTGTCCTGCTGCACGACGCCCAGGCCTTCGTGGCCTCCCCTACCGGGGTGCAGGTCGTCGATCTCGCCACCGGCCGCACCGTGGCCGAGGAGAGCGCACGGGGCGAGGCTCTACGCCTTGGCACCGAGGGCTACACCCTGCCGCCGGTCCTGGCCGGCGCCGAGGTGCTGACGCCGTTCCTGATGACGACGCCCGCCTCGGGCACATACGCCGCCGGGGCCGTCGTCGAGGTCATCGCCGTCGGCACGGCGGCCCCGTACAAGTCCGCCTGGCGGACCGCGGTCAAGTTGCCCGAGTGGGCACTGAAGTCCAACAAGATCAAGGTCGAGGCCGTCGGCACGCTGGACGGCACGGCCGTGGTCACCGTGGAGGGCGACGAGAACGCGGTGTCGTACGGCATCGACACGACGTCGCACTCCCTGCGGTGGACCGCTCCCGGCGTGAAGGCCGTCGCGGTGGGCACCGGAATGGTCGCCGGTCTGCTGGACGCTGCACCCCTCACGCCCATTCCGGTCGGTCTCGACCTTGCCACCGGCGCCGAGAAGTGGCGCGGGGTGGCCACGTACGCCGCGGACATGGAGGCGGCCGGTCCCCTCACGGTCCGGGTTGCGGGCCAGCTGCCCGACGGCTCGAAGGCGGACCAGCTGCTGGACATGACCAGCGGACGGCTCCGTGCCGCCATGCCCCCGGGGCTGGAGTCGACGACGTGCACCTACGACCAGATCCGCACGCTGGTGTGCGCGAGCTCCTCCGCGGTCGCCGCGGTGGACCCGGCCACCGGACAGTCCCTGTGGGCGCTCAAGGCCGGCGAGGGAGACCGACAGCCCCCGAAGGTGACCGCGGTCTGGCACGGGCGGGTCTACGGCCAGGGCGTGGGCGGCCCCGTTGCACTGGACGCGCGGACCGGCGCGGACATGCCCACCAAGCCCGAGGCCGCACCGCTCCTCGTCAACTCCTACGTCGGCCTGGTGCTGAATGAGGACCTGCGGCTCACGAGTTACCCGGCCGGCGGCTGAGCAACTCTGCGGGTCACAGGACGTCGCCCTGCTTGCGGAGCTGCCGGGTGGCCGCAAGGGCCTGGTGCAGCGCCGCGGAGAGCTCGTCGGCCTGTCCGCCGACGGTGAGGTCGGCCTGCTTGTCCGCGCGCCGGAGCCGGTCCTCCAGGAGCGCGCCGCGCAGGGCCGACGAGGTGCCGGGCGGCATGGTGGCGCTGAACGCGACGACCATGCCGTAGAAGCCGTGCATCAGGTCGTCCAGGCGCTCCAGGCCGTCGAGGTCGCCGGGGCTGCTCATCACGTTGCGGGCGAGGATTTCGGCGGCGGCGAGCAGCCGTCCGGCCGCAATGGCGGGCCGCTCGATGGCGCCGCCCCCGTCGGGGTCGATGCGCAGCGCCTTCAGCGCATCGCCGATCATCTCGACCGCGACGGGCAGTTGCGTGTCGTCGGACTCGTCGACGGTGTGGTCCTGGTAGGTCATGGGCGGCAGCGTATCGGCGCCACCCTGGCCGCCGCCTGGACTCAGGATCATGCAGTGGGGTTGGAGGGCGCAAGCTTGAGGGCCGGGCCGCAGGTCCCCCGCTCGGGCGCCGGGTGGCGAGCGGGCACACTGGGCGGCATGTCTCTGCATGATCCTGACGATGTGCTGTCCGGCTGGGTGCCCGCGCGCGACCCGGGACCGGCTCCCGATCTGTCCCAGCTGGACGGCGCCGACCCGCTGGTGGCCGAGTGGCTGTTGTCCGACCATCCGTGGGCCGAGCCGGAGCGCACCCGCCGGCGCGAGAGGGAACTCCAGGAGCTGATCGACCGCTCCCCGTCCGCCCCGGTGCCGCCGTGGGTCCTGGAGGCCCAGGTGGATGCGGCCGAGCCCGACCAGGCCTACCTGAAGCGGGCGCGCCGCTCCCTCGAAAGCCGTCGCCAGCTCGATGACCGGATGTACGTGTACCCGCCCGGGCTGATGGGCCCCATGGCGTCCCTGTGGGCACCGCCCGGCCATCCCCCGCACGTGCCCGGGCTGGAACCGGCGGGCTGGAACCTGGACACCCCCTGACCTCTGTGCCCGCAACGCTCCCCGGAAGCCGCCCGCAGGGGCTCTGACCAGGCCCCGTAGCCTTCTTGTCCGCACGGCGCACGGCCGGCGAGACAGGGGTGGGCATGGACACAGAGTGGGACTTCGACGATGACGGCCAGCGGGACGGCAGGGCGGAGACCGGAGCCAGGTGGACGGGCGTCCGCCTTGTGGGCGAGCGCCGTCCCCTGACTCCCGCCGAGCTCAGGGAGGTTGAGGCTGATCCCGCGATGTACCGGATGCCCGGGCGTGCGGACATCCTGCAACGCCTCCAGGACGCCGACCCCGAAGGGCTTTTCGGGGAGGCGCTCCGGGAGACCCTGCCCGACCTGGAGGGAGGGATCGGGACCGGAGAGAGGCACGCGTGGATCATCCTCACGCACGCCACGCTGGCGCTCCAGACGATGAGCCGCCCGGATGGCGCCGCGATGCTCGCGGCCCTCCCCGCCCTGGCCGCCGCCCTCATCGACGCCCCGGGCCCCCGCCGTGAGGCAATGGACGTCCTGGCTTCATCCGCGAACCTGGAAGTCACCTGCATGCGCGGCGATGAGTCGCCCGCAGTCCCGGCGGGCGCGCCGAAGGCACGGCGATGGTGGCAGCGGGCTGCATAAGACCTCATTCTCACCTCTTAAGAGGTGAGAATGAGGCAGTTGGGGGGAGGCCCGTTTCTCCACGCGGAATGGTCCGGTACTGCGGGGCCCAAGGCCGTTAGCCTGACCGCAGGGTGCGGCACTTCCCCCGTGGTGCCGCACCCTGCACGGACCGGCAGGTTCTAGAACTGGGCCCGGTTGATGGACTTGATCCTCTCGCAGGCCACCCGGTCGATGTCCTGAAAGTGCACGCAAATCCTGGACTCCGGGTCCCACTGCCCGCGACCCCAGCTGAAGCTGAGCGTCTTCCCGACACGTGTGGCCAGCCCGGGATTGTTGGAGAAGCGGGGGCGCTCACCGTTAACGGACAGCCACACCTGCCGCGTCTTCACATACTTCGGCGGGTTGACCCAGATCGCGACGGGGGTCGCCCAGACATCGGAACCCTCTAACCGGACGCACACCTGCGGCCCGGAGAAATGATGGGTGCAGGAGCTGGAGTCCGCGGCCGCCGGCACCGCCGTCGACAGGACGACGGCGGCCGCCAGGCCCACCGCGGCGTTCAGGTGAAGGATCTTCCGCATGCCTCCCCAACCGCACGAGGTGGCGGTCCCGACACGGCTCACCGCCGGATTCCACCTGGTCGAGCGAGGCGTACCCCGGGCGCTATCAGTCGATCTGCCGAAGGGCCTTGAGGACGAGGGGGCGGGACATTGCACCGTGGACCCGCTCGGCGAGCTCGTTGGCACTGGCGCCGGTCGCCTTTTGCTCGGCGCGCAGGGCGGCGCCAAGAGCGGACCGGTTCTCCTCTACCCGGGCGAGTGCGTCCAGGACCGCCTGGGCGGCCGCGTCGGTGGCGGTGGTCAACGGGTTGACTACTTCGGTGACGGGTTGCTGGACTTCGGCCTGCTCTCCCGGTCCGCCCTGCGGGTGGTCAACAGCTTGACCGGCGGCGTCCGGGGGTGCGCCTGGGTACGGGCGGGAGAGGTCCAGAACGTCTCGCTCCCACGGGGCTGGGCTCGCGTAGCCGATGGACTGCGGATCGGCCAGGCCTCGGTTCACCTCGTCGCGGTCGAAGGACGCCGGGTCGTACTTGTGCAGGCCCCATTCGCGCAGCTCGCGGTAGCGCGGGCCCTTACGGGCCTTGATCGCGTGCAGGGTGCGGTAGTACCCGCTGGCACCACCGCAGTCCTCGGGCGGACAGGCCCGGCGACCTGCGCTGCACCGCGGGTAGTGGGTGTTCGGGGCAGGCCGGTGGATCTTCTCCACGGTGATGTGGTGCACCCACAGGTCGCCGAAGTCATACACGTACCCCGCTCCGGAACCCACCTCCGGCAGCACCTGGGCGACCGTGACCGTGCGCGCGGGGGTGTGCTGACTGCCGTACCGCTCCCCCTGGCACCCGAACTCGTACAGGTGGGAGTCGTCCCAGCCCATGGCGGCCTGGATGACTGCGTGCAGGCCAGACAGCGGGATATTGGAGTAGACGTGGATGCGCCGCCACACCACCGGTTTGATATCCGGCATCGACACTCTCAGCTGGTGCACGGTCTCCACGGGCGTCACCGTAGCGGGTGCCCAGCTCGGAAGCGTCGGTACCGTTCGATCCTGGAGCTCACCGGGACGGAGCCCGAATCGACCCCGGGGATCGTAGAGTGCCCGGTCGCCACCATCGGCCGGTCGACGGCATCGGGATCAACTCCGACGCCGAGTGCCGCCAGCTACTCCAATGCGTCAGTAGCCGAGCGAGCCCTGGGGGTTACCCAAACCCGCTGGTCAACAGATCAGCAGCGGGGAGATGATGGCAGCTTCAACCCGAACGAGAACCAAGAGAGTGATATCCATGGCTCTGCCCGCACTGACCCCGTCCCAGAGGGCCGAGGCGCTGGAGAAGGCGAAAGCGGTCCGTAAGGAGCGCGGCGACCTGATGGCCCAGCTCAAGGCGGGAACTCTGCCGCTGACGGACCTGCTCGCCCGTGAGGACGCCGTGGTCGGCAAGATTCGGGTGCGTCGCCTCCTCGAATCACTCCCCGGCATCGGTACCGTCCGCGCCGGCCAGCTGCTCGCGGACCTCGGCATCTCCGAGAGCCGCCGCGTCCAAGGCCTCGGCTCCGCACAGCGCGCCCGGCTCCTGGCTCTCTTCCCGCCCAAGGCCTGACCGCCTGCGCGGAAGCCGCCGCCATATTCCGACTGGCGTTCCGCGGCCGCATCCACCGCACCGTGATCACCGACGTTCACGAGGAGAACCAGCAGTGAAGATCCGGCTCCCGTTCCGCCGGCGAACCACCCAGGCCGTCGCAGACTCGGGCCCCGTGTGGGCACAGCGCAGCCACTTCCGGGTCGGCACGACGTCGTACTGTGCGACAACCAGCCAGCCACCGTCGCCTACATCGAGGACGAGGGCATCGGCATCAAAGCCCTCGGGTGGTACAGCCCCGGCCTCATCCGCGAGCGGGACGCGATCCGCCACAGCAACGCCTGCCCGCCCTGCCAGAGCGACCACGCCCGCCGACTGGGGGAGGACCAGCACCGCGAGACGGCGTACTGGAACCGCTGGAGCGAGGACGAGCGCAACACCCACGCCTTCATCCTCGAAGACCTAGAGCTCACCGCCGGATCGGAACCCAGCTCCTGCCCCTCGGACCGCGCCCGCTACCAGTTCGGCTCCACCAGCCCGGTCCGAGAATGGATGCGCACCGAGTTCGACGGGCACATGGTCGAGTCGGAGTCCCCCAGCCTCTCCCTGGGCCGGATCTGGGACTCCCTGGACTGGGACCGTATCGAGCGCGAGCACGCCGGCGACGGCCTCACCTTCGCCACCCCGTGGGCGGATCACTGCGAATGGCCCGTCATCCGGCGCGCGTACACGCTTTTGAGGGAGAACGGCCTGGACGTCGTTCTCGACTGCGACCTGGAGATGGTCCTGCACGACGACGGCCCCATCGGCATCCAGGTCGAGCCGACGCTCATCACCGTCAAGGGCGTCGTACCCGATGAGATCGCCCAGCAGGTGACCGCGATCCTGGGCCATGAACCAGAGGGGCCGCACAGCTCGCTGGGTCGGCCGGGACACCCCGACCGCTCCGGAACAGACTTCACTGCCCCATACGTGAGCCATACCTACGAGCACACCATGTGGTCCTGGACGAGTTGACCCCCAAGGGTCAGAAGGCGCCGTCCACCGCCCGGAGCCGTCACGTGGCACATCCCCGGGGGTTCACGCCGACATCGAGGCGGAGGCCTACGCGGCGGTGCGGCCGCTACCGGCGCGCTGCACCGGGCGGCCCTCTAACGACGCGGTGGGTTCGGTGCCGGAGACGAGCCGGGACAGGCGCTCTGCCGCGGCCACCGTCGCGGCCAGGGGGAGCGAGAGGTCGCGAGGCATCAGGGAGGAGGGCCGCAGGACCGTGACGGCGCCGTAGACGGCCTCTCCCCACAGGACGGGGGCGGCTATCGAGTCCCAGCCGAGGATCTCCCCGCGGGCAACCGCGTAGCCCGACTCGCGGACCCGTTGCAGGGAGTCGGCGAAGTCGGCGGCGGATCGGACCGCGCCGGGACCGGCGCCGGCGGGAAGGGGCTCGGCGAAGACGGCGGCGGCCATCGCGGGCGGCAAGTGGGCGGCGATCACCCGCCCGGAGGCGCCGATGCGCAGGGACTGACCGAGTTCGACGAGCTGCGTGACCGTCAGGCCCAGGGCGTCGAACCCATATCGGCCCGGCGCGCTGGCAGCGTGGGCCTTGCGGGGCCCGCCATATGGGGAGAGCACCCAGAGAATGACGAAGCTGTCCAGTACGCGGCTGAGGCGGTCGAGGACCGGCTGGGCAACCTGCGGGCCGGGGGTGGCGGCCATGGCGTGAATGCCGACGCGTGCGGCGCCGGGCCCCAGCCGGTAGCGGCCGGGCGGCACCTTCACGAAGGTCGAGCTGGACAGCCCGGACTGCAAGATGCGGAACACGACGGTGGTGTCGAGGCCTGCGGCCGCCGCGATCTCGCTGGGCCCGTGAGCGGATCCGGGCAGTTTGGTGAAGGCCTGTTCGACGAGCATGACCCGGCGCGCGTGCGCGGTTCCGGACGGCCGTCCGGAGGTCTCTATATCTCCCTGCGCGGATGCGGCCGAGGCCTTATCCGGCGTGATGCGGCTGTGCATGAATTCCCTTTGTCGCGCATGCCGCTCTTGCCCCGCACCAGCGGGTGAGCGATCCTCCCCAAGACCACGCCAACACGGCAGCACGACCGGTTCGCGTAGGCCCCCCAACGGCCTGTCCCGCGTCACACCCCCTGGGTCACAGCCTGACAAGCAGTCACAACCCTACGTGGTCAGCAGTAATTCCCGCGCTGGATATTCCAGGCGGGCCTGGGCGTGCGGGAATTGCCAAGCATCGGGCCGCTAAAGGGGAAAGGGGAGCGGATTTCCGGATCGGCATTCAGTGCGTTCCGCCCAGCCTCCCGATCTGCCGGAGCCTGCCGTGTCACGATATCGAGCACCACCAGCGGAACCGCGCACGAGAGGCCCAAGCCGCATGAGCGTCGCCCCGGACACCTTCCCCGAGCCCGCAGAACTCGCCGCGGGACTCGCGAAGATCCACGCCGCCCGGCTCTACCGGAACAGCGGGCATACGACGTTCGGCGACTTCGCCGAGCAGCACTGCGGGCTCAGCCGGGCCGAGGCCTACCGGCTCGTCCAGCAGACGGCCTGAACCTCTTCGCGCCGCCCGAGGCCAGTAGCCGGCGGGGAACAGCAAAGCGCCGGACGAGTCAGTGACCCGTCCGGCGCCGTTGGGCGCTCCCGACCTGCTAGTAGCGCTGCTGTCCCGCGATGATCCGCACCACGGTCGTACTCAGGATCAGACCACCCCCGACGATCCAGCCGATGCAGGCCGCCATACCGATCGTGGTGAAGATCCGCGGCCACGGGTTGCTCGCGTTCAACTCGTCGGAGAACTGGTTGGGCGACATGACGTCCAGGCGGATGAGTACCGCGCCGAACACCACGAGAGCCAGACCAGCCGCCAGGTGCCGCCATGTACGACCGGTGAGCGCCATGCACTTCTCCTTCTGCCGCTGGTTGGAAGGTTCCGTCGTGCTGCTGGTTCCGTCTGGTCGGTGACAGCGCAGCAGCGCGCGGGTTATCTGGCCAGACTAACCATTGAGCGGTGCTTCGGTGACGGCAACCCCCCGAAATGGGGGTTGCCGTCACCGAGTGCGGCTACCGCGTGGGCTTCCTGGGCGGGGGCTGGTCGGGGCCGCCGCGCCTCAGGTGCGGCGCCTGTTCGGTGCTGCCCGGGGCGGGTTTCTTGGTGGGACGCTTCGCTGTTGCCGACCGGGACCTGGCGGCCGATGCCGAGACCTTCCCCCGTCCCGGCATCGGCTTGGCCAGTGCCTCGCCCATCTTCTGCAACTTCTGCATGGCCGGCAGGACCGTCTCAGCGTCCGCAGGCGGCGTACCACCGCGACCGCGGCGCGGGGTGCTGTAGGCGGTCGCGGCGTCTCCGAGTCGCAGCAGCGCCTCGGCGCTGGGGAGCTCGCCGCGCCGGGCATCATCCCCGCGAAGCTTGCGGGCGGCCGTCTGGGCCAAGTCTGCGACCTTGTCGCAGACACGGGCCGACACCTCCCGCAGGAAGGTGGTCGCCCGCTCGTCGCCGAGGAGCTGGTCGATGTGCTCCCCGGCCCGCTTCGCAATGACGGTGAACAGGTGCCCCATCGCCCCGCGGACCGTCTGGATTCTCTGCCACTCGGGCAGGTCCCTGAGCGATGCCTCGTGGGTATCCGCCTGCCGCAGGGCCTCGGTGACCGCTGCCGCTTCCTGCTGCCCGTCACGCTCCCCCTGCGACTCCTGCCGCGCCGGCGGGACGGCAGGGCCCGGCGCCGGTGCGCTGTCGACTGGCTCGTTGATGAAGCTCTGGAGGGTGGCCAGGGCGGGCCGCACCTCGTCGAGGAGCTCATCGGACGTGCCGCCGTCCGTCACTACCGCGTCCCAGGCCGCTCGGAACTGCTGGAAGTTGGCGACGAGGTCGACCGCGGCCGCGGCTTCAGAGCGTTCTTCGTTCCCTTCCGGCCCGCCCGCGTACGCGGACACCGGCAATTCCTTGGTCCCCCACAGCGGTGCGGGCGGCTCCTGCGGCGGGTCCGGGACCGCGGGCGCTGCGAGCGGGGGCTCTGCACGTGGTGCCGCCACCTCGGCGGCCTCCGTCACCTCGGAAACCGGAGGGACCGGTTCGCCCTGGGTGCCCGTGCCAACGTCGGCGAGGTCGTGCTCCTCGTCAGCCGAGGCGGCGGGCTCCTCGGCGGGAAGTGCGTCCGGCTGCTTGGCGTCGGCGGTAGGCGGCGCGGGCGCGTCGGCTGCTACTGACGTTTCCGTCTTCTCCGTGGCCGCTTCGCCGCCATCAGCCGCCGGGGGCTCCACGGCTTCGCCGACCAGCGCCTCAGGCCCTGCGGGCACAGGCTCCTGCACGACAGGTACGTCGTCCGCCACCACCGCGGGCACCGGCGGAGCGGGCTCTGCTTCCTCGGCAGGTGCCTCGGGCGCCTCGGCGGTCAGTTCCTCCACGTCTGCGGCCGGCACGGGCGACTGGGGCGCCTCGGCGGAGGGTGTTTCCTCGGCCGGCGCGGGCGCGGGCTGCGGCGAAGCGGCCGCAGGGATCACGGCGGCGGGGGCCGCTTGGGCGGCGGAGCTTTCTGCCCGCAGGGCATCCACCGTGGTGGCCAGACGCAGCTGGGAAGAGCGGACGTCGTACGCCAGGTGCGCGAGTGGGTAGGCCAGAGCGGGGCGACCGGCCTCGGGCAGAGCCCGCCGCCATGCTCCGGCCGCCTCCCGGACCGCGTCGAGGTTGGCGGCCATCCGTCGGGAGTCGTGTGTTTCGGCACCGGCGAGCCCCAGCTGAGCGAGCCGCTCATCCAGTGCGTTGAAGGGCGCCAGATCCGCGAAGGGAATGTGGGCGGAGGCACTGGCCAGCCGTGAGCGATGCAGGAACGCCAGGGTCTCCATCTCCTCGCGCAGCACGTCCCCGGCCGCCTGCGGGTCAGTTTCGGTGACCGCGCTCGGCATCGGACCGTAGGCCGCTCCCGTGTAGAGGGAGTACATCAAGGCCGCGTTGTCCGCCGCCTCCTGCGGGTTGCCGGCGGGGAGGGTCTCGTCGTCGGGCAGACCCTCCACGGCCAGCCGTGCGACCCACTGCCCGCCATCGGCCAGGTTCAGCACGGCGATGCGGGCGCCGCCCTGTGTTAGGAGCTCACCGCGGTCGGGGAGCTGGCCGACCGTACCGCTCACGGAGAGCAGGTAGGAGGAGTCGGTGGCAAGCGAGGCAGAGGTTGTGAACTGGGGCACGGGCGGCGCCCCCACCACAGGCTCGGTGGCTCCGTCCGCCGGCGCAGCTACTGCTGACGCGGTCGGCTGCTCGATGGGGGTAGCTGTCTCCGGCGCGGCGGGCGTGAGGGGCTCCCCGGTCTCGGGTGTCTGGGGAGGGGCGGGTGTGGCCATCTGGTGGTCCTCCGGTAGGTCGAGGCTCGGGGCAGCCGGTTGGCTCGGGGTCGGGGTTGCAGCACGCTCCAGGTCGGGTGCGGGCACGGCGTGCTGCTCGGCTGCTGCATCGGCGGGTTCCTGCTGTGCCGCCTCCACGGTCACCTGGAGGCGGGTCTGGAGCTGGCGGACATCGAACAGCACGTGCGCGAGAGGAAAGACCATGGCCGACCGGATCTCGCTGCTCGCGGACGGGGGCAGGGCCTGGCCCCACGCATTCACTGCCCGCTCTACGCCGCCGAGGTCGGCGGCCATCATCCGGACCCCGCTCCCCTGCGAGTTGGCCACGTCGGCGAGCCGGGCGGCGAGCTCCACATAGAGCGGGCTCTGCGCGTAGCCCGGTGAGATCAGCCTCGCCGCAGTCGCAATGCTGCGGCCGTGGACGGCGGCGAAGTCGCTCAGCTCGCCGCGGACCTGGTCGAGCCGTTCTTGGACGTCGCCTCCCGAGGCGGCGACCACGGGAGGCCTGAGCGGGGTGTTGGTGAAGACGGAGAACATGACGGCCGCGTTCTCGGCCGCGGTCTGCGGAGCGTCAACCGCGCGCGTGATGTCTGGCGTGTCCAGCTGCATCCGGGCGTACCACTGCCCGCTGAACGTGCGATGGACGGTGGCGATACTCACGCCCTCACGAAGCAGCTCGCCCCGGTCGTAGCCGCCCCCGTCGACGCCTTCCAGGACCAGTACGTGCTCCTCGTAGTCCAGGAGGACCGAAGTGCTGAAGCGCTGCGGCTCGGGCGGGTCCTCGAACTCGACTCCGTCACCGACGGCGCCTTCCTGGGCCGTCGGTACCTCCTCGGGCAACGGGTCTGAGGCCGGGAGCTCCGCCGGGGTCTGCTCTTCGGCTTCAGGCGCGGCCGGCACGGCGGCCCCGGGTGCCGCGTCGTTCTGGGGTTGTCCTGGCTCGGCACGTTCGGGGGTCGCGTCCTGGGCGGCCGGGTTCGTCGCTTCCGTCTGTTTCGGGGTGTCCGGGGGCATCTCCGTCTCCTCGCCCGGCACGGCGACCTCGGACTCCGGGTCATCGACGTCGTCGACGTCGTGCGCCAGGCCCTCTTCGTTCAGCTCGTCGTCCTGCGGGTCTTCGGTGTCCTGTTCGGTGTACGCGTCGCCGCCGAAGTCGAAGGCAGTCTGCTCGGGGGGCGGTCCCGCGAGCATGAAGGCCTTCTCCGCATCGCTGTACGGGGGCCACATCGACTCGCCGCCGAGCCCCAGCCACCCGCGCACGTCCTGACTGGGGACCCCCGGATGGGCGTGCACCCAGTAGATCTGCTTGGAGAAGGGCATCCCGAAGCTTCGTCCGACGAGTTCGTTGTCCTCGTCCACGATGATGGCGGCCAGTGTGGCCAGCCGTCCCCGGGACAGTTCAGCCGGAAGGATCGCCGCACGGTAGGTGCGGCCCTGGTACTCGTACTCGCTCCAGCCCGGAGCGAGGCGCCGGTCAACGAGCGGAGGCATCTCCGCGGTGGGGGTGGCCTCGGCCCGCGGGAAGGACGATCCACCCCTGGTGTGGACGGTCTGGCCGTCTTCTGACAGGGACTCGACCCCGTACTCCTCGCCGTCGTAGTAGACCCGCGCGAAACGTGCGAAGCCCTGCGGGAGGAACGGCCCACCTTGGCGCTGCCCCTCGGCCGGCGCCGCGTCGTCCGCGGTCTGCTCTGGGCGAGGTTCGGCGCCCTGCGAGTCCGTTGGCGCCGGCGCCGGTGCGGCTTCCTGCGCCACGGCTCGCAGAGCCGGTGGCGGTTGGGTCGGCGTCTGTTCGGCGGCGAAGGCCTCGATCGTCGCCTGCGAGCGGGCAGCAAGTTCGTGCGCCGCCGCACTCAACTCGCCGAGCGGGGCGGCCAGCTCCTCGTCCACGGCGGGCTCCAGGGCACGGCTCCACGCGGCAACGGCATAGATGCGCCCCAGGACCAGGTCGGGGCTGCTGATGTCGGCGCTCGCCTCCAGCGCGCCCCGGGCGCTCGCGTAGGCATCGTGCAGGGCGCCGACCGGATTGGTCGTGGGTGCCAGGCCCTCGCCCCGGCGCTCGCGGTCGTCCTGGAGGTAGCCCTGGACGGCGGGAAGCTGGAGCCACCGCTCGTAGACCTCGTGCAACCGTGTGATTTCCGCCTGGAGCTCAGCGTCGTCGGCGAACGGTTCGGCGGGACCGAGGGCCGGAACGTCGAGCATCGGCGGCTCCACCTCCAAGGCGGGCAGCGCGGCCGCCTCCGTGGGTGTCGGGACAGCGGCCCGCTCAGGGAGCGGGGTGGGAGCGGGTACGGCAAGGAGCTGCTCATAGGCGTCCGGCGTGGCCAGAGCCAGCACCTGGGCCCGGCGGGCACCCTCCTCTCCGAGGAAGGTCCACAGCAGGTGCTCCGAGGCACCGTCCGCAACGAGGGCGTCGGCGGCCCGGGCGAACTCCGGACCGAACTCGTCCAGACTGGCAGCGGCATGTGCGGCCTGGAGCAAGCCGTCGTGCTCCACCGCGGTGTTCACCAGCCACGTGGCGACGTCATCCACGCTCGGCGCCATGCCGTCCCGCAGGGTGTCACGCACCACGACGACGAGGACCGCCTGCACCTGGCCGGTGCTCCAGGCCGGGGCAAACGGGCCGTCCGACAGATGCTCATCGAGCCACGCCGCCGTCTCCTCGCTGCCCACCAGCTGCTCGGCCAGCTGTGCCGCGCGCATCAGCATGGGCACCTCTGCCGCGATGGGCAGCGTCAGCCCCGGCAGGTCTGCGGTCGAAAGGCCCGGCAGTACAAGGGTCTGGGAAGCGGCCGGCGAGTCGACGCGGAAGACGAGTTGGCCCCCGGAAACCTCCCTCATCCCGAGCGTGACCAGCGGGCCGAACACCGGAGCCGGGCTTGGCCGCTCCACTGCGTTCTCGTCCAGGGCAGGTTTGGCAGCGGCGGGCGCAACGGGCTCGCCCGCGGCATCCTGTGGCGCGGCCGGTCCGCCCGCTGCCGGTTGCGGTGTCGAAGGGGGCGTCACCCCATCAGCCGAAGTCGGCGCCAGGGGTGCGGACGGCGGCTTGTCCGTGGCTGTCGCTTCGCTGAGCCATGCCAGTGCGGCCGCCTGCTGCTCGGCGTTCTCGTCCACCGCTTCGGCCGCCGACCGTACGGCAGCCTCCGACTCGATGTACGCCAGGCACTCCTCGCGCGTGCCGGAGTGGTCCATGGTGCCCGTGACCCCGCGGGACAGGCGGTGGATGCTGAATCGGAGAGGTTCCGGCGCACCCGCCGTCCAGCTTCCGAACAGGGAGTAGCGGATTCCGGCTGCGCCGACCACCGTGATCATGCGCATCTGGGCGAGCGTCTGTTCGTCGGGTTCTGCCGCCGACGGCGGGCCGGGTTCCGCACCGAACAGGCCGAGCTGCCCGTCAACGTCGCCACCGGCCGACGAGGCCACCGGCCGAGTACTGGCCGCGGGAGGAAGCTGCGTGGTGGTGTCCGTGGCACGGTCAGGCGCCTGCTCCTGGGGATCGGGATCCGCCGGCGGCGGTGTGGTGCCGAGCAGGCGGGAGTTGTCGGGGACGGCGACGATGGCGCGGGGGGCGAAGCGGCGACTGGCGCCGGATTCGGCGATGCCGATGTAGTAGCCGTCCCGGTCGGGGCCCTCGGTGATCGTGAGGGTGTGGAACAGGAGGGTCGTGTCCTCCATGTAGCGGCGGGAGCCGATACGGACCGTGTCGCCCTCCAGCAGTTCCACCGAGTCGTCCGCGTAGGGCTGGTAGCCCTGGGGCAGCTCCTCGCTGCTGGCCCCCGCCCACCAGTCGGCGGGCTCGGCCGCCGCGCCCTGCTCCTCGGCGGGGGCTGCTGCGTCGCCCTCGCCCGGGGGCTGCTGTCGCTCCTGTCCCTGCCCGGCTGCGGTTTCGACGGTCGTCTCCCGCTCAGCGCCTGCGGGAGCGGGTTCGAGCGGCGGCTGTGGAGCGTCGACTTGTTGCTCCGTGGCCTCTTGGGGCGCGGCCGCCGCCGGGGCCACGGACTCGATCGTTGCCTGCGAGCGGGCGGCCAGCAGGTGGGCGGCCTCGTAGAGCTCTTGCAGGGGATCAAGGAGGTCTTGCTCCACCACAGGCTCCAGTGCCTGGCTCCAGGCAGCGACGCCGTAGATGCGGCGCAGGAGTTCGGGCGGGCCGCCCAGCGCGTCGCCGCGCAGTGCGCCCTCCGCCCGCGCGTAGGCAACGCGCAGTTCGGCGAACGGGTTCGCCGGGGTGCCCCACCCGTCGGGCCGGGCGGCACGGTCCTCGTTGTTGTAGGCCTGCACGGTGGGCAGCTCGGCCCATCGGGCGTAGGCGTCCGCGAGGGTCGCGACGTCCGCCTGCACTTCGGCCTCGTCGGCGTACGGGGGTGCGGCGAAGAGGTTCGGCACCTCGTCCAGGTTCGGCGCGGTGACCTCCAGGACCGGCAGCCCGACGGGCGCGTCGAGGCGCCGCCGCTCCTCCCGGTCCGCGTACACGATCACGGTGCGGCCTGCGGCCGTCAGGACGCGCACGGCGGTGTCGACGCGGCCCTTGCGGGTCGGTTCCTTCCAGGTCCGGGGCAGGTAGTAGCCGCCGACCTTGCGGGAGTTCTTGAAGCCGCCGCCGGTCCACAGCGCAGCCACGGCCGTCTTGTCCTCCGGGCTGATGCCGTAGACGAGGGTGTCGGCGCCGTTGTGGAGAATCCAGACCGGATCACGGCCCTGGTCGTCGAGGACGGGACGGTGCACGGCGGCGCCGTAGACGACGGCGTGATGGTTGGCCATGCGCTTCGCGACGACCGCGGCTTCGTCGGTCCCTCGGACCTCGTCCCCTCGGACGTCGCCCAGGTACTGGTACTTGGTGTAGCTCCACTTCGCGTGGCCGACCTGTTCGCCGGTGCCGTCGTAGAGCGCCACCGTGCGGCCGGTCTCCAGGTACGTGTACCCCTCGGCGCCGGGTACCGGCACGGTGGGAAGCGGCTCGGCCGTCTGTTCCGGCTCCGGCCCGTTCTGCTGCTCGGCCTTCTCCGTCGTGACCGTCGCGGCCGGCGGGGCGTGGCGGTCGCGGGATGCGGCGAGTTGTTCGTCGCTGGGCGGGGCGGTCTCGCGCAGGGCGAGGTAGAGGGCGTTGAGTGCCAGGGCCCGGGCCTGGTTCTCCTCGTCGCGCCGGAAGTGCAGCTCGTGGTCCAGGCGGCCGTAGCGCCACGCGGGCAGGGACGCGGAGCGGTTGGCGGTGTCGTGGGCGACGGCGGCGTCGATCCAGGCCGGGAGCTCCTCCCACAGGATCGTGGTGCGCACGTCCCGCTGGGCGATGGTCAGCCCTTCGGCGTTGGTCGACAGCTGCACCTCACCGTTGCCAGTCAGGGCGGGCGGCAGCGAGCTGGAGGTGTCCGCGTAGTACGCCGCCGTCGGTGCCTGCTGCTGCTCGACAATCCACTCGCGGATCCGCTCGGTGGGCGACACCCCGGACTCCGTGCTCACGGGCTGCCCATCCACGGCGACCGCGCTCACCAGCCCGAGCATCTGCTCTTCGCTGAGCACGGCCCGGATGGCCCACCCGGCGGACTGGTGGGTGCGGGCCGCCTGCGGGCCGCCGATGTGCCCGAGCACCACCCGATCCCCGAAGCCGTCGATCAGATCTTGCAGCTGAGTCGGCGCCGGGGCCGGAGCGGGTGCCGGGGCCGGAGCGGGCGTGGTCCGCAGCTGCTCGTAGACGGCGGTTGAGGCTGCGGCGTGCAGGCGCTCGCGATCCTGGTACGCCTCCTCACCGGCACCGAAGTAGCGGCGTGCCCACTCCGGCCAGTCGGCGGTGGGATCGGTGTACTGGTCCAACAGCCAGTCCTCGGCCCAGTCGGCGAAAACGATGGCGAAGTTGGTGGAGTCGTTGGCGCGAGCGGCCCGCTCCAGCTGCTCGACGCCTTCAGCGCCGGCGAGGAGCGTACGCAGGCCTTCCTCCCACAGGTGTGGGTCGGTCAGTCTGCTGATCGCGGCCGCGGGTTGCGGTGCAGGTTCCGGCTGCGGTGCGGGCTCGGGCCTTGGGGCCGGGGCGGCCGGCGGCGTCGGGGCGGGGGCGGCGGGCGCCGCACCCGTTCCAGCTTCCCCGGCAGTCCGAGGGGTGGGCGTTGTGGAGGACAGGGGTGGCAGGGTGACGACGGTCCCGGGCGCGGCCGCGAGGATCGCGTCAAGGTCGACCGCTCCGTACCCTTCACCGGTGTCGGTCATGAGGTTGACGAGGCTGATCGAGATGTCGCCGAGCAGCTCCCCGGCTTCCTGTCGGGCCTGGCCGACCTCGTAGGTCACGCTGCTGTTGGGGCCGGTGCGGAACTGCCCCCGGGCGCGGTCTGCCGCCCCGCTGATCCGGTCGGCGAGGTCGGGCAGGGGGCTGTCCGGGTCGTAGTCGTGTCCGTAGCCGGGGCGGGTGACGTAGTTGGCCGCGGCGGACGCGCCGGTCAGGCCGTGTCGCTCGAAGAGCGGTTCGTAGTACCGCAGGATGGCCGCGACCTTCACCATCTCGGGCGCGGGCTCCGCCTGCTGCGGGCCATCGGCGGTGGTCACCGACGCAGACCGAGCCGGGGCGGGCTCCGCGCCGGCGGCACGGGCCTGCTGTCGGACGGCGAACGCGGCCTGACTGTGAAGCTCGTCCCGCACGGCGTAGGCACGGTCGTCAAGGTAGGCGTGAACCCACTCCGGCCGGTCCTGGGCGGCGTTCGCGAACTGCTCCACCCACGCCCGAGTCCACTCGCCGAAGGCCCCGACAAACGCGCTGTCGGCGGCGTTGCTCTGGGCCCACGCGATCACGTCGGCATCGGCGAGGCCCGCGTCGACGACGGCCTTCAGGGCTTCGTCCCAGCGGTCCGCGTTCTCCAGGTGAGGCCGGGGCGGCTCGTCGGCGGGCGCGGGACCGCGCAGGGTGCGCACGGTGCCGACGATCTGACCTTCGCTGCGGACGACGGCGGATCCGCCCATCATGCCGACCATGACGGCGGCGTCGTGCATCGCCATGTCCGTCTCGGTCATCTCCGCGCCGGCGGCCCCCGGGTCGAACTGCGGGCCCGACCCACTTTCACGGCCCGAGGACACGGCAACGTCCGCGATCTGCGCTTCGAGGGACGCCCTGCGTGCGCGGACGTCCTCCAGCTCGGCATGCTTGCCGAAGGGACGGCCCAGGTGGGGCCGGGTGTCCTCCAGCGAGGCACGCATCTTGGCGACCTTGACGCGGAGCTCGTCCGGGGCGCTCACCGCAGCGTCGGCGGCCTCCCCCAGGGCCTTGGTGATGCGCCAGGTCTGCCCCTTGCCGAACCACGGCAGGTTCAGCCGGACGTCGACCTGGTGCTCTCCGGGGACCACCAGGTGCGCGTACGACTCGTAGGCGAGGTTGCCGAACTGCTGCTTGCGGTGCCAGGTGAAGCCGACCGACAGACCGCGCCAGGTGTACCCGGCGTCCAGGTCCAGAGTGGACCGGGCGCCCTGTGCGGACTCGGCGAGAGCGGCCGCCACGTCATCGGGCTGAACCAGGCGGCCGTCGGCAGTACGCCACGTGTCGTCATCGGCGGCCGCCGTCACCGCGTCGGCCATGGCCTGCATGGGCGCGAGGGAGCGTTCCCCCTGGGCGATCTCCTGGTCGAGGAGCTCCACCTTCCGCTGCATGCGGCCCTGCGACTGGCGGTGGCCGTCGGCTTCGTTCAGCAGGGTCTGGAGCTGGCCGTTGACGGTGGTGAGCTCCATCAGCAGCGGGTTGCCCGAAACCATGGCCTTGGCCGCGCCGAAGCCAGCGCCGACGGCGTCGATCTCCTCGATGACGCGGCCGACCTTGCGCCCAGACAGGATCTGCACGATCGGCCGCTGCTTGCGCTCCAGCTGCTGGAACATGTACGAGTCGAAGGAGTGCAGCGCCAGGTAACGCAGGAACGTGACCGGCTTCCCAAGCTTGATCATCTTGTTGCCCGGGCGGTCGAGTCGGCCCTCTCTCTGCTCCCACTCGTCGGGCCGGTGCGGCGGATCGACGTGGTGCAGGGCGACACCGCGCGACTGGACGTTCACGCCCGTCCCGCCCTTTTGGGAGGACATGAACAGGACGTTCACCTTGCCTGAGCGGCTGTCGGTGAACAGCTGCTCCTTGGCGAGGTCGGAGTTGTAGTCGTGGATGAACTTGATGCGCTCGCGCGGAATGCCTGGCAGACCCTCGTCCGGCAGTCCGGCAATCAGGCCCCGGCGGATCTTCCCGTAGACCTGGCTGCCCCGCTCCTTGCCCGGGGTGCCCAGGTCGCAGAACAGCAGCTGCAAGGCGCCCTCGACGTCCTCCGCGTCGCCGGGGAACTTGAGGTTCTTGGTCTGGTTGTGGATCTCCAGGACGTTCCTGACGACTGCGCCGACCTTGCCGGGGCCGTCCGGGGCCAGGCCGACCAGCTCTAGGTCCAGGGCGGCTTTGCGGCCGTCCGTGATGACGTTGAGCATGTTGTCCTGCCACGGCTTGACCTTCCCGTCCTGGATGTCGTCGATCCGGGCGGAGATCCCTTCGACGTACTGGATCAGGTTCGGGGTGGCTTCGATCTCGACGAAGCGCTCCTCGCGCTCCGGCCGTTCGATCTTGAAGTCCTCGCGGGGCCGCAGTTCGGCGACCTCGTTGAGCAGGGCGACGGCCTCGTCCGCGTTGACGTAGTCCACCGGCCGCCGCTTGAGACGGAAGGACACTCCGTCGACGCCGACCTCGGGGCGGGTCTCGAAGTTGATGTGGTTGGCCGCCCAGGCGTCCGCGTTGCCGAGCCCGAGTTGCTCCAGGCGCTTGGGCATCGTGTAGTGCTTGAAGACGTACATCTCGCGCACGGAGTTCGAGATGAAGGTGCCGCTGTAGAGGGCGACCACGTTGTCACGGCCGGTGCGCTCGCGGGTGACGAGGATCTTCAGGTCGAGGTCGGTGGCCCGCTTGGAGGGCTTGCCGAGCGACATGCCCTCGGTCGTGGCCGGCAGCGCGAGGTTCTTGAACAGGTGGGCTTCGTCGACCTGGAGGAAGTCGACGCCGAGGTTCTCGTAGGTGACTCCGGCGTCGACGGCCTTGGACCGCAGGTCGGAGGCGCGGGCGTCGAAACGATCAACCTGCTTGGCGATCTCCTTGATGCGCCGCTGGTTGCCGTCGTCGCCGTCGATCGCACCGAGCGCTTCGCGGTAGTCGTTGGCCAGCTCCTCCAGGTACGTCGCCTCGGTGACCGGGTGCACGCCCAGACGTCCGAAGGACTGGTGCGTCATGACGATGGTGTCCCAGTCGCCGGTGGCGCAGCGGGCCGCGAAGAGCATGCGGGAGCGAGCGTCCGCAAGGTCCCTCTTGCCCGCCATGAGGATGTTGGCCTGAGGAAAAAGCTTCTTGCCGTCGCGCGCGATCTGCTCCAACAAGTGGTTCGGGACGACCACCATCGGCTTGCTGACCAGGCCCAACTGCTTGAGCTTGAGCGCCGTCATGAACATCGTGGCCGTCTTCCCCGCACCGACGGGGAACGGGCACAGGGAACCCTCGTTCGCGGACAGGACACGCTGGACGAAGTCCCACTGGTGCGCGTACGGGGTGATGAACCCGGTGTCGAGGCCGTCGACGGTCAGATGGCTGCCGTCGTTCTTGCGCAGCACCGTGCTGTTGAAGCGGCGGTTGTAGTCCGCCGCCAGCCGATCGGACCGTTCGGGGTCCTCCCACACCCAGCTCGCGAAGTTGCGTTGCAGGTCGGTGAGCTTGGTCTCGGCCAGCAGGGTGGCCCTGTCGTTGCGGACCCGCTTCGTACCACCCTCCGCCGTGCGCACGATGTCGTAGACCTTCGGGCTCTGCCCGTTGAGAGCCAGGTCCAGGAGCTCGAAGGCGTTGACCCGATTGGTGCCCCACTCGCTGATGGCAGCCTCGGGGATCGTCATCGGGGTGTCGACGCTCCACGTCGCGGTCTTCGCGACGTGGGTGATGTCGACGTCCACGCCGAGGAGCTCCTCGGCGAAGGCGGTGACGTCCTCGACCGGAATCCACGGGGCGCCGAGCCGGGCCTTGATGTCCTCGGGCTGGAGCGGCTCGGGCTGCACCTCCCGCAGGGCATCCGCATGACGCTGGAGGTCTTCGCGGCCCTGGGAAAGGAGGAACTCAACGCGCTCCAGCTTGTCCACGACGGGCCCGGACAGGTACTCGCCCACCGTGAGGAGGTCTTCGGTGTCCGGTTCGATGAAGACCAGGTCCCCGAGCGCCTCGGCGACCTGCCCGGGCTCGATGCTCAGCAGCTGCGCGATGTAGGGGACGTCGACCTGGTTACGGAAGTTGAGGCAGAGGGAGAGCGCTTCCTCGGGGGTCTCCGCCGAGGTGGGTCGCTCGATGCGCTTGTTGACCCGGCGGGTCTGCAAGGCGGCCTTTGCCGCCGTCTGTGTCTCGTCGTCGAAGTCCTCCAGCGCGAGGACTGCCACGAAGTCGGGGTCGCGGCGGAAGCCGCCCAGGCGCGGGTAGCGGCGGCTGACGGCAGCTTCGCCGGTCTCCTCGTCGACCTCGCCCTGCGCGATGGTGAACCGGTTGATCGGGCCATGCACCCGGACGTACAGGTCGTAGAGGCGGTTCACCTCGGCGCGCAGCGGCTCCAGCTGCTCGTCGGGGGTGTCGTGGTTGGTCTCCGCCTCGATCAGCGCCACGGTCGCGTCGCGCAACCTGATGAGCTTGGGCAACTCCTTGCCCGCGCGCGGAACGACGACGAGCTCGCCCTCGATGACCTCGTGCGGCTTGCCCTCCACCAGGTGGAAGGAGCCTTCCTTACGCCCGTCCTCACGGACCGGGAAAGGCAGGTTGTCCGCCGTCCAGGGCTGGGCGCCAGCCGCGACCTTCCACTCCCGGCCGGCAGCGCGGGCCTTGGTGGTGATGTCGGCAAAGGCCTCGCCAAGCACGGCGGAGAGGTCCTGGTCCTCGGGGGCCTTCACCGCCAGGGTGTGACCGTACTGGGCGGCCCGGCCCTGCTCCCACTCGCCGAGCACGTGGGAGGGGTTCGCGAGGAAGTAGTCGTTGCACTGTTGATCGCCGACGCCGGGCACGGCGCTGGTGCCCATCCAGCTCTCGTCGACAGGCTCGTCGGTGTCGCGCCGGCGGACGACGAGGATGTCGGCCAGGACGCCGGTACCGCCCTCGGCGAGCGCGCCGTTGGGCAGGCGGATCGCGCCCAGCAGGTCCGCGTGCTTGCCGATGGCCCGCCGAGCGGTGTCATCGGAGGCGTCCATGGTGTAGCGGGAGGTCAGCAGGATCGCCACACCGCCCGGCCTCAATGCCTGTACCGAACGCCAGATGAAGTAGTTGTGGATCGAGGCCTTGACCGCCTTCGGGGCGGTCTCGTCCGACACCGCATAGTTCCCGTACGGCACGTTGCCGAGGACCGCGTCCACCGAGTTGGACTGGAGGGAGGCGTCCTGGAGCCGAGCGTTGATGATCTCGGCACCCGGGTGGAGCAGGGCGGCGATGCCCGCGGTCGTCGGGTCCCGCTCGACGCCGAACCAGTCGACGGGCAGCCCGTCCGGGGTGTGCCTGATGAAGGTGCCCGCGCCGCATCCGGGCTCCAGGATCCGGCCGCCGTTGAACCCGAGACCCTGGAGGGCCGACCAGCATGCTTCGGTGATCCGGTCGGGGGTGTAGTAGGCGGTGGGCGTGCCCTGTTCGGCGTGCCGGTACTCCCGCGGGGACAGCAGCCGTTGCAGCTGCTCGCCGATCTCCGCCCACGTCCCCTCGCGACTCGGCGCGAGGGCGGGGGCCAGCGGCCCCCAGCCGGGCCACTCGCGCAGCGCGCGGAGCTCGCCCTCTGTGGGCTCGACCTGGTCCTCGCGCAGCCGCAGCAGGATCTCGATGGCCTCGACGCTCGCGCGGGCGCGACCGATCGGCCCCAGCCGCGACTGCGACTCGGGCGGCTCAGGGGCAGGGGCAACCGGCGTGATGGACATGTGGGTCTCCAAGCAGCGGGGCCCGGCGCAGCCTCAGCGCCGACGGCCCCAGGGGCGGTCGGTACGGCAGCGAGCGCGTCAGGCCGACGCGACGTAGGCAGACAGGCGCGCTTCGAACGCCGCGTCGTCGCTCTCCGGCAGCCGCTGCGGCCCGTCCTCCCGGCTGGGCGTCATCCCGGGGTGGGCGAGCACCATGTCGACCCAGCGCGCCACCCGCCCGGGGGACGGCACCAGGTCCTCCCCCATGAACCAGTCGCTGACGCCCGCCTCGGCGGGCAGCCGTAGCACCCAGCCGAAGGCCTCGTCCCACGCCAGCTCGATGTCCTCGTCCTCGTCCGCGTACGGGCCGCTGTCCGGCACCGCCAACGTGACGACAGCCGTACGGACCGCTGGAGGGCGGCCCGGGACGGCATGCCCCAGCACAGCGAGACCGATCTCTTCGATCTCCTCCACGACACCCTGGACGTACGGGTGGTGATCACTTCGGACCGTCATGCGCTACTCCCCCATTGCAGTCAGGAGCCGAACCCAACGGCCCGCCCCTACGCCACTGGTGCCGAGGCCGGGCAGGGCCCGAGCCCCCGGGCCGGCGGCATACACACATGATCCTTACTCGACGACCATAACGACTCAGAAGCAACCGAATTTAGTTCCCGCACCCTCACCACCACCCTCCGCACTCACCACACCCACGAGCTCAGAAGTTATCTGGCTACATTTCCTCCATGGCTGTAGCAAAGATGTCGTTCCACGTTGCCCTGCCCGAACACTCGATGACGCGACTCGTCGAGCTGGCCGAAGCAGAGCAGGAGCACGAGCGGAAGTGGATCGCCGAGCGCCGCCGGGAGTTGATGCCACCCAGCGCGTCCCGGCGGGCTGCCGCCGACATCCGACGCGGCATCCGCGTCGAGGTCGCCGCGAAGCGACGCACCGGAGAGTTCGGCGGCAGTCGCGACGACCTCCTGACGCGCGCCGTCCGGGAAGAGCTACGCGCCCGCGGGCTGGACCGGGAATGGCCCGACCCCCCGGAGGGTGAGGTCGACGCCCCCGGCCGACGGTGGGGCACCCCACCGAGCCAGCCCATCGGCGCCGGCGGCTACAACGCGAGGCTGTCACTGAACCTCCCCACCGACCTCGGCGAGACCGTCCGCAGGGCCGCCTACTGGACCAGCAAGCCCGCAGTCGAAGCCCTCCAAGAATGGGCCGACCGATGGGGCGACGGCCCGGAAGTCAGACTCCGCGAGGCCACACGCGACAGCATCCCCGCCGCACTCGCCCTCCTGGCAGCCGCCGGGCAACCGTCGGCACCCCAGTCCGTACTAGAGATCAGAGAGAGCATCCGCCAACAAGTCCTCACGACAGGCGACTTGATCCGGGCCGCCGTAGACCGGCTGATCCTGGATCGCCAACCAAAACTCCCTGACACCTCCAGTCGCTAGAAACAATTGTTTCCAGGCTGTTCGACTCGGACCGAACGAGACCGTGAGCCTCGTTCGGGAGCGGTGCGCGCTCGCACCGTCATCGTCTGGCAAGCTGTGCGCGATCCGAGTAGCCGCATCCGGCGGTGAAATCACGGAAGGCGCCAGAGAATGACCACAACCCTCCAATCGACCGTCGACACGGCCGCCCGCACTGGAATGAGAACGGCGAAGGTAGTCGTCGTCATCCAGCAGAAGGGCGGGGCCGGCAAGTCCACCATTGCCGTAAACGTGGCCGCGTGCGCGGGTCGCTCAGCGGTGATGTCGAACGCCGACGAAGCGACGGGTGCACCCATCGTGGCGGCCGGCATCGACGTCCAGGGGACCCTGGAGAAGTGGTGTGCGGGCGTGCGCGAGGAGGCCCTCCCCTTCGACTACGTCGTCACCAAGAGCAAGCTCGGCATCCTGCCGGGGATCATCGCCGACCCAGACCGCCGTCGCATCATCATCGACACCCCGGGCTTCCTGGACATCGACCCCGACGCAGAATGGGGCGCGGACCCGCTCGGCGAGAGTCGCACGGCTGACGCCCTTCGCGAGGTGCTGGACGTAGCCGACCTGGCCATCGTCCCGATCACCCCGTCGAAGATCACCTGGGATGAGTGCGAGTTCACCATCGAGCGCATCCTCAAGCCGCGCGGCATCCCGTTCCTGGTCGTCATCAACATGCACGACCCGGGCAAGGACAAGGGCGAGAAGCAGCTGAACAAGGTCAAGGCCTGGATCGACGAGCGGAACTATCCTCGGGTCGCCGACCCGATTCGGCGATACACCCTCCATGAGCACGCCTACGAGAACGGCACGCTGGTTACGGAGTACAGGATGAGCGGCACTGCTCTGAACGGCCGGGAGGACTTCATGCGCTTGGCCCTGACGATGGAGCAGATGCTCTGATGGGCAAGCCAATCAACATCGACGGGGCGCCGGCAGCACCCGGTCGGCCCGATAACGCGGTTCAGCTGGCGCGCGTACTCGGACCCTCCGACAAGCTGCCGACCAAACAGCTCACCGACACACCGACGCTCATCGCCCCGGAGCAGGACATGCTCCTCAAGTGCGAGAGCGCGATCGAGAACCTGAACCTGGCATTCTTCGCGGCTGGCAAGGCCCTTCAGGTGGTACGGGACGCCAGGCTTTACCGCGGACAGTTCGGCACCTTCGAGGAGTACACGCAAGAGCGGTGGGACATCACACCGCAGTACGCAGGCAAGCTGATCCGCACCTGGCGGGTGGGAGAGGCGCTCCACACGGCGAAGCCCGGCGGAGGATTGGAAACAATTGTTTCCAGGAAGCTGAGGTATGGGCAGGCCTGGGAGCTGGTACCCCTGGTCGAAGAGCACGGCGTGCAAGCCGCGGTCTACCTATATCTGGCGCTGATCAAGGTCAGGGGTGCCGCGTTGACGGCGGCACACGTGGAGGGCGCCGTGGAAGCCCTCCCTCGGGAAGCGGCTGGCCACAAGACCAAGACCGAGGATGCCGTGCTGGCGTACCTCGGCTCACTGGAAGAGGGCGGAAACCCCCCCGCGGTCGCCACGGATGCCGCAAAAGCGGTGAAGGCACTTGCCCGAGCCGCCAAGACCTTCGACGCCACCACGATCCAGGCAGCGTTGGCGCACGATCCGGAACGCACTCGGCCCGCCCTGCGGTCTTTGATCGAGTCGCTGGCTGCGGCGGGCGGCGTGGCAGTTTCCTTTACCGAAAGCCTGACTGCGGTTGAGGCGGCAGCCGGGCCCCCGGCCGCTGAGGAGGCGCAGACGGCAGCCACGTAGGCGCGAAACACAAAAGGCGGGCCCCCATCCATGGATGGGGGCCCGCCTTTTGTGTGCGTTGGAGAGACGTCAGTACAGCGTCGCGACGAGCGCGGAGGCTAGGAGGACCAAAGATGCGCCGGTGACATCGATGGCGACCTGGAGGCCGCGATACTTCCGCCTCGCGATCGAGGAGAGCTGCATGACGTGCTCGACTCGGTGGGTCGACTTCTGGAGGTCCTGGATGACTTCCTCGGGGGTTGCGCTGGCCCAGTAGAGGTAGCTGCCGGGCAGGGCCCGGCCGAGGCGGGGTCGCACGACGATGAGGACGATGAGCATCGCGAGGATCAGGCCGACCGCGCCGGCGGCGGTGAGGGTGGCAGCGAGTCCCGATAGAGAGCGTCCGGGGATGCTCGCCACGAGCACGGCCAGGGGGAGGCTGAATGCGGTGAGGAGGACCGCGCTCTTGGCGTCGGTGCGGGAGATCTCGGCGAGGACGGTCGCACTTGCTGCTTCCAGGCGTGGGGTGATGTCCTTCGGGTCGTTCATGCTGCGGCTCCCTTGTCGACGTCGAAGAGGTCGAGCTGGCTCTCTTCGAGTTCACGGTGACGCTGCTCGGCAACGCGTTCCCGCTGGATCTTCAGGGCGCCCTTCAAGCACGTGGGGCACCAGGGCCGGAGTTCGGAGAGAGGGGCGGCGGCGTTGGCCGCATCGGTGGTGTTCGGCGGGTACGGGGCTGCCGCCAGCCCCGTCCTGCCGTGGCGGTTCAGCTTGCTGGAGCCGCAGCGCCGACCTGCGTGCTCCCCGCAGATGCCCTCACAGGCGCAGGTGCCGCCGTACGCCTTGAGGACGAGGGATAAGGCCGTCTCCGTCCCGGTGCTCTCGTTGACAGTCACCGCTGCTCGTCCCCCTTGAGCACGGCGCGGAGCTGCTGAGCCTCCAGGTGCCAACTGCGGTTGGATGCGGCTCGGCCGCAGAGAGGCTGGCCGGTGGTGCCGAGTTCACGACTCTTGCAGGTGCTGAGGATGACGAACATGCCGATCCTTCCGCGTGGGTGTCAGTTGTGGAGGTCGTTGTGGGTGCGGGCGACCAGGCCTCGGGTGGTGCTCGTCGCGGTGATCTGGCGGTGGTCCTGGAAGACCGTGCCGGTGTAGAGGTGGTTGTGCTCGGTCGGGGCGGCCGCGACAACGGCCCTGGCGCTCTTGAAGACGCGGGAGAGTACGCCGAGGAAGGCGACGGGCGTGCCGACGATGAGGGCGACGACCAGGGGGTCGATATGGCCGGCGACCCAGAGGACGAGGGATGTGGAGCTGCCGAGCAGCACGGAGGTGTAGCCGGCGGCGAGCATCATGCCGCTGGCATCGGTGGCGCGCTGACTCATGGGCGGCCGTCCGGGCTGAGGGTGGGGCGGGGCGGTGCCGACGAGCGGGAGGGGTGTGTCATCCCGGTAGGAGGTCGGGATAGCGGGGGCGGGGCGGTAGGCGTCCTCGATGAGGCGCCGGGCTTCGGCGGCCGCCTCGGACTCGCTGATCGGGACGTTGTTGCGCTCGGGCACCATGCGGGTGCTCCTTTCGTGCCGGGGGGAGGGGATGACGAGGGCCCCGGAGCGGTCTCCGGGGCCCTGGTGCTGCGGTGGTATCAGCCGGCCGGGGCCGGGATGATGCGTCCCGTGCCGTCGGGTCGGGCCAAGTGGCCTTCTTTTCGCAGGGTGCTGACGTTGGTGCGCAGGGTCCCGCGTCGGACCTCGCGGCCGCCGTCCTGGTTAAGGGCTTCCAGGAGGTCGGGCTCACTCAGGCCGTCCGGCGTGCGGGCGAGCACGGCGATGATCCGCTGGGCGGTCGTCATCGACGTCACGTCGGGCGGGGGGGCCGTATGTGCGGGGGTGCTGCTCGCACTGTCGTCGCCGTTGGCCGCCGCGAGTTCCTGCTCGGTCACGAACGTCATCAGGTCGATCGGCTCGCCGGGCGGCGGCCTATCGCCGTACAGCGCGAGGATCAGAGGGTCGTAGCCCGGACAAGGGGCGACGGAGCCGACTACGTAGGTCCGGGCCATGCTGGTGGGGCGGATCCCGGTCAGGTGGTACAGCATGCCCTGGGAGTTGACGTCGTCGTTCTCGTCGTCGCCTGCCTCGTGGAACCGGCGCACGCGCCGTACTTCGCCGACGACCTTGGGGATTGGCTGGAGGGCTTCGCCGCGGGGGATGAGGCCGTCTCCGACGAGCTGCTGCATCATGCTGCTGCTCCAGCGCAGCAGGATCACTTCGCCTTCCTTGAGCATGGCCCGGAGGGTGTCCGATCCACCGAGTTCGTCGAGGTGGCCTGCCTGCGCGGCGATGATGATGCCGACGCCAACCGACCTACCCGTCCTGCCAAGTTCCTTGATGAGGTAGGCCGCCTCGGCCCGGAAAGGCGCGTTCTTCTCCAGGAGCCTGTTAGCTTCGTCGACGATGCCGTAGGTCAGCGGGTCGGGATTGTTGATGACGAACCCGCTGCGGCCCATCTCGGCGTAGGCGACCATGCGGCGCTGTGCCTCGGCGACCAGGCCACGCAGCATGAGGATCGTCTCGTACTGCGTGGTGACCCGGGTAGCTACTTGCCCCTTGGCCTCGGGGACCGATTGGCCCGACTTGAGGTCGGCCAGGTGGACGACGATGCCGGAGCGCTTGCAGGCGACGAGAATCGCCTGAACCAGTCTGGATTTCCCCGCGCCGGTGGTCCCGAAGATCGCCCCCCTCTGCGCGTTGCCCGTCTTGGGGTCGAAGAGCCTGAATCGGAGCGGCGATCCGTCGTAGTACATGCCGAGGGTGATGCGGCCGCGGTCGTCCATCAACAGGTCATCCACGCTGATCTCCGCCATGTGCATCAGCGGATTCGACGGGTAGATCCGCACGACCGCCTCACGTCCTGCGCCCTGCTCGAAGATGACCCGCGATCGGTCGTCGACTTCGAGGAGATCGCACAACGCGTCGTGGTCGTATCGCTTTACCCCGCCGGCGGGAGTCCGCAGGACGAACTCCTTGAGCACGTCGACCATCAGGTCAGTTCCCCTCGCAGTTCGTAAGTGTTGGCCTCCATCAACGTGACCCCGGGAATCGCGACCTTGGCGATTTCGGCCCAGGTCTCCTCGTCGCGGTCGACGTCCGCCTCAGGTTCGGCGAGCTGTGGCCGGTGGCCGACGATGACGAGCGCCACGTTGGCGCCACGGTCGGGCACGGGCCCGGTCTCGATCAGTTCCTCGGGCACGTCGAATTTGGCCGACAGCCCGGCCTTGGACATTTCCGGTACGGGCATTCCGCGCTGGGCGGCACCGATGATGAGAGCCAGGCAATCCGGGGTCAGCTTTCGGAAGTCCAGCAGCACGGTGTGCGGGGCGATGCCACCTTCGGTGGCGATCTCCTCGGCCCACCATTGGGCTTCGGGGGAGGCATACACCGGGTCGGGCTCGTCGGCTACGGCTTCTTCCTCGGGCCCGGACACTTCGGCGATCTCCTGCGTGACCGCTTCCTCGGCGACCTCTCGGGCCAGCAGGCCGGGACGGATCCACCAGGTGGCGCCGCTCCACAGGGCGATCAGGCCCGCCTGAATGAGGTGGGACATCGCGCCGGCGGGCGCAAGGAGTTCGCCGACCAGCAGGCCCGCCACCCCGGCATGTGGGGCGGCGTAGAGCGCGATGGCCGTGCCCTTCACTCCGGCGGGTGCCCGCCAGACCTTGATGTTCGTGGCCAGCCCGATTCCGGCGGCCGCCGCGGTGGCGAGGAGGCCGGGGCCGGGGATGACGTCGGGGGCCAGCAGGCCCCAGGTAAGGAGCGTGGACCCGGCCAGGGTGGCGGTTCGCCCGGCCTTGTCGCGCACGGTGGAGAGCATGGTGAGGGACCTCCGTTCGGGGAAGGACGGGGCGGGCGGGGCGCTGGGGGCCGGCCGCCCCGGGGGCTAGCGGTTGCTGTAATACGTGCGGTCGGTGTCCTTGCCCGCCAACTCGTGGGCGATGGGTCCGTAGTCGGTCTCGTGGTCCTCTTTGGCCGAGGTGAAGTCGGAGGCCATCTCGGCGGCTTCGTTGGCGAGCGACTCGGCATCGGCGAGGACGCCGCGCATGATCGCCGCCGCGTCCCGGTGGGCGTTGACGACGACGCCTTCGACCCACAGGGTGCTGGCCGTGTCGGCCAGGCTGTCGACCGAGGCCGCGCAGCCTTCGACGTAGTTGTACGCGCCGCGCACGGCCTCGCTCAGGCGGAGCATGCCGATCGAGGCCATGCCGAGCTTGGCGGTGACGACCGTGTACGTGATGCCGTCGTGGAAGAGATCCACAACCTTGCTGCCCATCGTGGCGAGGTCCACTGCTACTCCTTGTGGTACGAGGCGTCGGCGGGTGCGGTGTGGCCGAGGTCGCGGACCAGATCGGCGGCGGGCTTGTCGTGCTCGGCGGCGACCTGTCCGGCGTGAGCGATGGCCTCGGCCGCGCGGGGCAGGCCCTGTGCGACCGCTTCGGCCTTGTCCTGCACGACCCCGGCCCGCTCGATCAACTTCGTGCACCAGCCGACGAAGACCCCGGGCACGCTCTTTTCGATCAGTTCGGCCCGGAGGGCTTCGAGGGCGCCCACCAGTCCTTCGCAACGCTCGGCGACAAGGTTGGCGTGTGAGGCGCCCAGGAGGATCTCGTCCGCCATGTCCTCGTCGGATTCGATGACGTCGTAGACCGTGAGATCCGAGTCCTTGAACTGGGTGTCCACCGGAGCACCGCCCATCGGCCGGGCCCCCTCTCTGGGGTTGGGGAACTTGCAGATGATCGCGGGGCCCTGCCGGGGTGCAGAGCCCGAGGAGCCGGGGGGCAGCCCAAGCCGTTTGCTGCTGGTGACCGCCATGGGCTCCTTCCCCTTGGGCTTGGCCTGGTCAAGGCGGGTGAGGGTGGTGTCGGAGTAAGTCGCCGTCATTCCGGGCGGCGGCTTGAGCCACGCGCCGTCCGCGTCGGGCGTCTGGGGCGGGGGTGTCTGCTGCTGACGCGTGCTCCGAGACCGCGACCCGGGCCGCGAGCCCCCACCAGGAGCCGCGCTGGCCGACGTCGGGGTGCTGCTCCGACCCTGGGGGCCGGAGCTGGGAGCAGCCTTCGACTTCCTCCAGAAGGCCCACGACCGGCCCGGCTTACCCGCGGGCGGCTTGGGCGTCTTCTTCAGGTTCACCTTCGGGCCCGTGGTACGGCCTGCTGCGGAAGTGGGTCGAGGCGGCCTGGGCGGCTTACGCAGGTTCACCTTCGGCGCGGTGGGTGCCCCGGACGTCGGCTTGGGCGCCTTCCTCAGGTTCACCTTCGGGCCCGCGGTGGGGCCAGCCACGGAGGCGGGCTTGGGCGGCTTTTGGAGGTTCACCTTCGGCCCGGTCGACGACGCGGTGCCGGTCCCGCTGGTGGCCTTGGGCGGCTTCACCAGGCTGACCTTCGGGCCGGAGCCCGGAGTCCCGGCGGAGCCGGCGGCCGTCGCCTTCGGCTTCTTCGGCCTCTTGTCCCTGCTGATGACCGGGGTGCCGGGGTTCTTGCGGCGCTCGGCGAACCGGCGTTGCGCTTCCTTGGCGGTCGCCTGCGCCAGCGTGGTGCGAGTCGGATCGGCGGCCGCGGCCTCCCTCTCCTTCTGCCGAGCCTCCTTCCTGGCCTTACGCGCAGCCTGCCGCGCCTCCGCCCGGTCTGCGCGCTCCTGCGCTTTGCGGGCACCCCGTGCTTCGATGCGGTCGTTGCGAACCTTGCCCCGAGCCGCCTGCCGGGCCTCCTTTACCCGGTTCGTGCGTTTGCGGGCAGCCTTCCGGTCCTTGGCCCGGCCCTCCAGCCGAGCCGTCTGCCGGGCCGCGGCCCGCTCCTGGCGGCCCCGGGCCCGTTCGACAGCCGGAGAGGCACTGGCCTGCGACGACTTCGCGCCCTTGGGGGCCTTGACCCCGTCGGAGGCCTTGCCTGTCCCCTTCAGGTCCTTCCCCCTGCTGCTACCGGTCCCCGACGACAAGGAGTCCTTACCGCCGGGCCCCTTCGAGGGGCCCTTGCGGGCCCCCGGACCCACCCCGGAGGACAGAGCCCCTGGGGTCTTGCCCGGCGCCTTGCCCTGCTTGTGCGGATCCGGGGCCTTCTTGGGAGGCGTCCCCGCCGACCCGTTGGACGTTGCCTTTCCCTTGGGGGAGGCGGCGCCCCCGCCACCGGAGGACCCTGCGCCGGGCTTCCCGCCGCTCTTGGTCGCGCTGCGGCCGAACTCGGTGGGGGACTGGATACGCCCCTTGGCCCGAGCCTGCGCGGCATCGTCGTTGATCTTCTGTAACGCCGCCGCGTTCTCCGCCTGCGACTTGATCCGCTCGGCCTTGGCCTTCATCGCGGCCTGACGGACAGGTGCGAGGTCTTCGAACCGCTGGCGCCGATCACCCATCCACTGGTTCATGCCGCGCAGGGCGGCGACGGCGATGCCCACGGCGAGCACCATCGCGCCCTGCGCGCCATCCCGACCCGCCGCGCCGACACCGGTCGTTGCGACGGCGGTGCCTTCGGACCGCGGTCCCGCCGAGCCGCCCACCACCCGCAATCCCGGAAGAACCGGGACCGGGGGCGGGGGAACGGCCGGGGCGGGCACCGCGAGCGTCGGCAGCACAGGAGCCGCAGCGCCGGCGGGCGCCGTCGTACTGGGGGCCGGGGGAGCAGGAGGAGCGGCAGGGGGCGGCGGAGGTGCCGTCGGCAGGGGTGGCGGTGGGGGCGGTGGAGGGGGCGGAGGTGCACCCCCGGTGGGCCGGAACGGGATCACCCGGCCTTCGTCGTCGGTCACTTTCCCTCCAAAGGGGGTTGACAGACTGTGACCGCCTCGCGTACGCGCGCGCGTGTCCGCGCGCCCGCGTGTCCGCGCGTCCGCATTATGCGCGCGCGAGGCGGCCACAGTCGGGGTTGAATCACTGATTGATTGACTCGCTGGTCACGCTTCGTAGCGGCTGACCCAGGCGGCGATCGTGCGCGACAAGTCGTTCCACGCTTCCGGATCGCCGCTCGCCTCACGGGCCGAGGCGATAGCCCGGGCCCGCTCCATCCAGGACTCCGTCAGGCCGCGCGGGCCGCGTACGGCCCGCTCCTCCTCGCGGTTCACGTAGTGCTTGTGGCGGTTGATGGCCGACCTCTCGGCCTTGGTCTGGGCTTCCACCGGGTCAGGCACCCTTGCGCAGGCGGTCGAGGACCTCGTCGAAGCGGCCCTTGTCGCCGCCCGAGCCGGTCTCCGCGGCCGTGGTGGCCTCGATCTGCTGCTGGTTGCCGTTGGCCAGCGCCTTGCGCTCGCGCTTCGCCTCCCGCTTCGCCTCCCGCTTCTCCGGCAACTCCTCGTAGGAGCGCTGGTAGCGGGCGTTGAAGGCGATCAGGTCCGTCAGCGCGCTTTCGACGTCGTCGGCCGCCTTGAACAGCGGGCGCAGCGTGTGCCGGGCCCGCAGGCTCGCCTGTCCGGGCAGATCGCCGGGGAGCCGCTCGATCTCGCCGACCTCGGCTTCCATCTCCCGCGCCAGCCGGCGCAGGTCGTCGACGATCGGGTGGAGCTGGGCCCGCCGCTGCTCCAGGTGGATCGCACGGTTGGCGGGCGTCTGGAGGGCGTCCGGGGTCCACTTGTGGGCGGTCATGAGGTACCTCTCAACTCGTCATGCAGGGAAGGGGGAAGCGGTAGATGGCGCCGCTCTACCGCTGCGCGGCAGCGGTCTCGGTGCGGACGGTGCGGATTTGATTGCGGAACCACTCGGTGCCCTCGATGCCGAGGCTCTTGAACTCCTCGGCGAGAGCGGTAGGACTCGGGTTCTCACCGCGGTCGAGGAGCTCGGCGACCCGGGTCCGGACCGCCTCGCGCTGCTCGGGAGTGGACGGGTTACCGCCGGGCTTACCGGCGCCCTTGCCCCCCGCCTTACCGGTGCTCCTGCCGCCCCCGGTACCGCCCGGGTTACCGGTGGCGGTAGCGGGGGGCTTACCGGTCTCGTTACCGCTACCGGTAGGGGCGCGCCTACCGGTGGGATTACCGCTACCGGTAGAGGTAGCCGTACCGCCCGGGCTACCGGTATCGGCGCCCGGCTTACTGGTAGCCGCTACCGCCGCCGGGACGGCGGGACTACCGGTCTGCGGGGCCGACTCGCTCTCGATGTGGTCACCGTCCAGCAGGTGGTGCACCCGGTAGATGATGAAGACGAACGTGAGGACCACAATGGTCGTGAGACCCAGGACGATCGCCCCGCCGTGCGGGTTGGCGGGGTCGTGGACCCCTCCCCGCTCGGCGAGGTGGTAGGCGAGGTTCGACGCCGCCATGATCGCGAGCGCCTGCCGCACATCGGCCTTCTTCTTGAAAGCCACGACGGCGTAGATGTCGACGGAGAGCGGGAACAAGGGCGCCACGAACTGGTGGAACCCGACCAGCCTCGCCAGTTCGTACTCCCCGCTCGCGGCGAGACCGACGCCGGCGGCGAGCGCGACCCACGGGGCGCCGCGCCAGGCCCTGGTGCTGATCCCCGCCCGCTTCGCTGTCCTGCGGGCCGCAGCCTGAAGGTCGGCGAGGTACTTCTCCGCATCGGCCTCGCGCTGCCGGGCCGCAGCCAGCGCCGCGGTGGCCTGACGGACCAGAGCCGACCTCTCCATCTCGGCATCGGCGACGATCTCCCTCGCCCGGCCGCGGGCCGCGGCTTCGGCGTTCGCCCGGAGCTCCGACAACTCTTCGGTCAGCCGCGCCTTCTGCGCATCGCGCTCCAGCCCATGCTGCTCGCCAAGCTCCGCGAAGTGCGCTTCGAGGTCGCGTCGGGCCCGGTCGTACTCGGCCCGAACCACGTCGAGGTCGGCTGCGATCTGCTTGCGCCGCCCGGCCAGCTCCTCGTCGAGGACGAGCTGGGCACGGCGCCGGGTCAGGTCGAGCTCGAAGTCGAGCGCGGTCCGGGCCGCGGTAATCTCCCCGGCCGTCTGCTGCGCGTCGGCCAGGATCCCGGCCGCGTCGGTGAGCGCCTTGCTATAGGCGGCTTCCGACGAGGCCCGCCGCATGGCCACCAGGGCGGACGCGCGTTCCTCCGCCTCGGCGAGGACCTCTTGCACCTGCTTCTCGGCATCGGCGAGCAGCTGCTCGACCTGCGCCTCGGCGGCCACGATGGCCTCCTCGGTCGCGCGGTCGGCTTCCGCCCGGGCCGCGCCCAGGAGCGTCGTCGCGTCGTCGCGAGCACCAGCACGGATGTCGGCAGCTTCCGTCTCGGCCCGGAGCAGTCGCTCCAAGGCCCCGTCGGCCACCTCGGCCAACACTCGGCGCGCATCGGCGGCCGCCGCCTGGCGGATCCGGTGCACGTGCTGCTCGGCATCGTGGATCAGGCCCGCCGCTTCCTGCGCACCGGCCCATCGGGCCGTGTCGAGGATGTCGGCGGAGCGGTCACGCAGATCTGCGGTCCGGGCGTCCGTCGTTTCCTGAACGTCCGGGCTGGGCGGACCGGCAGCCGCGCCGGTTGAGCGCCGCGGCTGCGGGGTCGTGGCCGGCGGCGGCTTGCGGGTCGCCGTCTTCCGGGGGGTTTTGCGGGTGGCTGTACGGGCCGCCACGCCGTCCTCCTCTCGTGCGGGTGGCCGCCCGTGTGGCGGCCACCCTGTGTGCGGTCGGTCCCTCAGCTCCGGTCGAAGCGGTCGGTAACCCGGTCGAACCAGTCGGTCACCCGCAGGGCGACCACAGCGACCCGCTCGACGAACACCCGGTCGCCGGAGGTGAGGCCCACGGTCTCGGCCGCGGTGCAGCGGGCGTCGACATGGTCGAAGGCCGCCTCCAGCCAGGGCAGGACCACGCGCTTCGACGACCAGAGCAGCGAGCCCGCCATGTAGAGGGGCACCGCAAACGCGGTCCACGTCAGCAGGTCCATCCGGAGCCGCAGGCGGTCCAGCGCCCCACGCTGGAGGTGCGCGATGGTCAGCTGGTCCAGGAACTGGTCGAACTCGGCAGCGCTCCAGTCGTCCATGGGCCCGTGCTCCGTGCGGAACTTCCGGACGACACGCTTCGGCCTGTTGAGCAGGATGAGCTTCACGGCTTGCCTCCGAGGTTGATCACGCTCTGGGCGTGGCGGCGCAGAGCCGCTTCCGCTTCCTGTCGGGCTTCTTCGGCCTTCTTGACCGCTTCCTCGGTGGTCACAGCAGGTCGGAGGGGTCGGCGGTGGCGGCGCCGGTCAGCACCGCGAGCTCGTCGGCGGTCACCCAGTTCTCCGGGATGAGCACGCGGAGGATGACGGTGCCCTGGCACATCGAGCCGGTGACGGCGAGTCGGCCGCTGGCCAGCCGCAGCGGCTGGGCGTTGTCGATCTCGGCGAGCAGCGCCGGCAGCACGCTCGTCGCGGTCGGCGTCACGGTGAAGGTGACGATGATCTTGGAGGGGGCAACCTCGAAGGCGAGCTCGATGCCGAGGCGGGCGAGCTTCTGGACCGACTCGAACAGCGGGAAGGCGTCGGCAACGGCGTCATTGACGTCCTCGACGATGCCGGTGAAGTTCAGCGGCAGGTTGGAGGGCATGATGGTCATGCGGATCAACTCCTGTGATGGGGGCTTGGTCCGTACAGACCCCCGGCACACATGGCGTCTCTAGCGCCGTGCCGGGGGTCGCGCCGTCTGTGCGGCGCGGCGAGCGGATGGGGAATCGCACCCTCGGCCCCACCCCTGGGGCATCTACAGATCCGCTCTCTCGGGTGCCATGCGGCCAACCCCCCGCTTAAGACCTCACCAGCCAAGAAACCGCTGGCGAGAGGGTCATCTCGTCGTACTGACGGCAGGGGCGCCGCGCCCGAAATTCGTCCACTGTTGAGTTCTGAAGCAACGAGCGGTCATCCATCACCCCGCCACAGAAGACGAGTTCACCGGGACCGCCATCAAGGACCCACTAAAACCTAGGTTTTTGCTGGCCCTGGAGAAGATGACACCACGATCAACTCGACGTGTCAATAACCTAGGTTTTTTTGGGTGCGCCCTGGACATCGAGGCTCGATAGGCGTTAAAACCTAGGTCTGATCTAGGGTTGGTGGTGACGCCAAGTAGCCAAGGAGAGATGCATCCCAATGACCGAACCCCGCACCGCGAAGTGGCGACAGATCGCAGACGGCCTGCGGGCAAAGATTCTGGGCCGCGTGTTGCAGCCCGGCGATCAATTGCCGCAGGTCAAGGTCTATGCACTTGAGGTAGGCGTGCACCACGAGACCGTCCGGGCCGCCTACAAGCAGCTGGAGAAGGAGGGCCTCATCCGTACGTTCCAGCGGCGTGGCTCGATCGTGCTCCAGCCCCCGGTACGCCGCCGCATCACGCGGGGGGTGACGGTGACACGGGACCCTGCGCGCGGCTACGTGTTCCCCGCCGCATCGCGCCCAGATGAACCTTGGGAGGCCCACGGGCGCCCCTTCCGCAAGGTGCTCGCCGCCCCCGCAGAGGTCACGACCAGGTTCAGCCTGGAAGCGGGTACCGAGGTTCTGCGCCGGCGGCGCGTCACAAGTCCTGTCGGCGAACCGCCGTTCCAGCTCGTCGACACCTGGATCAGCCCCGACGCCGTTGACGACGCTCCGCGCGTGGGCGACCCGTCGCCCGGCCCTGGTGGATATCTGGATCGCCTGGAAGAGGCAGGTCACGGTCCGCTCGACTGGGACGAGACGACTCGGGTTCGCATGCCAGACCGCGAAGAGGCGAAGCTCCTGGAAATCGCGCAGTCCATCCCCGTGCTGGAGTCCACGATCGTCGGCACGTCGGCCCGCACCGGGAATCCGATCGAGGTGACGATCCGTGTTATCCCGGGCGACCGAGTGGAGTTGTCGGGAAAACTCCAGAGGGGCGAGTCGGCTGAGTGGCCCGTCGCGCCCGTTGAGACTCCGGAGTCGGCTCGCTAGAGCCACGCCGACCACAGCTTCGGCACAGCATGCCTCCGGGGCATCGACACTCCGAACCCGGAGGCGTGACGCCCAAGTGCGCGCCGAGGGGGGAGAATGCGCAGGACGCAGACGCCTCCGGCTAGATCATCCGGTAGCGTCGCGATGCGGACGCCGATTGTGGTGGTTGGCGCCGCACTGATCCGAGTAGCCGCAAGAGCGGTGAAACCAACGGAACCAGGAAGGCACCACGCCGTGACCAGTAGTACCGCTCGTCTCCGCCCCTCTGACGCGGCCCACCAGGCCCACATCCCGAAAATGCGTTCGGCCAGGCATCAGTGCCGATGCAAGATCGAGGGATGGCGTCTCTCCAGCGGCAAGCCCGATGGCGCCCGCAACTTGGACCGGTCTCCCCGGCCCGCGCGGGCCCCCTGAAATGGCGATGGCCACCCCTGCCAGGGTGGCCATCTAATCCATCTTTCGACTCACTGCCCGAGTCGTAGGTCGGCGATGACGCCGGGGCCCGAGCCCTGCCAGGCCCGAGGTCACCAACCCCAGGATAGAGCGTGCGACGGGGGATACGCAGCAGCGTGTCCCAGTTAGCACGTCTCGTTTCCGTCAACTTGCCGGTCTGCGGCTCCCCAAACCTTCGGGGAGGCCCTGCACCATGATCCACATCCTGGCCGCGACACGTACCGTCGCGGCACCGCCGCTCACCGTCATCGTCACAGGACCGGTCGCGATCCCGCCGGCGGTGACCCTGTGAGTCGTCGGCGACTTCCCCGCCGTCCGGCATCCGATGACGGTGAGTTCCTCTTCGAGGGCGACATCACGGACTACTGGTCGCCCGCCGTGATCCGGCATTGGGTGCTGCACATCCCGGACATGAAGCCCACCGACTTCCGCCTCTACATGGTGCTGCGCGCGATGCTGACGTCGAGCCCTCACGGACTGCGCCGGATGTCGAACGACGAGCTGTGCTGGCTGCTGACCGAGGAGGGCGAGAAGCCGGTCGGCGAGTCGACCGTGAGGGCCGCGCTCAAGCGCCTGGAGAAGGCCAACCTCGTCACGAACCCGGACGAGGAGCGCATCGTGACCTCCACCGGCAAGGGCGGCATCCAGACCATCTCGCGGCGCTACAAGGTGCACGACCTCCCTCCGGACGTACACGTCGGCTGGTCGAACACCTGGCAGAAGCTGGACGCCTACCGGCCCGACTGGCGCGAGAACCCGATCGCTCCGCCGACCCACACGAAGACCCCCGAGGGCATCGTCCGCTCAAAAACGAGCGGTCGTACTGACCTGCAAGAACAGGCACCCGCCGAAGCCCCCCAGGACAAAACCGCAGGTCGTTTCGACCGCTCGATTTCGAGCAGCGCTCCGCAGAAATCGAGCGCTCGACCGCAGAAATCGAGCAGCCGCAAGCCTGTGACCAGCGGAAACGGGGGGGGTATTCAGTCTCTTATTAGGTCTTCTCTCTCTCCTGTCACCGCAGCCTCAGCGGTACCCGGTGATGTGGCTGAGGAGACGGTCGAGGAGAGAGAGACTTCGGCTGCGCCGACCAGGACCACCCCGGCGCCGAGCGCCGGGAGCGGCGAGAAGGCCACTACGGCCGCCGCCGCTGTTGCTGCTGAGTTCGGGAAGCTGTGGAAGGCGGAGCACGGTACCCGGCCGAGCCGCCGTCAGCTCGACGGCATTGCCCTGGACGCTGCCGAGGCCATCGAGGCCGAGGACTCCCCGGAGTGGCTGACCCAGACGGTGGTGCCGTTCATGGTCAGCCGGAACTACATGGATCTGGCCCGGGCCAAGACGCACCCGCAGTGCCCGGCGCCGCGCGGCACGAAGGTGCCCGGCCAGCGGCCTTCGGTCCTGGACTGGTGCGGGGAGTGCAACGACGGCACGCTGCCTGAACTCGTTGCCGAGCGGTTCCGCCGGCACGAAGGCCGCCTGGTGAAGTGCCCCGAGTGCCACCCCGGCGGTGTGCGGCACCCCGTCGCCGTCTGACCCACCCCGACAAACGCAACGGCGGCCGTGCTCCCGCGAAGAAACCGGCCGCCGTGCTGATCCCACCCAGTGAAGGAAGAGATCGATGACCAGCATGACACCCCAGCCCCCCGGCGACGAAGGCAGCCTGTTCGAGGGCGACCCCGCGATGCTGCCCCCCCAGGGCCGCGGGCAGGGCACCGGCACCGGCCGGACTCTGGCCGACGGCTTCGAGCGGATTCCGCCGCAGGACCTGGACGCCGAGCAGTCCGTCCTCGGCGGGATGGAGCTGTCGAAGGACGCCATCACCGAGGTGGTGGAGATCCTCAAGGGCCACGAGTTCTACAAGCCCGCCCACGAGACGATCTACCGCGCCATGCTCGACATGTACGGCAAGGGCGATCCGGTCGACCCGATCACGTTGGGGGATGAGCTCACCCGGCGTGGCGAGATCGCGAAGATCGGTGGCGCCTCCTACCTGCACACCCTCGTGCAGTGCGTGCCGACGGCGGCGAACGCGCCGCACTACGCGGAGATCGTCCGCGACAAGTGGAAGCTGCGGCAGGCGATCGAGGCCGGTACGAAGGTGACCGCGATGGGCTACGCCCAGGACGCGGATCCGGCCGAGGTGATCGAGGCCTCCGCGGCCCGGCTGCTGGCGCTCCAGGCCAGCTTCGACATGGGCAAGGACCCCGCCGGGTGGGACGCGCCCATGGAAGAGCTGGTGGAGGCGTGGGAGGACGATCAGGCCGCGGGCGAGAACCCGGGCCTGCCCATGCCCTGGCAGGACCTCCAGGACATGCTGTGCACCGTCCCGGGCCACCTCGTGGTCATCGCGGGCCGCCCCGGCATGGGTAAGTCGGTGGCGCTGCTCGACCTCATGCGTCACCTTGCCGTCGTCCACGACCGTCCGGCCACGTTCGTCTCGCTGGAGATGGCCCGCCGCCAGATCATGAACCGGCTGATCTCCGCCGAGGCCGAGATTCCCCAGCAGGACATTCGCAAGCGCCAGCTGACCGACGCGCAGTGGAAGAAGTACGACAAGGTCCGCGCCCGGATCATTGCCTCTCCGCTGCGCCTGGTCGTACCGCCCGGTGGCATCACCGTCCCGCAGATCCGTTCGGCCATGCGCCGCAGCCAGATCGAAGAGCGGCTGCCCCACGCGCTGGCGATCGACTACCTCCAGATCGTCAAGCCCGACCAGGGACGTGGCGGGAACCGCACCAACGAGGTCGACGCCATCGCCCGCGGGCTCAAGGAGATCGCGTTGGAGTTCGACATCCCGGTCTTCGCCGCCGCCCAGCTCTCTCGCCAGACCACCAGCCGGGAGAGCAACATCCCGCAGATTTCGGACCTGCGCGAGTCCGGCGAGATCGAGCAGGCCGCCGACGCGGTCGTCCTGCTGCACCGCGAGGACTACTACGAGCCCGCGAGCATCCGCGCCGGCGAGATCGACATGATCGTCGCGAAGAACCGAGAGGGAAATACCGGCATCGTGACCGCCGGATTCCGCGGCAAGTTCAGCAAAATTGAGGCCATGGGTCAGGGCTTCTGAGACGAAGGACGGAGACCGACATGCTCACCACCAACAGCGTCATCACCCGCTTCATCAACGAGGACCAGGCCCGCCGTATCGCTGAGCACTGGAACCCGGTCTACCCGCGGATGCGGGAGATCCTGACTGCGGCCATCGAGGCGCAGCGTTCCGCCGAGCAGCCGTCGGGGGACCCTCGGTCGGAGCTCGTCCGCGAGCTGTGGCCGGCGAAGGCCGACCTGGCCGGGCTGGAGGCTGTACGGCGCGAGCTCGGCCAGCTCGACCGCGGGTGCTTCAAGGACTGCACGTGCAGCACCGGCAGCTTCAGCATCGGTGAGGCCCGCGACCGAGTGCTCCAGGTCCTGAACGTCACCTCGACCGGCGACCCTGCCCTGGGCTCGATCTACCGCCTGGCCGGGGAGCTCGCCGACCTCCACCTTGCCTGGCAGGAGGCCGCGCGAGCTGAGGCCCGGGCGCGGCGGAGCGTTCCGGTTCCCGGGCAGCGGGTCGACCTGGACCCGGCGGACAGGGCAGACTCGGAGCAGACCGAGAGGGGCCTGACGCGATGACCGCACAGCCTATCCACTCCCACGACCCGGAGCCGCGGGTGCCCCGCAACGCGAACGGGATCGCCGAGGCCCTGGCCGGCACACGACGGGTGGAGTTCCTGCGCCAGCTCCTCGCGGCGGCCCCCGAAGAGGCCGAAGCCGTTCTTCGCCGGTGGTGGTGCGAGGCGATGCTCGACACCGACCCGTCGGGTGACCGGATCACCGCGGCCGCGCTGGACGGGACGCTCGCGACCACCTCGGTGGCCGACCTGATCGCGCGCCGGCGCGCGGCGGGCCTTCCCGTTGAGTGACCCGTACGGGGAGGAGCCCGAGGGCTGGCCGTGCGTGCTGTCCGAGGAGGTCACCAGCCTCCTCATGGACCCCGGGATCCCGGCCGCCGTGTTCGGTGCGATCGTCGCCCTCACCGTCGCGATCAACGAGACCCGCGGCGAGTTGCCGGGCAGCACCGCATCGGAGGCCTGGCCCCAGCAGCGGCGTATCCCGCTCGGGGCGGACGGTTCCCTGGGCCTGGCCGAGTACGTCATCGCCGCCGACGCCGACCCGCCGCAGATCGTCCTGACCCGCATCCAGCTCTACTGACCCACCGTTCCCGACTGCAAGGGCCCGGCGAGAATCCCCCCTCTCGCCGGGCCCTTCCTCGTACGGCGCCCCGACTGGACGGCGGACGGGGCACGCGACGCCACCAGCCACATACTCACCTCTTAAGAGGTGAATTCCGGGGTGGGTGGGAGCGGTCCGGGCCGTGAGATCCTGCGGGGTCGGAGAACGAGGGGCAAGGGGTGGGGTGGCTGTGGTGCAGGCGGCAGCAGGCGCGGGTCGATCCGGTGCGCAGGACGCAGACGGCAGCGGCGCCGTGCCCCTCCTCGCCTCGGCCGCCGGGACGGCCGTCGCCGCCGCGGCCATGGTGGTGAGCGCCCGCACCAGTCTGCTCTTCGACGGTCCCGTACTCGCCGTACTCATCTGGGCATCGGCGGGTCTGCTCGGCTTCGCTGCCGCGTGGGCTGTCTTCCGCCGCCGACGGGCCTTCCGCGAGCCGCTCACCCCGCGGATCGCGGTGATCACCCTGGTAGTTGCGGCCGCCTCTGTCTGGGGCGTGCAGGCACTCGCTGCGCAGGCTCTGCCATCGCCCTGGGCGCGGTACGTCGATGAGCTCGGCGGGCCGGGCCGGTGCCTGGCCGGCACGCCGTACGGCAAGGAGACGGCCGCGGTCATCACGATGCCCAGGCGCGGGGAGGGCCGGATGGAGATCTGGCCGGGCGAGGCCCTCGGGAAGGTGCGCGGGTCCGGCGTCCTGCGGCTCGACAACGCCGTCAGGGGCGGCATTCACCCCCTGGAGGCTGCGGACGATGCCTCGAAGGCGATCCTGCGCTCCTACGGCTGCCGCTGACCCTCCCCGGGCCCTCTGGCCCGTGACGCGCTCCAGGAGGATGCTGGTGGCGTGCCCAGGAAGCCTGAGCAGCGCTGTTCGCAGTGCGCCCGCCCGCTCCCGCCGGAGTCCCGGACTTCGCGCCGGTACTGCACCACGGCCTGCCGTACGAGGGCGTGGCGGCAGGCCCGGGCCCGCCGGGCCGCTCTCGACGCCGGCGGCGAGGCGCTCCGGGCTTTGCTGGAGGGCCGCCGCCACCCCTGGCCGAAGTTCCGGTGCCCGGAGTGCGGCTCGACCTGGTACTCCGCCGACACCCCTTTCGGGGTGCGCAAGAGGTCCGACAGCCGCGTCTGCTCACCCCGGTGCAGGACCAGGGCTTGGCGCCGTCGCGTTCAGCAGGCGTCACCCGGTGACGCCTCCCGGTGACGTGAAGCGCTCCGGGGCGGCGGGGCGGTCGCGCCGGTCGGCGGGTGCGGCGCTCTTGTGGGGCGCCTACCGTCACATGGCATGCGTGGCCGGCGGGGACGGCGGCCGCGGGCGCGCTGGGGCGTGAAAAGGACGGCCAGCGGCGGGGGAGGGGTGCCCGCGGTCTGTCCGGTTTGCCGGAGTTGCGGGCGGAGTTGGGCCGGGCGCCGTACCCCCGCCGTCACGGATGCGGGAGCGTGAGGCGAACGCACCGCCCGATGTGGCCGGTGGGGGGCGGGCAGCTGCCGCGCGCGGGCTGACGCTGTCGACCGCGCTCCGCTCGCGGCGCTCTCGATGCGGCTGTTCGCTCAGCCGCGGGCCCAGGACCCAAAGTGGTGCCCAAACTCGTCGAGAAATGTGCCCTGACCTGCGGGTTTAGCTTGACCCACACCCTAAAACTTGAGAGTATTGGTCATGTCGGAAGGGGGCGGGAATCCTCTCCCGGCACCGGGCCCCCGGGCCCACGCCGAGCAACCTCACCGAAAGGTCCTCATCGTGGACTTTGCCATCCTGACCTCCATCTCGATCGACGGCACGGACACCACCCTCCGCCCTGTCTATGACCGGGTATGGGGCACCTTCACCGTCCAGATCTACAAGGGCGACGTAATCCATCAGCTCGGGCTGAACGGCAACTTCACCCACGCCGACGAGCCGCTGGATGCGATCGACGAGGCGCTGGCCGGACTCGGCGTCCGCGAACTCACGGAGCTGGAGGCCTTCCTCCTGCACGCCGGGCTCGTCTACGCCAAGGGCGGCGGGGAGTGGCTGATCTTCTGCCGCGAGGCCGCCCGGGCCGCCGCCGACACCGCCTGACCAGCTGTCACCTCCCGTACGGACGGGGGCGGGAATCCCCGTCCGCACGGCGAACCCCATCACCGAAGCACCTCAGCAAGGAGAACCTTCATGAGCTCCACCACCCTGGCGTACCGACTCGGCGAGCCCGACGTCGAATGCCGCTACCCGGTCGTCATCGGCGCGGACATGGTCGTCGGCCTGGCCTTCCGCTGGCACCGCAACTGGCTCGTCCAGGACTCCACCGGCGAGCACAACCTCGGCCGCCCGCCGAAGGGCGAGAAGGGCGAGGACATGGCCGCCGCCCACCTCGTCGAGCAGTACGCCGCCGGTCTCATCGCGGCGACCAAGCTCCTCGCGCGCGGCACCGACGAGGAGACCCGCCTCTACGGCCCCGCCCCGCTCCTGCACTGGCGGATGCCGGAGACCGACCGCAACGTCGAGGGCGCCGGTAAGGCGTGGGCCGGGGTCGCGGAGCACCTGTGGACGCCGCTCGCGGGCTTCCCAGGCTCGGACAACCCCTGGTACCTCGTCTGCGACCTCTGCGACTGGGCCGGACCCCGCTACTGGAGCCACCTGCGCGGCCGCAACGGCGAGCCGCCCACGGCCCACCGGCACCCCGGATGCATCGGCGAGGACAAGGTCCGCGAGCTGATCCCCGCCTACCAGAAGTAGGCCCCAGCAGCTCAGCAGGACCGCCGGGCCCGGCACACGCCGGGCCCGGCCCCCTCACCGACCCGAACGGAGCTCCGCATGACCACCGACCGCTTCAACCGCATCGCCGCCGCCGGCACCGACCACGGCTTCATCACCATCAGCCTTGCCGACGGCCTCCTGATCAACGTCAAGGCCGAGCCCGCCGCCACCGTGGCGGACCAGGTCTACCTCGCGCCCGGGCTCACCGCCCCCGACACCGAGGCGTGGGAGAACGAGGACACCATCGGACTGTTCCTGTCCGGGGAGACCGACGGCGGCACCGTCTACGTCGACGTCCCCGTAGGCGCCGTCCACGACTTCATCCTGGAGCACGGCGGCGAGCACGCCCAACAGGATCGCGACTTCCCGCCCGTGGGCTACCGGATCAAGCCTCTCGACAAGGCCGGGCACTACCCCGTCCACCACGGCACCCGCCGCATCGGCCGCATCGTCCACCGCGGCACCACCTGGCAGGCAATCCTCCTCGGCGCGACCTACTGGACCGACGGATTCGCCGACTCGGAGCAGGCCGCAAGGCACCTGCTCGAACTGGCCGACCTCGCCGCGGGCCGCCCGCCGACGGCGGAACGGAACCTGCGCACGGAGCTCGCCGGGCACGGGGTGACCCCGCACCGAGACGAGGACACCTTCATCGGCGGACAGTGCAACAGCTGGCTCGTCATCGGCCTCAGCGACGGCGAGTTCCCCGACATGGGTCAGCAGCCCTACCTCCTGGCCCTCTTGCAGGACCCCGACGACGCCGACGAAGTGAGCGTCGACCGGCCGGTGAGGGCAACCGACGAGTGGATCACGGTCATCGGCACCGGCGACCTGTCCGCGACGGAGGGCGCCAAGATCTCGGGCCAGTCCTTCCCGGGGGAGGACACCGCCGCCCTGGCCGCCTACATCGCCGCATGGCGCCGCAACCCCTACACCGTCCGGGACGCGGCCCTGACCGAGATCCGCGCCTGGCAGGCCGCCGCACTCAACCTCTCGGTACCCGACCACACCTGATGCCCCGCCCGGGGCGGCCGCACGCCGCCCCGGGCCCGCGCGCCGACCCGGCGCACACCCAACCGGTCCGGCCGGCGGGGCGGGAATCCCGCCGCCCGGGCCACACCGAAGCACCTCAACCACGGAGGAACGCCATGACCGACTTCGAGCCCACCGCGCAGGCCTGCGCCGCTGCCGCTCGCGCCTACGCGCTCGCGGAGATCGCCCGCCGCCGTACCCTGTTCGCCTCCGCCTGGAACGGCCGGGCGCTGCACGTCCTCGCCGACCTGCTCGACATCGTCGCCCTGTCGTTCTGCGAGGAGGAGCCGACCGACGCCGACGGCATCCCGGCCGACGCACGGCTCGCCCTCGCCGACGCCGAGACCACCGCCGACGAGAACCCGGGCACCGGATTCCCCCAGCGGTTCGGCCAGTACGTCACGCACGCCCTGGACCCTCGTCCCCTGACGAGGAAGGCCACCCTCGGCACCACCGGCTGCGCCCTGGCCGACGGCGACACCCAGCTCGCGGCCGCACTGGACACCCTGCACAGTCACCTCACCGCGGCCGCCACCGAGGAAGTCGCTCAGGCGCTGATCGAGGCTGTGTTCGTCCTGCACGAGAAGCGCGCCGCCCTCGCGTCCATCTTCCAAAGCTGACGACCACCCCCGGCCCACCCTTTCGAGGGTGGGCCGGGGGAGGGCCCGGGGGTCTGAGGAGTTGACCCCCACCCTATAATTTGAGAGTATTGGTTACGTCGATCGGGCGGGAATCCCGACCGACACCGGCCCCCGGGTCACACCGAACCACCTCAGCGAACGAAGGACCCACGATGACCAGCAGTACGCCGCGACTCGACAGCCTCACCGCCGGCGGGACCGACGACATCTTCGACGGCATCCGCCTCGCCGACGGCCACGTGCTCACCCTCAACACCCACCCCGGCGCCGACGTGGCGCAGGGAGTGTTCCTCTACCCGGGTCTGACCGCCCCCGACACGGAGGCCTGGGGGGAAGGGGACGACCTGGAGGGATGGCTCACCGGGGGCGACTTCAGCGACGGCATGCTCCACTCGGACGTGCCGATCGAGGCCGTCCGAGCCCTGATCCTCGCTCACGGCGGCGAGCACCAGAACCAGGAGCCCGAGCCCACCCCCAGCGCCGAGACCGAGGAGACGTCCGGCGCCGAGACCGAGGAGACGTCCGGCGCCGAGACCGAGGAGACGTCCGGCGCCGAAGGGCAGGAGCACCTGCGATTCCCGGACCTGATGGCCTACATCGCCGAGCTGCACGGCCGGTTCGCGAACGGCTACAGCGCCGAGGACATCCGCGCCGTCTTCGGCCGCATCCATGAGTTGCGCGGCCCGTACCTGGTCTGCGTGTGGGAGTACGCGGACAAGAACGGCTTCGGCGGCACCGCGCAGTTCTATGCCGAGGGGTGGTACGGCGACCTCTTCGAGGTCCGCCCCGACATCCACCAGTGGCTCAGCGGCCACCAGGAAACCCCCGGCCCCGTGGCCACCTGGGTCGGTGCGGCCGTCACCGAGCCGACCGACTTCCCCGTCAGTGACGACTTCCACAACTACGCCCGGACCGACCGGACCGAGTGACCGGCGCCAGACCGGTGGGGGAGCGGGGCGGGAATCCCGCCCCCGCCGGGGCCGCGCGAGCACACCGAACACCTCAACCAGGAGACGAGACCATGCAGAACAACCGCCCGAGTGCAGCACCCCTTCGTCATGGTGGTGAGGCTGCCGAGCCCGTACTCGTTACGCTCGCGGCCCGCCTGCTCGCCGCGTTCGGCGCCCAGGGCTTCGAGGCCCACATCGACTGGGACAGTGCGGCCGTGGCCGTCGCCGTCGAGTTCGAGGGCGGCACGCTTCACGTCATGGGTGCCCGCGTCGCAGGAGACGGCGTGGACCACGAGGCCACCGACCTCGACCACCGAGGGCTCATTGCCTGGGTCGACAGCCCGGAGGCGAGTGGCCCCTGCATCGTCTACGACACCCAGGACGGCGGACTGAACGTCGAGGACGACATCGCGGGCTTGATCTTGGCGTTCCGCGTCGTGGTGTTCCGCCAGCGGCTGGCCGACCGGACCGAGTGACCGCGGTCAGACCGGGGGCGAGTTGCGGGGCGGGAATCCCGCCCCGCACTCGCCGCCACACCAGACCACCTCAACGAACAAGAAGGAGTCGCCATGGGCAAGGTCTTCAAGCGCACCGAGAACGGCGAGAGCACGCTGCTGTCCCTGAAGGAGGGCCAGGCCGAGATCGGCAGGCTCCGGGACGCGTACGCCCTCGGCGAGATCAGTGAGCTGTTCGCCAGCGGCAAGGGCGCGATCTACACCAACGCCGACGGCCTGCGGATTCGGCTGTTCCTGACGGACGCCCCGCCGCCGGCGCGGGCCGCCGACGGGCACCGGCCCGTGTGATCGGCGCCAGTCGGGTGGGGGAAGCGGGGCGGGAATCCCGCTCCCCCACCGGGGCCCCGGGCGAGTACACCGAACACCTCAACCAGGAGAAGAACGTGAACAGGAAACCCTTCACCCCGCCGTGCGGCACCGGGTGCGCCGCCGCCCAGATGGAGCTCTTCCCCGCGCCGGCCGCAGCCGCGGCCGCGATGCCCGCCGAATTCGACTTCGACGCCCACGACGTGGTCATCGTCGGCGACAGCGGCGGCAAGGACAGCGGCGCCCTGGCCCACGAGGTGTGCACCCAGGCCGACCGGGCGGGCCAGCTCGACAAGGTCCGTGTCCTCCACGTCGACCTCGGGCGCACCACCCGAGGCCACCTGGTCGAGTGGCCCGGAGCGCTGGCGGTGGCCCGCGCGCACGCCGAGCAGTACGGCGTCCGGTTCGCGGTCCGCCGCAGCAAGCGGTGGCCCTCCCTGTGGGACCGGATCCTCTCCCACGGCAACTGGCCCGGCTTCTTCGCTCGCTACTGCACGGCCGACACCAAGACGGCGACTGGCCGCGACTTCGTGGACGAGACCGGCGCCGAGCTGAACCTGGGACGCCCGGTCCGGGCCGGGTACGCGATGGGCATGCGCGCCGAGGAATCCCCGGCCCGCGCCAAGAAGCCCGCGATCGAGCTCCACCGCATGAGCGGCAAGGGCACGAAGCGGATCGTGACCACATGGCTGCCGGTCCACGCTCTCACGACCGAGCAGGTCTGGGAGCTCCACCAGGAGAACGGCATCGCGCACCACGAGGCCTACGACCAGGGCATGCGCCGCCTGAGCTGCCGGGCCTGCCCGCTCGCCGCGACCGAGGACCTGGTGCGCTCCGCTCAGCTCAACCCGGAACTCTTCGCCGAGTACGCCGACGCCGAGGCCGCCATGGGCCACCAGTTCAAGAAGTCCATCGGCCTGCGCGAGATCATCGAGCGCGCCCGCAGCTGACCGGTACGGAGCCGGACATGAAGCGGCCCGGCGGGGCGCATAAGCGTGGGAATCCCGCCGGGCCGTGCGGTCCGGCCACCGAAGGCCCTCAACGAACCCATAACCGAACCAGGCATCATCGTATCCAGTACCGACACCACCAGGAGAACACCGCCGTGCAGAGCATCGAGGGCCGCCCGTGGGCGACCCGGGAGGACCTGATCCAGGTCTCCGGCTACAGCCGGACCACCATCGCCGACCTGTGGCGCGACCGTGAGACCAACGGACACCCGCAGCCCCGCACGATCGACCGCGTCATGCACTGGGACGTGGAGGAGTGGACGGCCTGGTTCGAGGAGCAGCGCCAGCAGGCGCCCACCACGGAGTCGAAGGTCGACCGCAGCGGCAGCCCGGACGAGGAACTCACGCCGGCCGAGCAGGCCCGCGTCCTCGGCATCGACCCCAGCCGGATTACCCAGTACGACAAGCAGCCCCCGCCCGGCTGGCCGCCCGGCCGCGTGCAGCAGCTGCCGACCCGGGTCCGCCGGTGGCGGACCCGCCGCGAACTCTGGGAGTTCGCCGACCGCAACCCCGGCTTCGGGACCGCCGGCGGCCGCCCGTCCGGCCCCACGGCCAAGGCGGCCGACCCGCGCGTGCGCCAGGCCGCCCTGGCGCTGCGGGCCGAGCCCGACGCGAAGCCGGGAGAGGTGGCCGCCGCCCTCGCCGCGCGGCACGGCGCATCCGTCCACACGTGGAAGCGCATCGTCACCGAGGCCCGCAAGACGCTCTGAGGCAACCGCTCGGCGGCGGCCGGGGAGAGGCGGCAGGCGCACCTATCTGCGCAGTCCGCCTTGACCGCCAACTAAAAACTTGAGAGTATTGGTTACGTCGGAATGGGTGGGAATCCCGGCCCGGCAACCAGGCCCGGAGGCCACACCGAAACCCCTCAAACCCGCAGGGAAACCGATGACCGACAATCAGAGCGCGCCCACCCCCACCGCTCCCGAACCCCCGTCGCCGCCCGCGAAGTACCAGCGCATCGCCCAGGCCGCCGCCGAGCTCGCCGTCGCCGCCGCGGACCACGCCACCGAAGCCGTATGCCGCAGCCGCTCCGGCAACACCGCCCGGCTCGAAGAGGTCATGCTCGCCGCCCACCACCACGCCGTCGACGCAGAAAGGCACGCCACCTACGCCGCCGACTGGGACGCCAGCACCTCCACCGAACAAACCCTCCTCCACTACGCCACGAGCACCGTCGACCACGCCGTCCGAGCCCAGAGCGCCGCCGGTCTCGACATCACCGCGGCCGCGCTGCGCACCGAGCTGGAGCCGCCGACGACCGCCGAGCAGCGCGCCCGGCGCGAGAGCGAGCGCCTGCGCGAGGAAGCCCAGAGGGAGGCCGAGGAGCGCGCCGCGACCGGCATGGACGCGGACAACCGCAACCAGGTGTCCATGAACCGCTATTACGCCGAAGGTGCCATCCCCCAACTCGGCTGGACTGCGGGTCACGTGCGCGTCCTGGAAGCAGCCGACACCGGCCGCCTGTACTGGAGCAACAAGCAGGCCCGCCAGGCCGCGCGCCACGGCGAGTGGGACGGCGGCCGCAAGGTCAGCGCCGAGCGCACCCGCGCGCTCTACGAGGCACGCTTCCTCCTCGCCGCCCGCCAGGACGACGGCGTCCGAGTCCTCACCGTCAGCACGATGGGCCGGATCGCCCTGGAACTCGCGCGCATGTACCCCGAGGGTCTGCACGCAACAGAGCAGGACGCCTACCAAGTCCGCTACGACCAGGTCGCCAAGCGGTACGACCGCAGCGACGACAAGAAGGCCGCCGCGCGCCGCCTGCCCGAGTTGGAGTACTGCGCACGGCGCAACTATCGGCGGCCCGTCACGCTCGTCGAGCAGGACCTCCAGGCACAGCGCAAGGCGGCCGACCAGTGGGAAGACGAGGGCGGCTACTGCCCCGAAGTACAGGCACCCCGACCGGTAGTCGAGGCGGCCGCCGAGCCTGCGCCGACCGCGGCCCGGACCCCCAGCATCAAGGCGCCGGCGGGTGCGTCCGGGCAGGAACTCCTGCGCCGCCTGTTCGCCCCCCGCGCGGACGTCGAGCCGCGCCCGGACCCGCACCGAACCGTCATCCGCCGCCCCCGGCGCACCCTCACCCAGCAGGAGCGTGAAACCGTTCAGGACGTCCCGCTGCTCAACTTCCAGGGCGCCCTGATCATGGGGCTGGTCGACCCGGTACCCAACCCGTCGCCCATGCCGGAGGCCGAAGGCGAGTGGGTACGAGAACACGCGTGGCCCGGTCACTTCCACACCATCGACAGCAAGTACCCGTTCGGCTTTCACCGGTGGTCGATGTGCGAGCGCGGAGTCTGCTGGAACTGCCTCGCGAGCCGATGCGACCTGTGCGTCCACCGCCAGGAAGGCGGCCCCCATGTCGACGACAACACCGACCTGGTCTACGGCCCGACGGGCCGAGTCGTTGCCCAGCTGATCCTGCGCCCTGATGGCGCGCCGTGCGTCTGGTGGTGCCGGTGCCCCTGCTTGAAAGACGGGCCTGCCCCCGACAGGATTCCGGCACCGGCGGCGACACCGAAGCCCGCCGCGGCCCCCGCCGCCCCGGCCCCCGTCGCGCCGGCGAAGGCGTCCCGGCGTTCGGCCGACGTGCGTCCGGAGCAGGACGCCTTGTTCTGACCGGAACGCGCGGCGGGCGGCGAGGGTCTCCAGGCCCGCCGCCCGCGGCCGGATGCCTTCCTGCGGACGCGCTGTGGGGCGCCTAGCGTCACATGGCACGCGTGGCCACCTGGTACGGCGGCTGCGGGCGCGCTGGGCATCCCAAAGGCGGCCAACAGCGAGGGGAGGGGTGCCGGGTGGCCAGCCGGAGGTCGTCCGTCGGCGCCGAGTAGGGCGCGGACCGTACCCCCGCCGTCGCGCCGACCGCGCGTGAGGCGAGCGCACCCTGGCGCCGTGACTGATGGGGGGCAGCCGCTGCCGCGCGGTGGTCCAAGCCGCCAGTCCGTGACGGCCTGACAGTGCATCAAAACCCCCCTTGACCAACGGGCAGAGTCTTGATATCCACCCTAGAATTTGAGAGAATTGGTTACGTCGGAACGGGGCGGGAATCCCAACCCGACACCACGGCCCCAGGGCCACACCGAAGAACCTCAACCACCAAGGGGCAGGGCATGGCAGACACCCACGTGCGCACCGGGAGCACCGCCGCGGCGACAGACGCCGAAGGGCGTCCGTACGCCAACGGCTTCCGGCCCGCGACGCTCGACTGGGACGGCTGGACGTGCGCCGACTGCACCGTCTGCACCGCAGGGTCGGCGTGCGCGGACTGCCAGGAGTGCACCACCTTCGCGGCGCCCTGGCCGCCGCACTGGGCCAAGGACTGGCAGGAGGGCCAGCCCGAGCCGGGCGTCGAGATCTTCGGCGGCCCCGGAGGCATGTCGGCCGGTCGCGCACTGGTCGACGACGGCGGCGACTGGGCCCTCGTCGAGTGGAACCGGGACGCTGCCGCGACCGCCCGCGCGGCCGGTCACTGGGTGGTCGAGGCCGACGTCCGGACACTCGACCCCCGCCACCCCGCCCTGCGCTGCGTCCGACGCTTCCACGGCTCCCCGCCCTGCCAGACGCTGAGCGACGCCGGTAAGCACGCCGGGTGGAACTCCAGCGAGATCTCCGAGCTCCAGTCGATCATGTGGCAGGCCAGCGAGGCCTTCGGCTTCCTTGAAGTCGACGACCTGTGCTCCCTTTACGGCGGCCCGCACGGCTACTACGGCGACGTCAACGACGACATGGGTGACCACCCCGACGCCGACGGATGGGGAGAGCAGTGCGGCGGTGGACACCTGCCCCCCTGCATGACCCCCGCGGACTTCCGGACGTGGGCCGCTTCGGCCGTCTCCGACGAGCGCACCGCCCTCATGGCGGAGATGCTCATCTGGCCGATGTGCCTGGTGCAGATCGGGGCCCCCCTGGTGTCCATCACCATGGAGCAGTCCGCCAACCTGCTCAAGCAGGTTCCAGCCCTCGCCGAGGCGATCCAGTCCGAGCTCGTCAGCGTCGAGGGACTCGGCTGGGCGTGGTGCTCGTGGCAGATCGCCGACGCTGCCGACTACGGTGCGGCCACCCGCCGCGAGCGTGCCTGGATGGTGGCCACCCGGTACGACAAGCCCCGCTACGCCGAGCACGCGGACGGCGACTCCGCGGCCCGGGAGATGTGGGCGCACGTCTTGAAGAAGACGGGCAAGATGCCGGACTGGACGCCGGAACTCGACCGCCGGATCGAGCCCTACCAGGGCCGCCCGGCCCTGCCGAAGGTGACCGTCGCCACCGCGCTGGACCTCCCCGAGGACTGGTGGGCCGACACCCGCGGCAAGCGCAAGGTGAACCCCGCCACCGGCAAGGCGATGGGTGGCGGATCCTTCCGCCTCAACACAGTCGGACAGTGCGTCACCGCACCGTGGTACGCGATCAAGTTCCGCCCGGCGAGCGTCCCCCAGGGCGAAGGGACGGCCACGATCTCTCTCCCGGATCTCGGGACGCTCGTGGGCTTCCGCCGCGACTACCCGTGGACCTACATCCCGGCACGTGCGGGTGCGAAGGGGACCCGGAACATCGCCCAGATGATCGCCGATGCGGTCTCCCCGTTCGCGGGTGCTCCGTTCTCCGCAGCCGTCCAGGGCGAGGACTGGTACGAGCCGACGGCCGCCTACCAGGCGAAGCTCTACCGGCTGGACAGGCACGAGCGGAAGCCCGCCCCGGAAGTCCCTGCGGCACAGGTCCGGCAGGCCGAGCAGATGTCCTTGTTCGCCGAGACCGACGACAAGCAGCTCCTGCGCAAGCTGTTCGCGCCCCGCAGTCCCGGGGCAGTCACTCACACCGGCCGCGTCGCCTGACCGGCGGTCACGAGGTACCCCCCACACGACGAAGGGCCCCGCTCGGCGGGGCCCTTCGTCGTGCTCTTCTATGTCAGCTGGACTGGGAGCCAGCGTCTACCGGAGCAGGAGCTCCGGTGCTGTCCTGAGCGGGGACCGACACCGCCGGCGACGACACCTCCGGGGTGCTGCTGTCCGCCTTCTTTGCGGTCGTCTTTCGCGGCCGGGAGCGTACCGGAGGACGCTTGACCGGCTCGTCGATGCCGATCTCCGCGAGCTGCTCCGGCGACCAGCTGGCAGCCTCGGCAGCGGCGTACAGCTTCCCGAACGGCTCGTCCATGGCGGCTACCTGGCGCAGGAGCTCGGCGCGCTCGTCCTGCATCGCGGCCAGGGGCTTGATGGCTTCAGCGCGCGCGGCCTGAAGCCTTTCCATACGTTGCAGAATCTCGTGTGCAGACATGGGAGCATCGTACGGCCCCGGACCCGCAGAGCGGGAAGAATCCGGCTGCAACCTGCGGCCGCGCGCGTCTTTTTGAGCCGCCATCAACCACAAACCTGCACCTGACGGGACCACCCTAGAAACCAGTAGCAAGTTAGTTGTTACTGGGCCCAGTAACGGGTTCGCCGATCACCTCCCCGCTAGTGTGGGTAGTCGGTGATCATGGGTCCGAGCACGGACCGGGCGAGGCCGGAAGGGGGCTGTCGTGGCAGAGCCAGCAGCGGATGAGAGTCGTCAGGGATCGACTGTGCGGAGGAGGGAGAGAGAAGCCGGTGGGGCGCGGGGGACCCGTATCAAGGTGTCTTACAACGAACATGAGCTCACCTTGGTCAAGGCGGCTGCTGAAGGCGACAGAGAGGCAATCGCGGCGTGGGTCGCGCGCAACGCTCTGGCCGTGGCCGAGGAGAAGGTCGTACCTGTATCGGTCGATGCGAAGGCTGTGGTGCGTGAGCTGATGGAAGCGCGAAAGCAACTGAAGCGGGTTGGCGTCAACCACAACCAGATCGCGAAGGTCAAGAACTCTGATGGAGAAGTGCCCGAGGCTCAGTTCGAGGCGGTCTACGCCGCGCTGATGAAAGCCATCCACAACGTCGACGAGGCGACGCTCCAACTGATGCGTGAGCGGACGGAACGGGCGTGATTCCGGGGAAGCTGGACGAAGGTAGCGACACGTACGGACTGCTGGCCTACCTGTACGGGCCGGGCCGGCGGGACGAACACGTCGACCCGCACATGGTGGCTTCGTGGGACCCGTACATCCATGATCCGGCACGTTCCCCGGATATCACGCTCTCGGATCTGGCGCTGCTTCTGGACGCGCCGGTCTTCGCGATGAAGGGGAAGAAGCCGCCGCTGCACGTCTACCACGTGGCGGTGCGTAACGCTCCAGAGGACCGCATCCTCACCGACGAGGAATGGGCCGAGGTGGCGATCGAGATGATGCACGCTGCTGGAGTCGCAGAGCACGGTGATGACGAGGGATGCCGTTGGGTTGCCGTCCGCCACGCCGACGACCACATCCACCTGCTCGCGACGATAGTGCGAGAGGACGGGAGGCAGCCGAACCTGACGCAGGACATCGTGAAGATGCAGGAGGCCGCCCGCGGTTTCGAGGAGAAGTTCGGGCTTCGCCGAGTGAAGCGCGGAGACAAGACGGCGGCGCTCTGGCTGCATAGCGGTGAGCTGGAGAAGGCTGAACGGCGCGGGCTGAGTGAGGCACCGCGGGTGTCGTTGCAGCGTGCGGTTCGCGAGGTGGCAGCAGCAGCGACCAGCGATGCTGACTTCTTCGAACGACTGACCTCTTCTGGGCTACGCGTGAAGCAGCGGATCGCGCCAGACGGGAAGCTGACCGGCTACTCGGTGGCGCTACCGGGGGACCGAAATCCCGAGCAGGAGCCGATCTGGTTTTCCGGGGCGCGCCTCGCGCCGGACCTGTCCTTGCCGAGGGTCCGTGAGCGGTGGAGTGCACCGGTCCCGGTCCAGCGGGTTGCGCCGGCGGAGATGTGGCGGGTGGCGGAGATCAAGGTGCGTGAGGCGGCCGACCAGCTCGGCGCGCAGGGGCTGCGGGAGGGGGCGGGTGATGTGGCTGCGCTTGGAGACCTGATCGTGGTGGCCGCCATCATTTCACCCCGGCTGGTGCGCACGCAGATGAGGAAGGCGGCCACGGAATTCGAGCGTGCTTCCCGGGCTCCCGGCGACCGTGCGCTGGAGGGTCAGGCGCGTACCTTGTACCGGGAGTCGGCGCAGGTTCTCTCGCAGTCGACAGCCGCCGTCGGCCGCAACAGCACGGTGGCCGCCCTCGGCTTTCTGCTCGCGCTGGTGCAGGCCGTGGAGGCCTCGCGCCGGTGGCACCAGGCACAGGAGCACCGGGCCCAGGCAGAGGCTTCCGGGCGAGCCGGACGTCTGCTGCGCGAAGCGGTGGAGGTCACTACCGGCGCGAACGCAGCACGCGAGTACAAGCCCCGGACCAAGCGGGCAGCCACACGGCCTGGATCGGCTCCGCGCAAGGCCGCCGCCCCCGGTGAGCGGCCCATGGCCGGTGTCGTGCAGGAGGCCGTTCCCGAGCATGCGCGCGCGATCGTGACAGATGTTGCGTGGCCTGCGCTGCGCGCGCAGCTGCTGGAGGTTGAGAAGGCAGGCGAAGATCCCGTTGACGTACTGAAGTCGGTTGCGGCTCGAAGGGAGTTGTCCTCAGCGGGGTCGGTGGCCGAGGTGCTTACATGGCGACTGTACGGGTGGCGGAAGCAGCGTGGGATGGGGGAGGCGGCGGGGGGAAGTCCGTCGTCGACCGCCGCGGGAGGTACGCCGCGCAAGACTCCGCCGGCGCGTAAGGCAGCACCGGCGCCCCGGCGCAGGCCGCCCGGGGACGAGCAGCGTAAGGGTCCGAAGCGGGCCCGTTAACGAGGGGAGTTCAGCCAGATGTCGACACCAGCACAACAGGGGGATCCGTTCCCGGAGGCTGCGGGCGAGGCGGTGCAGACCGCCGTCATGTCGGTGCGCTTGGTCCTGGCCATTGCGGAGGCGGTCCGCCGGCATCAGCAGAAGAAAAAGAAGGGAGAGGAGGACGAGCTCCTGCCTCCTGAGAAGGCGGTCGTCGACGCGAAGGAGGAGCTGAAGGATCTGCTGCCCGCGGACATCTCCGCGGCACTGATGAAGGATGCGGACTGGCCGCAGATGGCGCAGCAGCTGATGGCGCTCAAGAAGGCCGGGGTGGAGCTCGACAAGTTCCTTCCCCGTGTCGGTGAGATCGCGGTGAGCGTGCGGGACCAGGTCGCCGCGAACGAGGCGCGGGTCGCCGCGGAGGGCACCGGGCGGTGGGAGAAGATGCTGCGCGAAACCCTTCCGGCGGGGATGGTGCGGGAGGCGATCCTGTCTTCTCCGGCATGGCCGGACATGGCCGCGACGCTCAGCGAGCTGGACGCGAAGAAGGTGGACGTGCGAGGCATTCTCGCCGCCGCTCACGGCGAAGGCCTCGGTGTGGATCAGGCGATGGCGAAGCTGCTTGCCGCGGGGGAGACGCCGACCGCGAGCCGCGACGCGATCCTGTCGTGGGGGCCCTTGACGGAGGGGCTCGACCTGCCGCCGGATCTCAACCTGGCCGACCGGGCGCATGCGCTTCGACAGCTGTCGATCTCGACTGCGGAGAATGAGATCTTCATCCGGAAGGTGCGCGACGCGATGCCGGGCCGTGGGCGCGACGTCGACCTCATGGTCGCCTCCAAGCAGTGGCCGGTGGTGGCTGCGCGGATGGCCAAGATGGAGAGCGAGAAGCAGCCCGTTGAGAAGCACCTTGAGGGGCTGATGAAGAACACGTCCTGGGAGAAGGGGCAGGGCACGCTCGGCACACGGCTGTTGCACGCGACGAGCGAGAGTCTGCGGCGTCCTGCGGGTGCGGCCGGCACGGATGCCCGGAATCGGGTGAGCACGGCCGCGGCTCGCTTGCAGTCGTCGACGGTGGGCCCTACTAAGGCGGCCGCCTCCAAGAGTGCGGCGCCTGCCGAGCGAGGGGTGGCCGCACACCGGGAGACCGGTCCGGCGAAGCAGGGCAAGACCCGCTAGAGGGTGCTGGAAAACGAGCGTGCCCCAGACCCGAAAGGTCTGCGGCACGCTCGTTTCCGAGGTCGGAGAAGGTGTAGGGACTCGATCGATCTTGCGTCTGAAGCGCTGCCGGCCAGCGGCAACGCCTGCCGTCTCACCGGAGTTGCGCGCGCTGTGCCTCACGGACATTGCGCTTCCTTCGGTGACCGTGACGCGGACGGCCTGACTGAGCGGAGCATCACCGCGCGACCTGCGGTTTTCTCGCTGACGTTGCGCGGTGCGCAGAGCGGGCGCAAAGCCAGTGAGAAAGCGCAGACTGCGGCGAGTACCTACAGAAGGGTCAGGGGCGAGTGGCGCCGAAGTAGTCCGACTCCGGCATTGCGGAGGTGAGGGGCGCGACTTCGACGAACCTCCCTGTGCGCGGTGCGTGTAGGACGTTGCCGTCGCCCGCGTAGATCGCTACGTGGTAGATCGCGCTGGCACCGCTCTTGCTCCAGAACAGGAGATCGCCGGGCTTGAGCTCGTTGCGGGCGACCGCGCGGTGGGATGTCGCGCCGTACTGGGGGGCCGCGGTGCGCGGCAGGTGGCTGCTGGGCCAGTAGGCGTACTGGACGAGCGAGCTGCAATCGAAGCCGACGGTGCTGGACGCGGAGCACTGCCCGTTCAGATAGCCGTTGAGGCCGTCGCAGAAGCCGGTGGAGGGGCCTGCTGGTGTACCGCCGCCCCAGGAGTAGGGGGTGCCCATCCGGGCTGCTGCGCGGCGCAGGGCGTCGGCGTTCGCGCCGTTGCCAGGGATCTCCAGGTGGCCGCCGCCCTGGAACTTGGCTATGTCGGCGAGGATGTTCTGCACGTAGTTGTAGGTCTCGCCTTGGGCGAAGCTGCGTGGGGGGACGCCGCCGAATTCTTCGACTCGCCCCCAGCCTGCGTTGTAGCCGGCGAGGGCGAGTGCGCGGGGGTCTTCGCCGTAGCCGGAGCTCTTCGCGGAGCCGATCAGGGAGCACATGTAGCGGCCCTGGGCGTCTACGGCATCTCCTATGTCCCAGGGTGAGTTTCTGCCGTTGCCGTCGGCGTCGCGGCCCCAGGTGGCCCAGGTGCCGTCGATGAACTGTGCGGGCCCCTTCGCGCCGGCGCCGGAGGTCGCTTCGCCGGGGGTGGTCTTGAACTTTGATTCGTGCCAGAGCTGGGAGGCCATGAGCGCCGGGGTCAGCTCGGGGTGGTCGCATGCGGCGTCCGCTTTGAACAGCCACGGTCTGAACTCGGAGGGGACGCCCTGGAGGCCGCCGCCGCCGTCTGTGATCTCTTCCGCGCTCGCTTCGCCGTCGATGAGCACGCCGACGATGAGACCGGCGACCACGAGCAGGAGTGCGCACGCCCCCACGATGATTCCGATCAGCCACTTCATGCCGTTCCCCCCGTGCTTGTCGCCGCGCTGTTGTTCCTGTGCTGCGGGCTTGCCGCACTAGATCACGCGCCCGTGTGCGCGGTTGGCGCCGGTGAATGGGCGTCAGTCCCCGATACCGGCGGATGGTTCAGTCGGTGGCCCGTGGTGTTCCCGGCAGGGTTGCGCTGGTGGGCGCGGGAGCCGGGGGCGAGCGCTTGATCGTGGCAGGCCCTATGCGGGTTCGGGCAACGGCTTACACCGGGTGAGTTCGCACAGCGAAATGCCACGCCACTCATTTCGCGTGGCGAAATGGATGACGTCCGAGCGCGGGAAATGGCGGCTCGAAGGTGCGGTTGAGGGTTTCGGGCTCCGCCCGGGAGTGCGGGCCGGGCTGATGCCTGCTTGGCCGGTTTTCTCAATCCGGATGGCGCCTTTTCGCGACTGGCATTCGGGTGCTGGTTCCTTTGTCGTGACTACTCAGGTGCTTGATTACGCGTGAGCGGCAGGCGGCAGCCAGACGTTTCCGGCGAAGAGGTCGCGGAGGACGGTCATGGGGTTGAGGCCGTGTTTGCGGGCGGTGGAGAGGTAGGAGCGCA